>NZ_DATMRL010000672.1:0-7133 GCF_035566355.1 Pedobacter sp.
AACTTAAAGTAAGTGTTGGTACAGATGACCGTTTCTCTAAAGAACAGACCTTCAGACCAAATACAACCTTTTTAGGCGCAAGTACAAACGGCTATGCTCAAATTGTTAACCCACAGAATTTAAGCTGGTTAAATGAAAACACCTTAAGTTACAATACCATATTAAATAAGATCCATTCGATCAGCGCTGTAGTTGGATTCACTTATCAGGAATTTAAGTTTAGCAGCAATACAACAACTGCAACTGCATTAACTACAAACAATTTAGGCACAGATAATTTAAGTGTTGGAGGAAGTACAACTGCAACATCAACTGCAAATAAGGTTGTACTCGCCTCTCTGCTTGCGAGGGTAAATTATAGTCTGATGGACAAATACCTCGTTACACTTTCCTACAGGAGAGATGGATCTTCTCCATTAGGAGAAAAATATAAATGGGGAAACTTTGCATCAGGAGCTTTGGCGTGGAGGGTTTCTTCAGAAGAATTCCTGAAAGACAACGAAAAGATCAGTGATCTGAAATTAAGGCTTGGCTATGGTCTGACAGGTAACTCAAACATACCTGCCTATTCACCTTTACAGCAATATTCTTTTAACACCTATTATTCCAACGGCCGTATAGTAGGTGCATCACCAAACAACATTGGAAACCCAAATTTGCAATGGGAAACCACCACTGCTTACAACGCAGGTGTTGATTTAGGACTGTTCCAAAATCGGATCAGTTTTACAGCAGACTATTACAACAAGAAAACCACCAAATTACTATTTAACCGTACTGTACCATCAACAAGTGGTTTCACAACCGTAATAGATAATATCGGTTCCGTTCGTAACAAGGGATTTGAATTCTCCCTGAACACACAAAATATTCAATCAGAGAAAGTAAAATGGTCTACTACGCTTAACTTTTCAAGAAACATCAACGAAATACTAGACCTTGGGGGTGTAAATTCGCAGTTAACTGGTAATGTGAGTTCAAGCCTGTATCCTGGCGGAAGAAGCGCCGCTATTCTACAGGTAGGTAAGCCAATAGGCTCTTTCTATGGTTATGTCTTTGACGGGATCTGGCAAAGTGCTCAGGAGATTTCACAAAGTGGCATTACCACCCCGGTTAAACCTGGAGATCCAAAATATAAAGATTTGAATGGCGACCACTTAATCAATGATGCAGACAGGACCATTATCGGACAGGCGTTACCTAAATTCTCCTACGGAATTTCTAACAACTTGACTATAGGTAAGTTTAACTTGTTTATTCTGCTACAAGGTGTATATGGAAATCAGATCTTAAACGAGAATAAGATAGAAAATGAAAATGGAACCTTATCTGACAATAAACTTGCCTACGTATTGACCGATAGCTGGAATGGAGAAGGTACCAGCAATACATTGCCAAGTTTAGGCAGTACATTAAGAAGAGGACTCGGACCAACAAGTGATATTTTGGAAAGTGGTAGTTATCTGCGTTTTAAAACAATTACATTGACTTACGACCTTCCTCTGCCAAAAATGTCTTCTGTATTCAAAACGGCAAGCGTCTATGTGACTGGACAGAATTTGATTACAATCACTAAATATTCAGGATATGACCCTGAGGTGAACTCTTATTCAAACTCTGCAGGAAATTTCACTTCCCTGGGAACGGACTACAATCCTTATCCGAATATCAGGACGTATACCCTGGGATTAAGACTTGGTTTTTAACCTTTAACAGAACAATCAGATGAAAAAGATATTTATAGCTTTAGCTTTAGCACCTCTGTTTTTTGCCTCTTGCAAAAAAGCTTTGGAAGAAAAGCCTTACAGTGTTTTAACACCAGTTAACTTTTATAAAACAGCTGCTGATGCCCAACTCGCCATAAACGGTGTGCTGAGCCAGTTGCAACCACAAGCCTACTATCAGCGAACCATTTATTTGATTACTGAACTGACCGGAGACGGTCTTGTTCCTTTGCTCACCCAAAATCAGGAACGTATTGATTTGTATAAATTACAATATACAGCATCTAATATTGAGATCCAGAACTGGTGGCAAAACAGTTACAAACTTATTAGCCGGGCAAATGACGTCATAGCCAATGTTCCAGGAATTGCAATGGACGATGCACCAAAAAACAATATTATAGGTAATGCCATGTTTCTTCGTGCCATGGCTTATTTTGACCTGGTAAGAAGTTTTGGAGATGTGCCGATCATACTGAAACCAATCCAGAGCCTGGAGGATCCAAATCTTTACCCGGATAAATCCCCGGCAGCAAAAGTGTATGAGCAAATCATTTCGGATCTCAAATTCGCAGAAGCCAATTGCTATGCAGAGAACAAGATTAGCATTAAAGGAATGGTCTCTACGGGCGCCGCATCTGCAATGCTTGCCAGGGTTTATCTGCAACGCAGCAGCACTACATTTGCAGATGTTAATGACAGTCAAAATGCACTTGCCTCGTGCAATAAGGTCATCAATTCAGGTATTTATAAACTGATGGCTAACTATTCAGATGTATTTAACTGTGACCTTAAGTATTTTCCAACTCAAACAGAACACATCTTTGACGTACAATTTGGAGATGACAACAGTACAACCCAGAACATTATTATCAGGATGTTCTCCCCTGCTATTGTAAAGGGTTCCGGATCATTTGTTGCCAACCTGAACCTGTTCAACAACACCTACACCAAAGACGATATCATCCGGAAAAACTGGAACGTATCCAATACAGCAGCAAACACTACGGTTACACCTTATGTCTCTAAATTTAAAGACCCTAAATGGGTTGCAGGTACAAATAATTCACGTGTAAACTGGATTGTTCTGAGATATGCAGATGTATTGATGATGCAATCTGAGGCGATGAACAAGGTAAATCCGGCAGATCCGGCAAAATTTATTGGCTTAAATGCAGTGAGAGCGCGTGCAGGTCTAACTTTGCCAGCTCAACAGCTAAGTCTTGCCAATACACCTACGTCTGCGGCATTTGTAGATTCCCTGGTTAAAGACCGCTCCCGTGAGCTTTGCATTGAAGGGCACAGACGTTGGGACCTGATCCGTCTTGGAAAATATAAAGAAGTTGAAAAGGCTGTAAATAATGTTACTATACAAGATTTTCAACTCCTATTTCCAATTCCATCATCAGAGTTAGATGCGAATAAAAAATTGAAACAAAATACAGGATATTAGACCTGTACAAGGAAAAAAGCCCTCAATGAATTTCATTGAGGGCTTTTCTTTAAAACTCTGCTGTTATTAGTACTTCTTCAGCTTCTTCTTCAGGTAAAACCGGCTTTTCATTTGCTCTCTTTTTAGCTACCTCATTTACCCGGTACATCAGATAAATGCTGATCAATGATATCACAACCACTACATATCCAACTATATCATAATTCTTCAAAGGGCTGAATTTGTTGTCCTGATAAACAATCATACCAGCAACAGCTGCCGCCACCCCTCCGGCTATCTGCTGCAGGGAAGCATTAATACTCATAAAAGCACCTCTGTCTTCCATTTCCGGCACTGCACTCATTAAAGCCTGAGAGGGAACCATCCTGCCCATAATCCCAATCATCATCATTACATTGAGCAGCAATACGATCCAAAATGGAGTAGCCGATAAATTGGTATAAATTACACAAACAGCAATCATCCATAGGCAGGCCACCGCAAATAACTTGTACTTACTTACTTTATCACTTAAGCGTCCAACCATAGGCATAATGACAAGTGCGCTTACGCCCGAAACCATGAACAGCAAAGGAAGTTGCTTCTCTGTAACATGCAAATTGTTTACTGCAAACACACTTCCGAAAGGCATCATCATAAAACCACCAATCGATAATACGGCTGTGGCCATAAATCCAACTCTATAATCCCGTTTGGATACCGTATGCCATAAATGTGTAAAGGCAGATTTATCATTTTGAAGTTTCAAGTGTTGATTCACAGGCTTGAGTACAATTGCAATAAATACAGCCACCAAAATCGCTACTCCAGCAACCATTAAAAATGGAGCTTCCCATCCCCATAGATTAGCAATATACAATCCAATAGGGATGCCTAAAACCTGACTTGCACCAAAACCCATTGTTACAAAGCCCATTACACGACCTCTTTGTTGTAAAGCAAAAAGGTCAGTAATGATGGCCATAGAAATGGATCCGATTACACCACCAAACAATCCGGTGATGATCCTGGCCGCAACCAGAACCGGGTAAGACTGTGCAACGCCGCAAAATATGGTTCCAATAATGAACCCACTATAAAAAAACAGCAAGAGCTTTTTCCGGTCAAAACGATCTGCAAAACCTGCCGTAAGAAGACCGGAGATACCTGCGCTAAAAGCATAGGCAGAAACCGCTACTCCAAAATTAGAAGGTTTCATATCCAGGGATTTGATCAGCAGATCGCCTAAAGGCGACATCACCATAAAATCCAGAATAACCGTAAACTGGGTAATAGCGAGAATAAATATAACGGCTTTCTGATAGCCGGTAAAAGGGATAATTTCGTTCTGTTTCATTTTAATTATTTTAATTCATGGCACTCATAGCCGTGTTTATTAATCAATTCGATAATTTGATGGTGTTTTAACTGACGGGATATCACCCTGAGTACATAGTCTTCGTCGTCCAAATCCACATTCCAATTCTCAATACAATCGTGTGTGTCAAGAACAGGTTGAAGATTCATTTTATCTGATTCGGATCTTATATCAGTTTTAAAAAGTAATATGTGATCAAAATTTTCCATTTTCTTTAATTTAGTTAAACAATTAATTGATTCATCGCTTAAGCGCTTTAACCACCAGATCAAATGCCTGCCAAAACATTTCATCGGTTAATTTGAAGGGTTTCCCTCCCAGGCTCTGTCCTTCATTGTTAAACTTAATAAGCGCATAAAGGGGTGCAAAGGCCACCGACCAATACACTTCCAGGGGCATAGCATTAATCTCTCCCCTGGCAACAATGTTATCCATAAACTTCCCGAATACATTTTTTAAATCTTCTGCAAATGCTTTTAAGAACTGCTCCTGATACGATGAGGTTCTCACTTGTTCGAAGAATAAACTGATAGACTGATTTTCTATCATATAGTGATAACGATTCAACCATTGTTGACGTAAACCAGCCTCAAAAGAAGACTCCGGGTCAAAATCTTTCAGCATAGCATCTCCCATCTTTCTGCCCAACTCCGTAGCCAGAGATGAAAGAAGATCTTCTTTGTCTTTATAGTATATATAAAGTGTGGCCACGGAAATGCCACATGCTTTGGCGAGCTTATTTATACTAAAATGTTCAAAGCCTCCCTTTCCAATAATCTCTATCGCTGTTTTTTTAACCAGATTCTCTTTATCAATATCTCTCGCTCTCATATTTATGAATTAACAAACAAATATAAGTGAATATTCATTTACTTATGAAATCTATTTAATAATAGCGCCTATTACTACTTAGAGGATGTTCTATAATAAATGTTACGAAGAAATGGGATGAAGTGATTTAAAACTTTACCTTTAATTATATGTCTATAACGCCTATTTATCCTTCTTTATGAAACGGATCCCAGCCAAGAACGGTAAGTTAAATAAAATCAGAAAGTTTTTCAGTGTACTTGGTCCCGGCCTTACTACAGGCGCCGCAGACGACGATCCCTCTGGAATAGCAACTTATTCCCAAACTGGGGCTCAATTTGGCTATGGTCAGTTGTGGACTGCATTATATATGCTTCCATTTATGACCGCAGTACAGGAGGCTTGTGCAAGAATTGGTTTAGTTACCGGTAAAGGCCTTGCTGCAATTGTCAAGGACCATTATAGTAAAACAGTGCTTTACATCGTAGTGGGGCTGGTTGTAGTGGCGAATACCATTAATATTGGAGCAGACATTGGAGCAATGGCCGCAGCAGCCCAATTACTCCTTCCTTCTGCTCCCTTTGTGATTCTAACCCTATTCTTTACTATTTTCATCCTTGTTCTGGAAATCTTCACTAACTACCAGGTATATTCCAGAATATTGAAATGGTTGGCTATTGCCCTGCTCGCTTACCCCATCACTGTATTTATTGTAGATCAACCCTGGGGAACAGTCTTAAAGGCCACAATCACCCCCCATTTTGAATTTAATTTTGCTTTCCTGTTCATCATCACCGGAGTTCTGGGAACAACCATATCTCCATATATGTTTTTTTGGGAAGCTTCTCAGGAAGTGGAGGAAGAAAAAAGGGATCATCTTTTTAAAAATGGGAAGCCTAATATTGGCTGGGCAAATATTCATAAAATGAGGCTCGATAATGGTACGGGCATGATTGTTTCTGAAATTACCACCTGGTCTATTTTAGTGGTTGGTGCAACTGTTTTGCACAATAGCGGCGTTCACGACGTAAAAACAGCAGCCGATGCAGCCAAAGCTCTGGAACCTTTGGTCCACTCTTTTCCTCATGCGGGCTATCTTTCAAAATTGATCTTTTCGATTGGTATCATCGGGCTTGGTCTTTTAGCAGTGCCTGTACTTTCAGGTTCTGCAGCCTATGCTGTGGCAGAAGCTTTTAGCTGGAAGTCCGGATTAAACTTGAAGCTGAAAAGAGCTCATGGCTTTTATGGTGTGATAACAATAGCAACGTTAATTGGTTTGACCATCAATTTTGTGGGTATTGATCCGGTTAAAGCCCTGGTTTATGCTGCTGTATTAAATGGTGTTGCAGCTGTCCCTTTACTGTTCCTGATTGCCAAAATAGCAGCGAACGAAAAAATAATGGGTGAGTTTAAAAGCGGTTATCTGTCCAAATTCCTGCTATGGTTCACTTTCATTGCTATGGGTGCTGCTGCAGTGGCTATGTTTTTTACCCTGGGACAATAACGCTGATTGATTGTTTAAAAATATGTTTTCTGATCTCACTGAATCTTACAGATTCTGAGGTTCGATCATGAAAACATATTTTCGTTGGGTGCAGACCGGTATGGTGCAGACTGGATTATTTTCTTTCTTGCCTTTGTAAGACAATCATACTAACAATCGTTTTTTTTAACGGACACCTTTAGATTCCAAAAAAGATTTTTTTCGCAGAAAAAACAGACCTCCTATCGATGAAAACAAAAAAGAATAGCGTTAACACTTTTTAGTGGCATAGCACTTTCTTACGAT
>NZ_DATMRL010000673.1:0-4475 GCF_035566355.1 Pedobacter sp.
AGGTAGAAATTGATCCCCAGGTTCAACGGAACTGTAATTTCCTTGCTTTGATCCTCGCCTGGAAATACATAAGAGTTGGCATCTGTGGTTCCATCCTGGTAGGGTTTGATCCGGACATTGCTTACTTTATTCTGGATCACACCCAGTCCGGCGCCGGCATACAGGCCCTTAATGGCACTCAGAAATTCGCTGTGTTCGTAGTCCGTCAATGCGCCGAGATAGAGTTTTCCGTTGGCCGTAACAGATTTATAGGTATTGATGAACTGACGGTGATTAGGGTCGGTTTGTTTGTCGCCACCATTGATCTGGCCGGCTTGAACTTCCAGGCCTAGGCTGACAAAAGGGGTAAACAGATAATCTGCGGTTACATAGCCTGCCAGTCCGAAATCATGCTTTCTCAGATCGGCAAAAGACTGGGTAATTCCCGCTCCGCCGCCAACGCTGATTTTGTAAAAATTGGATTGCGCAAATACACTTAGGGAGAGCGAAAGGAATATAACCGTAAATATTGTTTTCAAGGGATGCCTTTTAAGTTAGTGTAATCTTTCTTTACCTTTGGAGCCTGTTTATATCTAATAAGCTTAAACAGACTTTATTCATTAAAATTATGCTAAAATATCAAAATAAAACAGAATCACTGGCAGAACGCTTTAAGAAGTATGTGCAAATAGATACGCAGTCTGATCCACAGTCAACCACCACGCCCTCAACAGAAAAACAGAAAAACCTGGGCCGCGTACTGGTAGAGGAGTTATTGGCGGCAGGCCTTGAAGATGCACACCTGGACGAATATGGTTATGTATACGCTACTATCCCTTCCAATACCGACAAAAAGGTGCCTGTAATCTGTTTTTGTTCACATATGGATACTTCGCCGGATTGCAGCGGATTAAATGTAAAACCGATCATCCACCGCAATTATCAGGGGCAGGATCTGGTTTTACCGGATGACGAAACCATTATTCTGAAGTTGAAGGAGCATAAGGATCTGAAGAACCAGATTGGAAATGATATTATTACGGCCAGCGGTACAACACTGTTGGGTGCAGACAATAAAGCTGGTGTAGCGGAAATCATGGAAGCTGCGGCTTTCCTGGTGGCCAACCCGGACATTAAACATGGAACCATTAAGATCCTGTTTACACCGGATGAAGAGATCGGACGTGGTGTAGATAAGGTTGATTTGAAAAAGCTGGGTGCAGATTTCGCTTATACCATTGATGGAGAAACTCTGGGTTCTATAGAAGACGAGACTTTTTCTGCAGACGGGGCCGTATTGACTGTTAACGGGGTGAGTTCTCATCCGGGTTTTGCTAAAGGTAAGATGGAAAGTGCCATCAAGATCCTTTGTGCGATTATTGATGCTTTACCGAAAGACCGTTTAACGCCGGAAGCCACCAGCAATAAAGAGGGTTTTATTCATCCGGGAACTATTCATGGAAACGTAGAGCAAGCTCAGGCCAGTTTTATCCTCCGTGATTTTGACGATGCCCTGCTCGCGCAGCATGGGGAAACGCTAAGGTCGGTAGCAGAGGGTGTGCTTAAATCTTATCCAAATTCTACTTTTGATTTAACGATCAAAGCGCAATACCGCAATATGAAAAGTGTACTGGATCAGTATCCTCAGGTCATTGAATACGGAACACTGGCTATTGAAAGAGCAGGTGTTGAGCCTAAAAAACAAAGCATCAGGGGAGGAACAGATGGCTCCCGTTTATCACTGATGGGTCTACCTTGCCCTAATATTTTTGCAGGCGAACATGCTTTTCACGGTAAACAGGAATGGGTTTCTGTACAGGATATGGAAAAAGCAGTACAAACGATCATTAATATTGCAGCGATCTGGGAAGAACGCGCATAAGCATTTATCTTATAAGATGTAGAGGGTGACCCTAATCAGGGTCACCTTTTTTTATGTTGCTTCGCAGCTACCTGGTGCTAAGGCGGAGCTGGGCAAGGTACTGGTCGTACTCATCTTCCAGTATAATTTCGCACTGCCATCCCGCTTCTTTGGCCAGTTTCAACAACATCGCCTGATCCACATACAGCCAGTTGAACCAGTTGCCTTTTTGTTGTTTGTATTCGTATTGGTAGGCTACTTCTCCATAATATTTGTTCTGGGGAAAGTCTATGTCCTGGTAGAGATAGGCAATATCAGAACTGTCAAACAGTAATTGCCCGTCTTTTTTCAGCAGGGATTTGGCCCATTGCAGGAAATCCTGTAAACCGGCAATACTTCCGGTTAACCCAATTCCGTTCATGAGCAGGAGCAGGGTGTCAAATTGCTGCCCTTTCAGGGAGAAGAGGTCTTGCTGGAGTACCTGTTTCACGCCCCGTTGTTTCATAATGGTGGTTGCCTTTTCTGAGATATCGAGAGCAGTAACCTCTATTTTTTGTTGCTGGAGCCATAGTGCATGGCTGCCAGCACCAGCACCTGCATCAAGTACGGTACCCCTGCACAGCGTTAAGGCTTTCAGCTCGATTTCCGGCATCTCTTCAGGTCCCCGGAAAAAAATATCTACCGGCATTTCTTCCGGGGCATCATAAGAATTGTGGAGCCATAAGGTCTCTGTTGTTCCTTTTATAAATTGATCTTGTAATGCTTCTCCAAAAATGTCCATTGGGCAAAGATACTAATGATCTATAAATTCGGAGCGGATCAGAGTTCTATCTCCTGGTGCAGCTGCGGGATCAGGACTTGTTTAAATCCATGGTCGTTGAGCCGCTGCGCAAAGTGCTGCTGTACCGGGTATTCTCCGTGTACAAGAAACAGTTGTTTAACCCGGGCCGGATCCTGACCGCCCAGGAAATGAAGTAAATCCTCATAATCTCCATGTGCACTCATGGAGCGGATGGATCTGACTTCAGCGATGACCTGGTATTCTTCCCGGAAGATATAGACTACTTTATTTCCGGCCAGTAATTTCCCGCCTAAAGAGTTCGGCTCACAATAACCGACCATTAAAATGGTATTTTTCTGGTTGCCGATGTTGTTGCGGATATGGTGTCTTACCCTTCCGCCTTCTGCCATTCCGGAGGCGGATATGATGACGCATGGGCGGGGATCATTGTTCAGGGCTTTGGATTCTTCTACAGTTTCTATAAAGCGCAGTCCTTTAAAACTGAATACGTCGTGGTCCACCTTCATGACTTCTTTAACGCCATTGTTATATACTTCAGGGTGGTCTTTGAGTACTTGTGTGGCTTTTTCCGAAAGTGGGCTGTCTACGTAATAGGCAACATCGGGCAGTTTATGCTTGAGTTCAAGACTGTTGAGCGCGTATAGCAGTTCCTGTGTCCGGCCTACGCTGAAGGCCGGAATGATCACCTTGCCTTTTTTAATGTTGCAGGTTTGATTGATGATCTCATAGAGCATATTTTCTATGGGTTCAAGGTCTTTGTGCAGGGAATCGCCGTAGGTAGATTCCATAACGATATAGTCTGCCTGTGCAAAATTCTGAGGGCTTTTCAGCAGCAGATCGCCATAACGTCCAACGTCTCCGCTGAAAGTGAGTTTGGTGGTTTTTCCTTCGTCCTGCAGGGTAAGGTGTACGGCGGCACTTCCAAGAATGTGGCCGGCATCTGTTAACCTCAGGCTGATTTGAGCGTTGATCTCGAAGTCCGTGTCGTAGTCTACTACTTTAAATTGTCCCAGCGTTTTGACAACGTCGTCTTCGGTGTACAGGGGTTCTTCTATGGGCTGACCTTCTTTTCTCTTGCGGTTGAGGTATTCTGCATCCTGCATCTGGATTTTTGCCGAATCCATCAACAGGATCCGGGTGAGGTCCATGGTTGCGGGGGTACAGTACACTGGGCCGGTAAAGCCTTCGGCAACGAGTCTGGGGAGTAAACCGCAATGGTCTATGTGTGCATGGGAAAGTACCATGTAATTAACTTCTGATGGGGTAAAGCCGAAGTAACCGTTTAAATGGTCGGTTACTTCGCCCATGCCCTGAAACATTCCGCAATCCAATAGGATCTTGGTGTTGTTGCTTAAGGTAATAAGATGTTTACTACCTGTTACGACTCTCGCCGCGCCATGAAATGCGATCTTCATTGAGGAGTTCTATGCGCGTACTTTAGAGATAGAATCTTTCACAGAGTCGGCAACATTGGCCAGTTTGTCTTTTGAGGAATCAATAAGGTCAGCGAACCAATCTGTTACGCTTTCTTTTAAATCGTCTCCTTTGTCGGTAGAAAGGATCAATGCTACTGCGGCGCCTAGTGCAGCTCCTGCCAGCAGGCCTGCAATTATTTTAGTTTCTTTTGTCATAATTTTAAATTCTAATTCGTTCGCTTAAAGTTAAACAAGTAACGTGGTTTTTAGTTTTACAGTCTAAGATAATAATTAGGGAGGTGAATTTTGTGGAAAATTCTGTACAGCTGCTTCAAGACTAACGATATCAGGTCCGCTGAAGGAGCGGACAGATCTCTGAGGTCTTTCCGCAGCGTACGAGAATTTTCCTTCGCAAATT
>NZ_DATMRL010000674.1:0-7591 GCF_035566355.1 Pedobacter sp.
CTGAAAACAACTCTATAGGCATTCTTATGCCCATATGCATTATAAAGACTAAAATTCAGATCTGAAGAGTAACCCTTCGTTTTTTTCAGAGAACGGGTAATACCAAGATCAAGCCTGTGGTAACTCGGCATACGATCCGCATTCCTAGCTTTAAAATAATAATAGCTATAACCAAGCACATCATACTTTACATTAGGAAAAGTCACCGCATTCCCTGTTGCAAACACCCAATTTGCAGAAAGCGTCCATTTCGGGTTGAGCTGGAACAATCCCACCAGGGTAATATCATGTGTCCTGTCCTGACGGGCGTTATACCAAAGGTTATCATTTATTCCATCAATCTTTCTTTCCGATTTTGACAGAGTGTAACCCAGCCAACCAGTAAGCCGCCCTGTTTTCTTCTTTAACAACAATTCCAACCCATAAGCCCTGCCCTTTCCATACAGCAGGAGTGTCTCAATAGGCCGGTTCGTAAAAAGATCGACCCCATTGCGGTAATCAATCTGGTTTTTTAATGCCTTATAATAGAGTTCGGCACTCAGTTCCCAGACATTAGAAGCCATGTTTTTATAATACCCCAAAGAAACCTGATCACTGACCTCTGGTTTAATCAAATTGGAACTGGCCACCCAACGGTCTGTAGGGTCGATTACACTAGAATTAGAAATCAAATGCAGATTTTGGACGTTGCGAACATAAGAGGCTTTAAAAGAACTCATTCCATTTATTGCAAAAGAAGCGGAAACGCGAGGTTCCAGGTTTAAATAATTCACCACTTTCTGCCCATTCTTATAGCTCATAGTCGCAGTTACGTTTCCTCTATCATCCACTTGATAGTAGTCACCCTTACCTAGTACCGTAAATGAAGATAACCTCAGTCCATAGGTCAAAGTAAACAAATCATTCGCTTTCCATATATTACTCGCATACAAACCGTTATCCAGCGAAAACCTATCTTGCAGTTTCTGAGATATAAATGCCGATCCAACTGCAGTAGCCTCGCCAGGCTTAATCACATGATAAACCGAATTAAGTCCAAAAGACAGGGTGTTTCGGTCACTGATATACCATTGCAGATCCTGCTTTAAATTCCAGTCCCGGATCTGGGAAAAAAGATCCAGCGAGCTCTGATTGCTGAAATAATGAACTGTATAATCATAATTACTAAAAATCAACGAAGTGTTCGAAAACAACTTAGGATTAAAAATATGGTTCCACCGCAAAGTAGAAGTTGCATTACCCCAATTCAAGCCCGATATGTCTTTAGAAGAAAAGACATCTTTGCCAAAATAACCCGAAATATACAATCGGTCCTTATTCCCCAAAATATAATTCAGCTTTGCGTTGATGTCATAAAAATAAAGACGGGAGTTTCTCACTGCAGAATCAGGAGAAAGCTTTAGAAACAGATCGGCATACGTTCTCCGGGCAGAAACCAAAAAAGACGAACGCCCTCTTTGAACCGGCCCCTCCACATTAAGTCTGGCAGAAACGAGCCCGATCCCTCCGCTAAGACCAAATTTCTCATTATTTCCATCGTTCATCTTTACATCTATTACCGAAGATAAAGCCCCACCATACTGAGCCGGCATGCCACTTTTATAAAGAATTACATTTTTTATTGCATCTGAATTGAAAGTCGAGAAAAAGCCCATCAAATGCGTTGCATTATACACAGGAGCCTCGTCAAGCAGAATTCTGTTCTGATCATTGGTTCCCCCTCTAACAAACAAACCGCCGCTACCTTCGCCCATCGTAGTTACCCCCGGCAGCAATTGCAATGTTTTTACCACATCCAGTTCGCCCCCAAGTACAGGAATACGCTTGATGTCACCGATATTTACCCGTTCCATTCCCATTTGAGTATTCTGTACATCCCGCTTCTCATGAACCACCACTGTTTCCAATGTCTGTAACTGTTCTTGTAATTTTAAGTTCATTATAGTGTCTTTGTTTAATTCCAAAGGAATAGAAATTCCTTTTAGTCCCATAGAAGTTACACTAAGCTTATAAACTCCGGCAGGCAAAGTAATAGAATAAAATCCATAACCGTTACTCAGGGTCTCCCGCCCCTGAACCCTAACTCTTGCACCGATCAAAGTCTCCCCGCTCTCTTTTTTACTTAGCGTTCCGCTAATTACATATTTTGGAACAGAATTTCCATGCTCAACAAAGGGCGCTTTCAAAATGGACGTCTCGAAACGGACATACACCTCCTGATCCAATATACTAAATAACAACCCCTTATCTTTAAAGGCAGTCGTAAGTAAAGTCTTTAAAGTTTGGTCTTTTGCAATTACAGATAGCTTTAAATTACTGTTGGCAACACGATCACCATAGGTAAATGTTACACCTCCTTTTGCGGAAATCTCATCCAGAGCATTTTTAAGCCTAGATTCGCGGATCGTTACACTGACCCGTTTGTCTAGCAAATCCTGAGCAAGTACAGGTTTGTGCAGTCCAATTAGCCACCCTAAAATCAAAAAAATAAAAACCCGGGAACTAATTTGAATCATTTTGCTATTTGGTACAAATTATGGAGATAATTTATACCTCTCCCCACTTTTCATCATCCTTATCTCTGTAATCAAGCACAATTTAGTTAAAGTTTCCAGTATTGGACGATCCATATTTAAATTTCCATAAAAGTGCTTGTTCATTAATTTCGGGTCTAATTTTATAGTTACGTTATAATGGTTTTCCAAATCATTTACCACATGAGAAAGCAAATTCCCTTTATAAATAAAAAGGCCTGTCCGTTGGTTCAAAAAAACAGCAGCTTCAGGAAAAGCTATCTTCGAAATTACCTCTGAGGATATATTTACGTTGGCTTGTTCACAGGGTAAGATCTGCAGTTTTTTATTCTCAATAGCCACGACAACCTTCCCCTTTAATAACGTCACTCGAACTGTAGGCGTCGCCTTATAAGCGGCTATATTAAAACTCGTTCCCAGAACTGTAGTATTTACCCTCCCGGTTGTAATCAAAAATGGATGTGATGGATCATGCTTAACCTCAAAAAAAGCTTCTCCGGTAAAATTGATCGCTCGGTTGCCATCTTTAAACCGATAAGGATAAACAAGTTTACTGTTAGGGCTCAACCATATCTTTGTTCCATCTGTTAAATTAACTTGTTTATATTCTCCAGGCCCCGTTAACACCTGCTGATTACTTTCCTTAAATATATCTTGCACAAAACCGGGCTTTAATAAGTATAAACCACCTAAAATCAATACCAGTGTAGCGGCCACAGAAAGCAGTACCGTCATTTTCAATATGCTTCTTTTACCAGTGGGTCCCGTGTTGATCTGATTTCTCTCCCGGACTTTTATTGTATATTCCTGCTCTTGCTCTTCCCAGGTAAGTTCCATTAATTCCCTCACCTGCGGATGATCCTGCTCCATCAGGTCCAGAAATGAATTCATTTCCTCTTCTGTACAGATATCATCCAGATATCTCTGGTACAAAAGTTTAATGTGTTTATTTTCTTCCACAGTGCATATTTTTAATTGATGTCTATAAACTCTGCAATTGCAATTATAAAGCAAATGATACTGGCGTGATGACGAACATAAGTTCGGATAAATTTAGAAGCCTCCACAATGTGGTTTTTAACCGTATGTTTTGAGATTCCAAGTTGCTCGCCAATCTCTTCATGACTCAGATAATCATTCCTGCTCATCTCATATGCCAGTTTTCGTTGTGGGGGAAGTTTATCTATAGCTTCCATATAAACCTTTCGGAGCTCCTTCTCATAAAGGCTGTCCTCTGTGCTGTTTCTTATATTTTCTATATAAATAAACAGTTTATCGCGTAAGGCCCGATCTTTAGCAACTTTTTTCAGATGGTTGATCACATGGTTCAGCGTAATCTTTTTAATGTAAGCCCCAAAATACAAATCAGGGTCAATCTGATCCCTTTTTTGCCAAATTCGCACAAACACTTCCTGCACAATTTCCTCAGCTGTTTCTCCAGATTTACAAAGTCTGGAAGCATATTTGTGAATCCTCCCCCTATACAGATCATAAACCTCTGCAAAAGCCCGCTGATCTCCATTTTTCAGCCTGGTGAGCAGTTCAGTTTGTACTTCAGGATTTACAGATTCTTTTATCATAATTCTGATGCTTTATTCCTAAAGTTTCCTGTCTATTTTACTTAAAGGCGCTTTCATCAAATCGAAAAATTTCCAAGCATTCTCCCCTTTCCACACATCAACTCCATATTCTATATCTTTTTTTTCCCTGAAGGTGCCAAATAGCCTATCCCAGATGCTCAGTACATCGCCATAATTACAATCTGTATAAGGTAGTTCAAAATGGTGGTGTACATGATGAAGATTAGGCGTAATAAACAGTTTGTTTAAAATCCTGTCTGCCTTTACAGGTAGCATCAAGTCTGTATGAGAAGTTAAATTTGATACGGTCTGCACTGTCTGCCTGATGGCCAGCAAACTGAGCGAAGCCCCTGATACAAATACTACAACTGCCAGGAACAACACACGCAGGATAGTTTCACCAGGATGCTCTCTGACTGTTGTAGAGACATCCACTTCAGGATCACTATGGTGTACCATATGAAACCGCCAGAAATTGTGAACCTTATGCATCATCCTGTGATAAAAATACTCAAAGAAATCAAGCAAAAAGAATCCAAACAGGTACCTCATCCAGGCCGATCCAGACCAAGGCAGCAGATATAAAATACCCCAATGTCTTGTCGTAACCCAATTGCAAATCAACAATACAATGACTATCAGCCCAACCTGCAAAGGCAGAGCCGTACTCGTAAAAAGGAGATTTACCTTAGTATGGTTCCATTTACTTTTCCAGGGCTGCGTAGAAACAAAGAGCTCCGCAAACCATAGAGACAGAATCAAACCAGCAAACAAACCGACCTGAATAGTAGTAGGATCTGCCTGCAGCTCATATTTCAATCCACCTGCCTCCATGTCAATTGAGTATATATTGTGCATTTATCCATTCCTTTCTAAGGATACCACTGGTCTTATCAACGAGAATTTTCCAACCCGTGTTGGCGGTAAGTTTTCGGCTATAATTCGGACGCTCTATGTGAACATTTGCCTGCCCCTCCAAGACCAGCACATTGATCCCTGTTTCTTCAGGATAAGCTAAAACATTAACACAACCACCCATTGACTGTACAATCACCAATCCTGTTTGAATTATAAATGGATACTCCTTAGATTGGACTACATTAAAAACAGCCTGTCCTTCCAGTTGTACAAATCTTTTTTGACCTTTAAATATCTCAGCATAATGGAGTTTGCTCTCTGGCCCTAGTTTCGCTACAGTACCATCAGAGAGTGCAAATTCCTTACACTCCCCCACACCAGTTATGGCCTGATGATGTGTGCTACCTGCAAAACTATATGTGCCGAGGCGATCAAAGGAAAGGCGCCCCAGGAGATCAAAAAAAAGCTCCAGCTCTTCTGCAGAGCATTTCTTCTGCTTATACTGTACATATAGTTCTTTTAAACGTTGAATGTCTTTCATCTTCTTATCTCTTAACTTCTAACTGTCCAGCCATCCCTGTCTGGGTTAATTACATCCTAATACAAAAGATAAAAGCCCAACGACTATTGGAACCTAAAATATTTTTGCTCGCAGGTTGTACATTACCGCACAACAACTGTACATTAATGAACGTAAAATAAATATAATTGAATTTAAAAAACTGAATACAAGACACTTAAATTCGAAAAATAATTTGGCATAAACTTAGCCGAAGCATTTTACAAACAAAGTAGAAGGGATTTGATATGCTCAAACTAAATCTGAAAATAGCCTGGCGAAATCTGCTGAAAAACAAGACCTATACAAGTATTAATGTGGTTGGTTTAGCACTTGGCCTTGCAGGATTTATCTTTATCCTGATATATATCAGCCACGAAAAAAACTACGACCACTGGGATCCCTCTCTAAAAAATGTCTATCAGGTACATGAATTAGATTTCTGGGCGATAAAAGAAGGCAAGGAAGAATGGATGGATGCCACAGACCAAAGGTTCGCTGAGCTATTGGAAACTTCAATGCCGCAAGTAGAGGCAGTAACTCAAATGGCTGGAGATGTAAACACGCAATCCATCATTATTGACAAAAAGGAGCCCTTTTTGCAAAAAGACATCTTATCAGCCAGCCCCTCCTTTTTTAAAGTTTTCCCATTCCATTTTATATACGGTGATCTCAATACAGCCTTTAGCAATCCACAAAGTGTAGTCATCAAGGAATCCTTTGCTAAAAAACACTTTGGAAACACAAATCCAATTGGGAAAACCATTAAAATTAACCAGCAAAACTGGACCATGCCAAAAGATTATATAATTACTGGCGTAGTGACAGAACCCAAATATCCCGGTTCAGTGAATTTTGAACTGGTTCAATACTGGCCACAGAGGAAAACAGAAGATCAATTCTATTCCTTCGCCACAACCTATGTCAAGTTCAAAACAGACCAGTCATTAAGCAATCTAAACCAAATCGCTCAATCTATTTATTTTCCATTTAAATCCGCTTTATTAATAAGACAAAAACAACCAATTAACAATTTTATTAAAGCGGGAATAAAACCCTCCGTACGTTTCCAACCACTATATGATGTACACCAGAATCCCTTGAATGGCCCCAATTGGTTAAGTCTGATTAAGCCAGTTATACTACTTTCTACGTTGTTATTGCTCATCTCAATGATCAACTTTATCAATATGTTTACCGCACAAGCAGTATCAAGGGCAAAAGAAGTTGGAGTAAAGAAAGTCATTGGTGCAGACAAAAAATCACTGATCATCCAATTTTTATTAGAAATCGCATTACAATGTACGGTAGCCTTGTTTTTGAGTATAATTCTGCTGGAAGGCTTTTTACCTTATTTAAATCACTTATTTAATCTTTCCCTTTCCTTTTTGGGGCATCTGCATAGCCTGGTTATCATCGCAGAACTGATCATGCTACTTGTTGTTGTATCTCTTCTAACAGGTATTTATCCCGCCTTTTTTCTTTCCGCCTATAAGTCTCAGGATGTTCTGAAAGGTAATTTTGAGCACAGCCATAAAGGTAAACTCCTGAGAAGCGCAATGGTGGCACTACAGTTCATTATTGCAGTAGGTTTCCTTACCAGTATCATCATTATCTCCAAGCAATTGAGTTATATGGAAAACCGCGACCCGGGATTTAATGTCAATGCCATTATCAATGTCCAAAATGGATTTGGTCAAAAGATCGCTAAACAAATCAAAAATATTGATGGAGTTGAATACGTTGGAAGTAATGACGGGATGATTGGTTTAAACCATAAATTAAATGGTTCATATAAATTTAAGAATGAATCAAAAAAAATAAACACCGTACTTGTTAATTTCGAAGGTCTGCAAGCATTGGGTGTCAAATTGCAAAAAGGAAGGCTATTCGATTTTCAAAATGCCCAGGACAGCTTGAGCAGCATTATTATAAATGAACGTTTAAATAAATCCTATGGTGGAAATATGCTCGGCGAATTCCTGTGGGTAAATGACAGTATACCAGCCCAGGTGGTCGGCATCATAAAAGACATCCAAGTGGAAGGCTTTGAAAATCTT
>NZ_DATMRL010000675.1:0-24409 GCF_035566355.1 Pedobacter sp.
GTGATTTGTATATGTTCCAGGCAAATATGGGAACCAGGAAAAGTTGGATAGGAGGGTTGATGGCCATCAACGGCTCTATAAGAGTGCCGTTATTTAAGGAATCAAATAGGCCAAACAAAAGCACTAATATGCCAAAAGAAAGAATTGTAGTTAACAATGAATAGCAGATGAATTTTAATACCCGATATTTTTTATGGATCAGACTTGGAATTACAGCGAAAACCAAGATGGCATAATTTGCTATAGCAATGGGTAAAATAAAGCTGAACGCGGCACGGAAAACTATTGGATTGTTAAGCAGTACGGAGCAAGCCTGAAGGAACATACTTATCGCAATCAGCACCGTTACATCGCTATGAAGCTGGTTTTTTTTGTTTTGCAGATCTCTGCTGAAATAGTTTGCAATCATCTTTACAGACAATAAGATCAGCAGATAGGAGTCAATAAGGTTTGCGAAAACGCAAACCTCAATTAATATATAAACGAAGAAAATAGCATTGGAAGGCCTGGTGTCTTTTTTTTCCAGCTCGGGTTTCACAAATAATGCAAGCAAGAAGTAGCAGGTGGCAACAATGATATATCTAAACAACGTATTTGACCAGTAGTTAGGTTGGTAAGGAATAGCGTTTGGGAAATTATGGATACTGACTGCCTGAATTGTTGAAAATATAAAAATAATGACGATGAGCGCCGTAGCTACCCATAGCTCAATTTTTGTGGATTCGTTTAGGTTCTTCATTTAATGATTGCTGATTAATTTTGATGCAGCAATACTACAAAGGCTTTTTCTTTTAAATTATAAAATGTGATGAAACCCTATAAAAAAGTGATGGATTTGTCATCCTTAAGATGAATGGTTTAGTTTTATTTGCTTTCCAAGCTTATAACCGCGCTGCCTAAGCCCGGGCTTTCTGCTTTTACAGAGAATTTGCCTTTTTGGCCTTTCTTTCCTTTTACAATAACCAATGCCATTCCATTATAGGCTGGTCTTTCATGGCTTTGAAAAGGGATGAAGCTGGTTGCATCTCCATTGTCGGTGGCCACGATTTCTCCTGGTCCTTGTACGGAGAATTTAATGGAGTTATGTGTACGGGGTACCATTAGTCCATTTTTGTCTGTTATTTTTACGGTAATATAAGATAGATCATCTCCACCTGCTTTGATGACAGGTTGATTAGCTGATAGGGTGATTTTTGAGGCTTTACCTGTCGTTTTGACGATGTCGGTAGCCCAAGTTTTACCTTTTTTATAGCAAACTACCTTCAATTCGCCAGGAGTATATTTTACATCGTCCCAAACCAAACGGAAATCTTTTCCCGGTGTTTTGGTTTTGCGCCCAAGGCTTTTTCCATTTAAAAACAACTCTGCTTCATCACCAGAGGTATACACATGAACAGGAGTGACTTGTCCAATACGTTCCGCCCAGTTCCAGTGGGGTAAAATATGTGCCATTGGACAATCTGGTCTCCATTGTGATTGATACAGGTAATACCGGTCCTTTGGAAAGCCAGCTAAATCTACAATGCCAAAATAACTGCTTCTTGATGGTGGATTCTTTTTGCGGAGTTCTTCCAGCTTTAACTCTAGTTCTTTCCTTTTAGCCGGATCGTTCCGGAAGTTTTGCAGATTGGTGGCATCTGAATTATAAGGGGTTGGCTCTCCGAGATAATCAAAACCTGTCCAAACAAATTCACCTAGGAGATGCGGATATTTGGCATTGGTGCGAAACTGCTCATCTGGTGAACAGCCCCAACCTGGAAAGGCATCATCATAAGAAGAGATTTGCCAGTTTTTGTATTGATTATCAAAGAAGTACTCGCCGCGCGAAGAAACACAAGAAGAGGTCTCGCTACCAAGCGTGGGTTTGCTTTTGTAACGTGGGTCGGCATCCCATTTAGCTTGCTGACTGAAGAAATAATTTACGCCCATAATGTCTAATGCTTCAACGGCACCTGATTCGCGTCCGCCGTCTGGATCGTTATAGCCATTGGAAACCGGGCGGGTTGGATCTACTTTCCTGATGATGTCTGCGAGGTGTTTTGTCATTTCTACATTTCGCTGTTCCATTACCTCGTTTCCGATAGACCAGATAAAAACGGAAGGATGATTACGATCGCGGTGAACCATGGCTTCAAGGTCTTTTTGATGCCATTCCTCATAAATCTTATTGTAATCTAATTTCCGTTTGCCGGATTTCCAGCAGTCAAAGGCCTCATCCCAGACCAGGAAGCCCATTTGATCTGCTAATTCGAGTAATTCTGGTGAGGGTGGATTATGTGAGGTACGTAAGGCATTACAACCCATATCTTTAAGTATGCTGAGCTGGCGGCGCAATGCGCTGGTGTTGATGGCTGCACCTAAGGCACCTAGATCATGATGGTTACAGGTTCCCTGGATTTCGACTCTGCGGCCGTTGAGCTGGAAGCCATCACGGGCGGTAAATTTAAGGGTACGGATGCCAAATGGAGTTTGGTAAGTGTCAACTACTTTGCCATTTATACTAAGGGTGGTTTGGGCGATGTACCGGTTAGGCGCAACAATATCCCAGCGCTTGGGATGCTGAATGGTAGCTTGCGTATTGGTAGTTGCCGCCGCACCCGCATCTATTTTTATCGTAGAGGTATTGAAAGATGTAATTTTTGTTTCAGGCTTATTTTGCTGATCTAACTCAAATATAGCAGTTTGAACAGTGGCTTCTACCGGGAGTTTACTTTGGTTTTCAACGGTAATGTCCATTTTAACTTTTGCCGAGGCGTCAGTGATTTCCGGTGTGGTAATAGAGGTACCCCAATGGCCAACATGTACGGGATTTGTTTTTACCAGCCACACATGGCGGTAAATTCCTGCGCCAGGATACCATCTTGAGTCCCAGTTTTCAGTGTCCAGGCGAACCGCGAGTACATTCTCCTTGCCCATCAAGAGGTAAGGTGTTAAATCCATCCGGAAGGAGTTGTACCCGTATGGCCATGTTCCTACATAATGGCCGTTGAGCCAGATTTTAGCATTGGCCATGGCGCCGTCAAAGTCTACAAAGATCCTTTTTCCTGCGTCTGCTGCGGGGATTTTAAAGTGCTTTCTGTACCAGCCTATTCCCTTCCAGGGAAGTTTGCCTGTACCGCCTTCCAGCTCAATTCCAAAGGGACCGGTAATGCCAAAGTCGTGGGGTAGATTTAGCTTTTGCCAGGAGCTTTCATTTAATGTTGTACTTTCTAAATTTTGAGGTTCTTCAATCCTTGAACCATCAGCTTGTAAACCATATCTGGTAAATGCCCAGTTGTCGTCAAATGACTGCGTGTTGGTTGCTCCCATTCTTATCACAGGCTTGCTTTGTGAAAAGGATGTGCTTGCTACCGATAGGTTTAGAATAGCCAGTAAGGCTATGCGTAACATTGGTAATCGTTTAATGGAATTCATTTTGTGTGTGTAGCTTTTATTGATCTTTTTGTGAACCTATTCTATTCTGCAGTGATTTCATCGGCAAATGTCCATCCTGGTTTCCCTTCGCCAGGATGCCCTTTTGGACATGCTTTTACAGTTGTTGCGGTTACACGAATATAACGAACATTTAGGGACGAAAATTTGGTTTCGAAGTCGCGTATAATTGGATTAAGTGCTGTTGCTGGAATATCATTAACAACAGATCCCATTTCTTGAAAATGCTGGCCATCGGCAGAGACTTCAAATTTTACTGTTTGTGGTAGAAATATCCAATCTTTATAGCTTTGTAAGCAGCCAATTCCAACTTTACTGATCTTTTTCTCCGATCCAAGGTCCACTGTAGCAATGAGATCGTCGTTGCTAATGCCTATCCAGAATTTACCGGGATTGGACTTTCCGCGTATGCCGTCGGTTAAGGAGTTGGGGCCATTGGCAGGGTAATATTTAGAGGGAGCGTTGGTGTATTGCACTGTACCTCCTATGGCTTTATGGATAGAGAATTTTTGTTCTACCGGTACTAAGTTCATCACCTTGTCATTGAGTACGGTAACGGCTTTGATGGTTTGGGTAGATTCTACTGGAATAGGTGAAGTGTATTTTGAAGCGGATAATCCAGGAACAGAACCGTCTGAGGTATAATAGACTGAGGCCTCTGGTGAATCTGAAGATAAGTTAACACTGAGTTTTCCGCCTTGAGATATTGGGTTAATTTTTACTGTAAAATTTCCTGGGGAATAATGTAAACCTTTTTGATCGAATGCTGTAAAATGAACTTTAAGACGTGAGTAGAAGTCCCTCCAGTTTTTCTTATCTGATGGAGACCATACAGATTCTGCCAGGGCCAGCATTCTTGGCAGGACCATATATTCTAGGTGTTCTGTTGTTGATATGTTTTCTGTCCATACGTTGCCCTGGGCGCCTAGTACATGTTGATGTTCTGCAGCATTTAGCTCTTTTGGAATAGGGTCATAATCATATACATTTTTGAGGGTGTTAAAGCCACCACCAGCATAGGGTTCTCCTTCGGGTCCTGCCTGGTAGGCGTCAAAGTAACATGGGGTTCCAGGTGTCATGACTACATCGTGGCCCATTTTTGCAGCTTGAATCCCCCCACTTTCTCCGCGCCAGCTCATAACGGTGGCCTCTGGAGCAAGGCCGCCTTCCAGAATCTCATCCCAGCCAATAAGTTTTCTTTTCTTGCTAATGATAAAACGTTCAATGCGCTTAATAAAATAGCTTTGAAGTTCTTCTTCATTTTTTAAGCCTTCTTTTTGAATTCTTTGCTGACAATGAGGGCATTTTTTCCAGGGTTCTTTATCTACTTCATCGCCACCAATATGAATATAGGTAGAGGGGAAGATTTCCATAACTTCTGTCAATACATCTTCAATGAAGGAGAATACCGCTTCATTGCCAGCACAATAATTGGAAGCCATATTGGTGTAATTTCCTCCGGTTAGTGGGAGTTGAGGTACTTGTGTACAGCTCAATTGTGGATAAGCCGCAATGGCCGATGCCACATGACCTGGCATTTCTATTTCGGGAATAATAGTGATATTTCTTGTTTTGGCATAGGCTACAATTTCCTTCAACTGCTGTTGTGTATAAAATCCGCCATAATTAGCGGGTTCTCCAGGTTTGGCTTGTGGACGGCTGCCCCATAGTTTATCTGTTTGATCAACCCTCCATGCACCCACTTGTGTAAGTTTGGGGTATTTTTTGATTTCAATTCTCCAGCCCTGATCATCTACCAGGTGCCAGTGGAAGGTGTTCATTTTGTACAGGGCCATCAGATCAATATATTCTTTGACTACATCGGCTGAGAAAAAATGGCGGCTTACATCAAGGTGCATCCCTCTCCATGAAAATCTGGGATAATCATTGATCAGCATGCAAGGTACTTGTAAAGATTCGTTGGTCCGTACTTGAGGTAAAGTTTGCAGCAAGGATTGAATGCCATAAAAAATACCACCATAGCTGCTTGCTTTAATGGTGATGTTGGAATTGCTTACAGATAGCAGGTAGCCCTCTTTGGGGAAATGGCTGGCGCTTGAAAGGATCAGGTTTATGGTGTTTTTTCCTGGCTTATTGACTTTTAGGGAATATCCGGAAATATTTTGTACCATTTTCAGGAAAAACTGTACAGCTGGCTTTGTTGCTTTTTGCTGTTTGTCAAAATGTACTGAGGTGTTGTTGTCGATAATAAAGAAACCGGGGTTCATTTGCATGTCCACAGGTTGGGGAATGATAGAAGGAAGCTGTTGTGCTGGGAGTAAATTAGGGAGCACTGCGATGAATAGAAGGACAGAGAGTCTAAAAGACATAGTGATTGATTTTTTGATTGAAATGACTACATACCATTTCTTAATTTACTAAAATCGGAATATCAAAACTGAAGTACTACAGTAAATTTGATTTTTTGTAATGCTATTTTGATAAAAGTTTAGATAGCCCTGCTGACGTTAAGCAGTGCCTTTTGCGATGCGGTAATCCAACCATACAAATTGCAGCGGTCTTGTGTGAAAATCTTATCTTTTTTAGTAGAATATTTTATTTAAAGGGGGACTCTTTTAAAATAATCGTTTTTTTGAGTACTTGTATATAACCAAATATCCCTCGGGGAAGCTTACAGCTGTTGAACAATGACAAATATGAAATATCATTTAAAAGTGGTTCCAATAATTTTATTGCTGATAATGGTCGGCAATTCCGGAAAAAGTCAAATCAATTCAAGTAGTACGAAACCCGATCGTTCCATGATGGTAATGCCAATTTACTGGAGCAAGTTTCAAAAAAAGACACCACATAATAAACTGACAACTACCGTAAAAGCCACCTTGCTCAATGTCAATAAGTTTGCACTTACAGCTTGGTATAATGATATTAAAAAATATCGACCCGACTCGAACGGGTATCTCGACCTAAAAAGTAAATCTAAGATTAATGAATACCGCTATCGTTTTCCAGCGTCCATGTCATTTGGTATAGCGATAGCCATTAAAACGGGGATATATGATCCGGCCATAACTGGAGTATCCTTGCGGGAAGCCAAAGATAAGGCCATCCTGATGCTAAGCTCTGTAGCTTATGATCATAAAGCTAATGATCACCGTAAGGTTTGGGGGGGCGACTGGCAGGCCGCTCATTGGGCTTATGACGCTGGGTACGCTGCCTGGCTTTTATGGGATGATTTTTCAGAGAAGGATCAGGCTAACATCCTGAAAATGATCGTCTCTGAAGCAGATCGCTTTCTGCCCACAATACCACTTTACTATAAAGACAGCAAGGGAAAGGTAATTTTTAAAGGAGATTCTAAAATTGAAGAGGATGCCTGGAATGCTGAATTATTATATCTGGCTGCGGTCATGTTACCGAACCATCCTCACTCCGGCAAATGGCTGCATAAGGCTATTGAATATTTAATTGCGGCTACGGCTCTGCCTTCAGATTTACAGAACCCAAGAATTATACATGGACGTCCGGTGAGCAGCTGGGTACAGGGCTCTAACATGGAAGAGCCTGGTTTTGTAATCAATCATGGTATCATTCATCCGATGTACAATGCGCTGGCTTCTATGATCAACGCACCAATTGTATTCTCCCTGGCCGGAAGAGCAACGCCAGAGGCAGCGCAGTTTAATTTAGATAAGATTTATTACTCGGTAACCACACATAGATTTTCATCCCCTCCCTATAAGGAACCCGGTGGGACAATGTATAGGGAAGGAACGGCTGAAGTGTATTATCCTGAAGGCTCTGATTGGGGTGTGAATGTGTATGACACCTATGCCAATCTTGATATTGCTGCTTTTACCTATGGATGGGACCGGCTGGCTCAAAATCATAAAGGAGAGTACTGGGCTAAATTGCATGCGGATAAAGTGCTGGAGCAGCAAAAGCGCTTTGCTGATGGACATACCTATGCTGGTGATCTTGAAGATAGTTATCCGGGCAGGGAAGAAGCTATTGCGACAAGAATGGGCGCTGCGTGGATGACGATCTGGTTACAGCAACAAGTTCCTGTGGTTTACGACAATAAGTATTAAATAAGATAGGAGAAATATTAAATCTTTTTATTGATTTTTGAGTTGATGTATGAATATTTAAAACGGGCTGGGGGTAAGGGTATTCTGATATTTATGCTATGGATCTGTAGTTTGAATGTAAATGGGCAAAAGTTAAATTTTGGACATTTAACTGTGAAAGATGGGCTTTCACAAAACTCAGTACTTAGTATAGTTCAGGATCGTTTTGGCCTCATGTGGTTTGCTACAGGCTATGGACTAAACAGATATGATGGCAACCGTTTTTCCTTGTACAAGAACAATGCTGCTGATACAACCTCTATAAGCGACAATTACATCAATATTTTATTTCTTGATCACGAAAATAAGCTATGGGTAGGTACGTCCGCCGGCTTAAACATTTACGAACCGGTTACGAATAATTTTAAGCGTATTCGTTTGGTTCATAAAAAAGGAGCAGTTCAGCCAGAAATTTCCTGTATATATGAGGATAAGAAAAGTAATATTTGGATTGGGACAAAAAACGGGCTTTTTGTAAAACTTTCGGGGGCTTCTGATTTTGTAAATGCGGTTAAGCTGGGGCTGGAACCAGGTTTAGCAAGTAGTGAAGTATTATGTACCTATGAGGACCATTTAGGTTATTTATGGATAGGGACAGGAAAAGGTTTGGTCAAAAGCCGTTTTAGTCATGTTTTTTCTGGAATTGAAACCTTTGTTCATCAGCCAGGTTTGCCTGGCAGTATCAGCGATAGTCCGGTAAAATCCATTCTTGAAGACAGTGATGAAAATATCTGGATGGCTACAGAGAGCAGAGGGCTGAATTTGCTGGATCGTAAAACGAAATCTTTTACGCACTTTGAGCAGCAGTCTGGGAATCCAAACAGCCTTACTCATAATTCAATAAGACAGATGATTAGTGGTGGTAATGGCAGTTTTCTGATTGGCACCCAAGGAGGTCTATGTATTTTTAATCCCATTAAAAGAACTTTCATATCTTTTCAGAATCATGTTGATGATCCTGAAAGTTTAAATCAGAATTCCATTTATAGCCTTTATAAAGACAAAAGTGATAACATTTGGATCGGTACTTATTTTGGTGGGATCAATGTTTCTTATGGAACGAAAACTCCATTTAAAACGATAAAGCATAAAGAAAATAATTTAGGTATTAACCACAATGTGGTAAGGTCTATAGTGTATGATAAAAAGGGTGATTTGTGGATTGGAACGGAAGGAGGAGGTTTAAACCACTTTAGCGAACAAACTAAAAAGTTCAGCTATTATGTGAACAATCCAAAGGATTCTGCATCATTGGCCTCTAATTTTGCTAAAGTCGTTTATATAGATAAAAGTGATCATATCTGGGTAGGTACAAGCGGGGGAGGGCTGAATTTATTCGACCCAGGGACAGGCCGGTTCAAACATTTTCTTTCAGGTAACAGCATTTTCGAATCGAAACGTTCGTCAATAAGTGCAATGCTGGAGGATAGCCAGGATCGGTTCTGGATTGGTGGACTTGGTATTAATGGCCTGTTCCAACGTAAGGGGACTCAGCTTATCCCCTTAAAAAATAATCCGCTGATCGGAAAACTGAAGGACAAGGTGGTACAGATGTTTTTTGAAGACAAAGCGGGCAATATGTGGGTGCTGAGCCGTACAGATATCTATTGTTTGAGTAAAAACAACAAACAGATCACTACAATAGCCATTAATAATAAAGGCGATAATTCTGTTTGGTTTAACTGTTTAGAGGAAGATCATAAGGGTAATATCTGGATTGGACTTTATCATGGCGGTTTGTATTGCTATAGTCCCGAAAAAAGGAGTGTAATACGAAAATACACGACCAAAGATGGACTAAGTAATGATAATGTTGTTGGGATTCTGGAAGATGAATACTATGATTTGTGGGTGAGTACGATAAACGGCCTGTCAAGGCTAAATCCAGAAAAGCAAACTTTTCAAAATTATACCATTTCAGATGGCCTGGCCGATGACGAGTTTAATTATGGTTCTATGTACAAGGCGAAAAATGGGGAAATGTTTTTTGGAAGCATGAACGGCATAACCTATTTTTCTCCGTTGGATATCAGGCGAAATAATGATCAGGCTGCGGTGGTATTCACTGGCTTAAAGCTGTTTAATAAAGAAGTTCGGCCCGGAAAATCACAGGAGATACTGTCTGGCAATATCCTGTTTAAACCTCAGTTGGTATTTAGTAGTGCACAAAACATTTTTACACTGGAATTCGCTTTATTGAATTATATAAAATCCAATAAAAACAGGTATGCCTATAAATTGGATGGGATAGATAAGGACTGGAATGAAAGCATTTTGCCACAGGTAACTTATACCAATCTGCCAGCTGGAGATTATATTTTTACTGTAAAAGGGGCAAATAACGATGGCGTGTGGAGTAAAGCAGAGCATATGAGTATCCGTATCCTGCCTCCGCTTTATAAAACCTGGTGGGCATACCTGTTGTATACCATTCTGGTTGCAATTGTTGTTTTCTTTATTGTTCGTTTCTTTTATCTGCGGCAATTCTTAAAAAGAGAAGAAGAGCTGCATCAGAATAAACTTAATTTTTTTACCAACATATCTCACGAGATCAGATCTCATCTTTCCTTAATCATGATTCCACTGGAAAAGGTTATAGACGAGAGTAAACCACATGACTTTATTCATAAACAACTCGGGGTGATTAAGAAGAATGCAGACCGGTTGTTGTCTCTGGTTACAGAGTTAATGGATTTCAGAAAGGCAGAATCTGAAACTTTAAAGCTTCATCTCAAGGAACATGATCTGGTTGGTTTTTTGAATGATATTTATATTTCTTTTACAGAGGTTTGCAAAAAGAAGCGGCTGGATTTTTCATTTGTATGTCCCCATGGCCCGCTTTTAGTGAATTTCGATAAGGAACAATTGGAAAAAGTACTGTTTAATCTACTTTCAAATGCCTTTAAATTTACGCCTGAAGGAGGCAAAATTGGCCTTGAAGCTGGTGTCGTAAAAGATGAGGTGGTCATTACAGTTTCGGATACAGGCACGGGAATTTCTCCGGTATATTTTGATAAGCTCTTTACGAACTATTTTCAGGTAGATGATGCGGTGCAAAATACGGGTTATGGTATAGGGCTGGCTTTAAGCAAGCATATTGTTGAACTTCACCAAGGGAAAATTAATCTGACCAGTAAAGTTGGATTTACACAGTTTATAGTTAGACTGCCATTACAGCGTGCTTTGATCTTTAAAGAAGAAAATGAAACCAGTATTACATCTGATAAAAGCTTTAGCATTCTGATTGTAGAAGACAATGAAGAATTAAGGGCGATTATAAGAGATTTACTGGAGCCAGAATATCGAATATTGGAGTGTACTGAAGGTGCCGGTGCATTGCAACTGGCAAAGATTGAGATTCCTGATTTGATCATCAGCGATGTTATGATGCCTAATATGAATGGTTTTGAGCTTTGCCAGGAAATCAAGTCAGATGAACGTACCAGTCATATTCCGGTGATCCTGTTAACGGCAAAGGATACCCAGTCAGATCAGATTAGTGGTTTAAGTAAAGGAGCAGACTTATACCTCACCAAGCCATTTAGTATAAAGATTTTGCAGTTAAATGTGAAGAATATACTTGATTCAAGGGAGAAAATCAGCAGTAAATACCGCAAGCAGTTCATCTTTGCACCAAGTAATACTTTGCTGAATACTATGGATGAGCAGTTCCTTTCCAGACTAATTAATGTCATAGAAGAAGGAATGGAGAACCGGGAGTTTGGAGTGGATCTTCTGGCCGGAAGGATGGGGATGAGCCAGTCTGTTCTTTATAAAAAGGTAAAAGCATTGACAGAGATGACGGTAAATGATTTTTCCAAAAGTATCAGGTTAAAGAAAGCGGCTCATTTGCTCAAAGATTCCGGGTATAATATTTCTGAGGTTTCGGGCCTGGTTGGATTTATTGATTCCCGTTATTTTACCAGGGAGTTCAAGAAACAATTTGGTCAGACCCCTCGCGACTATATAAACTCCTAAATGCATCCCAAGGGTGCTGAAATGCGCTAAAACACAAAATATTCATACAAATTAAACAGTATCGTCGTCATCATATGTTGAAGGTTAGTATCAAATTTACCTCACACCATTGATGCTATTTGCTCAATGGTTTAAACCTAAACCAATAAACGTATGAACAGTAAATGTTTGAATTGTATTAAGCAAATCAGGAGGGGCGTATGAAAAGATTTTACTTAAAGATTTTCATTGTAGCAGCCGGGTTGCTGGTTTACAATGGTGGATACGCTTCACCACTTTATGGACATGGATACCATGACCCGCAAAAATCAATTAAAGGACAAGTAAAAGATCAGTACGGATCTCCATTGCAAGGTGTACTTGTACGTATTAAGAACCAGGATCGAAGTACTCATACAGATGCCAGAGGGTATTATAGTCTGGAAGTAAGTGTGAATGATGTCCTCCTCTATGAATTGGAAGGATATGTTCAACAGGAGCAAAAAGTTAAAGGGAGAAATGTTGATGTATTTCTTCAGAAAAGCAATACGGATAATGTGTACAGCACTTTAACAGGCAAACAGAAAGCCTCCACTTTTTCGGGTTCTATAGCAACGATTGATGCTCAGAATCTATCTGATATTCCGGTTCCAAATGTTAGTGATATGCTTAGTGGAAGACTAAATGGCTTGATCACCACACAGTCAATTGCTAGTGGTACCGATCGCTCTTTTTTGAGCTTGAGAGGAAGAAATCCGATCGTTGTGGTAGATGGGGCAGTTAGAGATCTGGACGGATTAAGCCCGAATGAGATAGAGAGCATTACTGTTTTAAAAGATCCTGTTTCACTTGCAGCTATGGGTATGCGCAGTTCAGATGGTGTTGTACTGGTGCAAACAAAGCGGGGTGCTGCTGGCAGACAAATCATAAACTTTTCGGCACAAACAGCTATTCAGGAATCTATTTATTTGCCTAAGTACCTGGATGCTTACCATTACGCACTTCTGGCTAATGAAGCGTCGGTAAACGATGGCCGTCCCCAGATTTACAGCCAGACAGATTTAGAAGGCTATAAAAATGGTACAGATCCTTATCGTTATCCAAATGTAGATTGGTATGGTGCTACGCTTAAACCGCGGTATAGTTTTAACCGTTTTAATTTAAATGTTTCGGGAGGTGGTAAATCTGCCAGATATTTTATCGCCTTGGAGAACCAGAATCAAGGCGGGATTTTTAAGGATGGCCCAAATAATTTTAATACGAACAATTCGATCAACAGATACAATTTCAGATCTAATGTTGACGTAGATATAGACAAAAATTTAAATATCTCTTTAAAGCTTGCAGGCAAATATGAACAGGCAAATAGCCCTGGAGCTGGTGTTGGAAGTATTCTGGATCAGATTCAGCAAACACCATCCAATGCTTATCCTATGTATAACGCCGATGGGTCATTGTCAGGAAATTCTTTATATACCAAGAATATACTTGGACAGCTGTATCAAACAGGATATACCAGAGATAACCGGAGAACAATTTTTATCGATGCTGATTTAAACCGGAAACTTAGCTTTATTACAGAAGGTCTGTCACTTAACGGATCTATACATTATACCTCTTATTACGACAATACTATTTATCGTAGCCGATCAAATTTTGCTGTTTTTCAACCGGTTTATAATCAGGATAATGTGGTGCAGAGTTATACTCAGTTTGGCAACAACACCAGTTATTCCAATAGCAACAGCTATAATGACAGTTTTTCCAGACGATTAAATTATGATGCAGGGTTACATTACCAGCGTATTTTTGGTGATCATGCGGTAAACGCTGTTTTACAATACAATTGGGATCAATATGATATTGGAACAACCCTTACACACGCCTACCAGGGTTTACTTGCCAGAGGTAGTTATGCCTTTAAAGAAAAGTATTTTGCCGATGTTTCTGTAGCCTGGCAGGGAACAGAACAATACATGAGCGGCAAGCGGTATGGTTTTTTTCCGGCCATATCCGCAGGATATGATATGGCTAAAGAAGATTTTTTGAAGGATGGTATTTTTAATCAGTTAAAAATTAAAGCATCTGCGGGTATTTTAGGATTTGACAGATCCACTAATTTTGCTTATCAACCTTATTACAGTACCAGTTCAAATACCTATTATTTTGGAAGTACAGGCACGGGCATGGCCGGATGGACGGAAGCTTCCCTGGGAAATCCTAATCTTACCTGGGAAAAAACCAAGGCTTTTAATATCGGAATTGATGCTGTTGTATTAAAAAACAGCCTTACATTGAATATTGATTATTATAATAATCTTCGTTACAGGGTACTTCAGCAAAGAGGAAATTCAAATACTTTACTGGGAACAACTTATCCACTGGAAAATATTGGTAAATACAATTATAATGGAGTTGAAATTGGTCTAAACTATGTTAAAAAAATTGGAGAAGTTGAATTAAGTCTAAACGGTAATGCACAATTATCTGCCAGTAAGGTGATTGATATCCAGGAGTTAGCCAGAAAGTATACCTATCAGGAACAAACTGGCCAGCAAATTGGACAAGTCTATGGTTTAGTGGCTTTGGGTCTTTTTCAAAGTGATCAAGAAATTAACGCCAGCCCAAAGCAGTTTTCTATGAAATTGCAACCCGGTGATATAAAATATAAAGATCTGAATGGAGACAATATCATTAATGAAGATGATATAACGGCTATAGGAAAAACCAATGCACCGGTATATTATGCTGGCTCGGTTGGGTTAAAATTCAAGAACTTTGATTTCCTTGCTTTATGGCAAGGTGTAACCAATAAAGATTTTTACTTTATTGGTAATAATGCCTGGGAATTTCAAAACAATGGGGGAAATGTGCAACAGTTTCATCTTGACCGCTGGACACCCGCTACTGCCGCAGTGGCTGATTATCCCCGCTTGAGTTTTGGACCCAACGCTAATAACCACACCATCTCTACTTATTGGTTAAGAAATGGCGACTATCTGAGACTGAAGAATGTTCAGCTAGGGTATACGCTTCCGTCTTCATTAACAAAAAAAGCAGGGCTGTCCAATCTGAGGTTGTTTGCTTCCGGATTTAACCTGCTCACATTAACAAGACTAAAAGACCTGGACCCAGAGTCATTGCTGAGTAATTACCCTCTTTACAGGAGTTATAATATTGGTCTAACTGCTAAATTTTAAATAGTAACATATGAAATTTTATCGCATATTAATGGTAATACCATTTGTGTTGCTCATTTCATCCTGTGAAAAGGATGTCTTAAATCAGCTCCCTGTAGAGCGTACACAGCTTAATGATATCTTTAATCCAAAAGATAAGGAAGGTACTTTAATTGACGAATATTTATCTGGTATATACAGTCAGCTGCCAAAGGGGTTTAACCGTATCAGTAATAATCTGCTTGATGCAGGGGCAGACGATGCCTTAAGTGCTGATATCTCCATAACTGCTGTAGATAAATTTAAAACCGGGCAATGGGGGCCGTCCAATTTACCTGAAAACCCATGGACAGCCAATTACAGTGCAATTCGAAGGGTAAATTTGTTGCTGGCAAATATAGGCTCATCGGGCATACCTGATGTGAAAAAAGATGCCTTGATTAATCAATCAAGGGCATTGAGGGCCATTTTCTATTTTGAATTGCTGAAGCGCTGGTCTGGTGTTCCCTTGATCGGCGACAAGGTATTTGCATTGGATGACAATATGAACCTGCCTAGAAACACCTGGGGTGAATGTGTAAATTATATTTTGTCTGAATGTGATGATCTGAAGGATAAATTGCCCGCAACGCTTACCACAGGAGATTTGGGCAGAATGTCAAAAGGAGTGGTACTGGCTCTAAAAGCCAGGTTATTGCTGTACAATGCAAGTCCATTATATAATCCAACCAACGATCCTGAAAGATGGAATGCTGCAGCCAAAGCGGCTGATGAACTAATTAAACTGAATACCTATAGTCTGGAAAGCAATTTCGGCAACATGTTTACGACCAGAAATAATAAAGAGTTTATTCTGGCCTATCAGCAAGCAGACAATACAAGTATAGAAAGTTTAAATGAACCTCCGGGTTTTCGAAGAGCCGGACAAGGGATGACGAATCCGACACAGGACCTGGTAGATGCCTTTCCTATGAAAAATGGAAAAGGTATAAATGAAACCGGATCAGGATACGTGGCCAATGATCCATACAAAAACCGGGACAACAGATTTTATCTGACCATATTTCATAATGGTTTTTCCTGGTTGGGCACTACGATTGAAACGTTTACTGGTGGAAAAAATAATACTAAACCTGGCATAGGAACAGGAACAAAAACGGGCTATTATATGCGCAAGTTTATGACCACCAGTGGCTCTGATGCAGCGTTTTCGAATGCAACTCATAATTTTCCCATATTTCGCTACGCAGAAGTGTTGTTGAACTATGCTGAGGCAGAAAATGAATTCCTGGCAGCTCCGGATGCCTCGGTTTATAAGGCCGTAAATGACATCCGTACACGTGCGGGAATTACTACAACTATTGCATCAGGCTCCTTAAATAAAGAACAAATGAGGCTGCTTATCCGAAACGAACGTCGTGTTGAACTTGCCTTTGAAGAACACCGTTTCTGGGATATACGCCGCTGGAAAATTGCTTCGGATGTGTTAAATGGCAATTTAAGAGGGATGAGGATTACTCAAAACTCTGATAATACGTTTAGTTATGATCCTACGGTTATGGTACAACAAGTCACATTTGATGCTGCAAAAATGTATTTATACCCTGTTCCTTATACAGAACTTCAAAAAAACAGCTCGCTTACACAAAATCCAGGATGGAATTAGGAAAATTTAATGTAATCCTTAAAAAATGAAGAAAATATACGTCATATTCATGTTTATGTTGCAGGTGCTGATGGTTTTGGCACAGAACAAAACAATAAGCGGGCAGGTTACGGATGCTTCCGGGCCTTTGCCAGGTATTAATGTTAAAATACAGGGTACCTCAATAGGTGCTACTACAGACACTAAAGGGAGATTTATTATAAAAGGAGCCCCCGAGGCGGGTGTGCTGTTATTTAGCGGAATTGGTTATAAATCAAAAACCGAAAAATTGCAGGCAAAAAATATTTACAATGTAACCCTGGAGGAAAATGTAGAAGGACTTAATGATGTTGTGGTAGTTGGGTTTGGTAAACAAAAGAAAGCCACATTGACAGGTGCAATATCGAGCATAGGTGGACGGGAGCTGAAGCAAAGTCCCGTAGCCAATCTTACAAATGCATTAGCCGGGCGCCTGCCAGGACTGTTTTCACAACAAAACAGTGGCCAGCCAGGAAAAGATGGGGCTACTTTGCAAATTAGGGGTGTTAGTACTTACCGATCCGGAACGGGGCCATTGCTTATCGTAGATGGGGTACAACAAGATAATATTGGGCAGATTGATATGAACGAGGTGGAAAACATCTCTATTTTGAAAGATGCTTCTGCTACTGCAGTATATGGTATTCGTGGTGCAAACGGAGTAATCATTGTAACCACAAAAAGGGGGCAAACCGGTGAAGCAAAAGTATCTATAAGCAGCCAGACAGGTGTTCAGGCATCTACCCGCTTACCTAAATTTCTGGATGCTTATAATTCACTTTTGTTGTTGAAGGAAAGTTATGTGAATGATGGTCAGGGAGCTAATTTTCCATACTCAGATACACAGCTTGAAGCATTTCGTACAGGTTCAAATCCAGCATTATATCCAAATGTTAACTGGTATAAGGAAGTTCTGCAACCCTATTCATTGCAATCCCAGTTCAATGCGAACGTTTCTGGAGGTACGGATATAGTTAAATATTTTGTTTCAGCGGGTCTGTTAAACCAAAACGGGATTTTTAAGAATTTTAAAGACAGTGAAACCGACAATGGTTACTATTTTAAGCGGTATAATTTCAGGTCAAATGTAGATGTACAGGTAAATAAAACACTTCATATCGGCTTGGATTTATCGGCCAGATTAGAAAACACCAATCAACCACATCCGGCTGAAGCCGGCCGTTCTGTATTTAACCAGTTGCTTCGTACCGGTTTTGCGCCTTATTCATTTCCAATTTATAATCCGGATGGTTCGTTTGCTGCCCCTCCTCAAAGTAACCAGCACCCCAATATGATTGCACAGTTAACCCTGGCAGGCTACGACAGGAGCTACAACTCTGTACTTACCTCAAATTTAAGTGCAGAACAAAAATTGGATTTCCTGTTGGATGGCTTATCTGCAAAGGGGGCTTTTTCATTTAACAATACACAATATTCTGAAAAGGATTTATACAGGGACGGATATCCAACCTACCGCTATAACCCGACAAATGATACTTACTCGTTATTCAATACTACTTATCCGGTTTTAAGGCCATTTCAGTTAAGCACCAAGAACTTAGCACCTCAGGTGGCCACTAATCTTGAAGCTTCGCTGAACTACCAGCACCAGTTTGGTAAGCATAACGTAACGGCAATGGCCCTGTATAATCAAAATTCAAAGGTTTATGTAAACAGCAGCGGGGTTCCTGATCCGACACGAAAGATTAGCTATCTGGGTTGGGTTGGACGTACAACGTATAATTATTCAAATCGTTATTTGGTTGAATTTAACCTGGGGTATACCGGATCGAATCAATTTAATAATAAGAACAGTTTTGGTTTCTTTCCAGCGGCATCGGCAGGTTGGGTAGTTTCTGAAGAACCTTGGTTAAAAAATGACATCAAGTTTCTTGATTACTTTAAAATCAGGGGTTCATATGGTATAGTAGGAAATGATAATGTAGGTATCGACTTAACGACCTACGCTTATTTGAGTACCTATGTGCCATCTGGAAGCTATCAGTTTGGTGATTCAAATACAACCTTAAATGGTCTTGCAGAAGGTAAATTAGGGAACGATCAACTTACCTGGGAGAAAGAACGAAAAGCAAACATAGGATTTGATGCCCAGTTATTTAAATCGAAAATAAATGTAACATTCGATTACTTTAACAATTATCGGTACGATATCATCACTACCCGCACCACCGTAGGAGACATTGTTGGAATTACACTTCCTGATGTCAACCTGGGCAAGGTAAAAAACAAGGGCTTTGAACTTGAAATTGGCTATACCAATAAAACCGGCAAGGTGGGTTATTTTGTAAAAGGTAATGTTTCTGTGGCGAAGAATAAAATAATTGAGCGGGATGAGGAACATAAGAAATACCCTTGGCTTCAGCAAACCGGACAGTCTGTTGGCCAGCCCTATGGATGGACATGGATTGGCTATTATCAAAATGCAGAAGACTTAGCCAATAGCCCCAAAACAACATTTAACCCACAAGTTGGTGATCTGAAGTATGCGGATCTGAATGGTGACGGAATTATAAATGATGATGATAAAGGACCTATCGGTTATCCAGTGGTTCCGAATACCACTTATGGTTTATCTGCGGGATTTGACTTTAAGGGTTTTGATTGCAGCTTCCTGTTGCAGGGGGCCGCAAACAGTAGTGTGCGTCCATCTGATGAGTTGATTTATGACAATATAGGTAATTTTCAGGAACTGCACCTTGGCCGGTGGACACCTGATAATGCGGCCAATGCGACCTATCCAAAACTGCACCTGGCCAGCGGCGGGGCAAACAACAGGCCAACAACCTCAACGTTCTGGCTTCGTTCTGGCAATTATTTACGCTTAAAAAATGTTGAAATAGGCTATCGCCTAACTCCTGCCATCTTAAAAAGCATTGGAGTAGAGAGTTTGCGTATTTATGCCAATGCCGCAAACCTGATTACCTGGGATAAATTAAAAATAATGGATCCCGAATCACCAAGTGGCCGTGGCGAGAATTATCCGCAGCAAAAGATTTACAGTTTTGGATTAAACCTTAATTTTTAACAGTTTATGAAGTTATTAAGCTATATAACAGCAATAATGCTTGCCGTAATCATGATGTCAAGTTGTAAAAAGGATGGTGTGTTAACAGGTGATACACAGTCTGATATCTTCGATAAGGATGTTTGGACCGATAGTGTGCGTACCATACAGCTATTAACCAGTATCTATGCCGACCTCGGCCCGGAAAGTATGACTACGCGTATCAATACATCCAATTCCTTGTCAGAGTACAGTGATGAGTCTGATGAACGTTGGACAACAGCAAATGTGTCACCCGCATCTGCTTTTCAGAAAGGGAATTACAGTGCCAGTTCTTTGCCTGATCCTTTTAATAATATTTGGAAAAATACCTATAAGTCGATCAGAAAGGCCAATCTCTTTATAAACCGGGTAGATGAGGCGCCTCTGTCTGCTAATTTAAAAAGACGTATGAAAGCAGAAGCACGTTTTCTACGTGCCTGGTATTATCATTTGTTAATGAAACATTATGCTGGCGTTCCGATTGTAGATAAGGTACTCACCTTAGACGACAATTTTAATATTCCCAGGAGCAGTTACGAAGAATGTGTAAACTATGTGGTAAAAGAGTTGGATGAAACCGCGGTTGATTTGCCTATGGAGTATGTTGGAACAGAAGGCTATAATCATGGAAGAATAACTAAAGGTGCCTGCATGGCATTAAAGGCCAGGGTACTGCTTTTTGCCGCAAGTCCACTGTTTAATGGTGGTGCGGCAGATCCTAACCCGGTATTTGGCTATCCTACTGCCAATCAGAACAGGTGGGTAAAGGCGGCCGATGCGGCAAAAGCCGTTATTGACCTGAATTTTTATAGCCTGTTACAAGGCACTGGTGGTAATAACTCGACTGCTGAAGGGTTCTATAATGTGTTTCTTCAACGGGTTAACAGAGAAATGATTTTTGTAAGGCTTGCAGGAAGTAACCGCACCTATGAAAACTCGCATCTGCCTTCCAGCAGGGGCGGTTCTTACCATAACTCTCCCAATGGTGATTATGTAGATACCTACCCGATGAAGAATGGAAAACCAATTACAGAACCTGGCTCGGGTTACGATCCACAGAATCCGTATGTAAACCGCGATCCGAGATTTTATCGGTCAATAATTTACAATGGTGCAGCATGGCTTAATTCGTCTACAAATACAAAACAGCCTATAAATACTTATTTTAATGCACCTAATGACGGGCTTAGTATTCCCTTTATTACACCAGGTACGCAAACTGGATATTACAATAGAAAGATGATGAGTGAAGACGTAACCGGGTCAACGGGCGGTACTGAACATTTCTTTCCTTTTATGAGGTATGCGGAAGTGCTTTTAAACTATGCCGAATCTTTAAATGAATCGGGGCAAACCGCTTTAGCTTATGCTCCGATGAAAGAAATAAGAGACCGGGCAGGTTTAAGCCCTGCTGACCTCCCGGCCGGGCTCAGCCAGGAGCAGATGCGTAAATATATCAGAGATGAAAGAAGGATAGAATTGGCTTTTGAAGATCACCGGTTCTGGGATATCCGCAGATGGAAAATTGGGGCAAGTACCTATGGTACCATACTTACCGGAATGAAGATCACCAAGAATGCAAATGGTAGTTTTACTTATGAGAAGTTTAACCTGCCTAAGCCAGCTTCGGTATTTGTAGAGCCTAAAATGAACCTGTTGCCTATTCCGGCCACTCAAATCAATATTTCAGATAAACTTATTCAAAATCCAGGCTGGTAAATCAATTCATCAAATGTCTTTAAAAATTATATTTAGTATCATCAGCATTAGCCTGTTCAGCCTTCAGCTTAGCCAGGCTCAAAATGTTAATCAGAAGCCTGGCACCAGTATATGGACTGCAGATAATGGCAATGGAACGTTTAAGAATCCCTTGCTTTGGGGCGATTGGGCCGATCCTGATTTTATTCGGGTAGGGGATGAATTTTATTTTGTAGCTACAAGTATGCAGTATGTGCCTGGCTGTCCAGTTCTGAAATCCAAAGATCTGGTGAATTGGGAGATGGCAGGTTACGCAGTCGATAAATACGATGAGGACCCGCGTTATAACTTACAAGGAGGGTCTATGTACAGCAATGGGTCTTGGGCAGCAACGATCCGGCACCATAATGGGTCGTTTTATGTTGGTTTTTGTACACCCAGCAGGAATGGTGCAAAGGGTAGCTATTCTATGTGTGTAGCAAAAGATGTCAAAGGCCCATGGAAGAGAACCATTTTTCCTGAGTATATGTATGATCCAGGTTTGTTTTTTGATGATGATGGAAAAGTGTACGTGGCGCATGGACAAGAAAAACTATATATCACCGAATTAAATGCAGATGCTTTATCAGTAAAAACACCCCAAAGAGAAATCTACAATAATCGCGATTATCCTTACCTGGAAGGGTCGCATATGTACAAAGTGAATGGGAAGTACTATATTTTAGGTACAACGGGTGGGTCAAAGGGTAGGCAGGTTTGTTTGCGATCAGATAACGTGTATGGTCCTTACGAATCGAAAATAGTTATTCATGACGACATTCTTTATCCTGGAAATTTTTTACATCAAGGTGGAATGCTGCAACTTAAAGATGGTTCCTGGTGGTTTATGATCATGCAGGATCGCGGTGCAATAGGCCGGGTTCCAAACTTAGAACCCGTTACTTGGGTAGATGGCTGGCCAATGTTGGGTATAGATGGCAAAGGGGTCGCAATCTATAAAAAACCAAATGTTGGCAAAACCTATCCTGTAAAAGTACCTGCCACTTCTGATGAATTTAACCAATCTTCATTAGGCTTGCAATGGCAGTGGAACCATAATCCGGATAACGAGAAATGGTCATTGAAGGAACGAAAAGGTTATATGCGTTTGCATGCTTCCTTTGCAAATGATTTAACAATGGCCCGCAATACGCTTACCCAAAGGGTGCAAGGACCAGTTTCCGAAGGAATTGTTGAAATGGATATATCGGGTTTAAAAGATGGTAATGTTGCAGGATTTGGAATTTTGCAATCTCCACATGCCTATATCGCTGTAAGGAAAGATGGGGATAAAAAAACATTAATCATGGTGAACAATAATAAAGTGATTGACAGTAATTTATTTACGCTCAATAAAATATGGATAAAAGCTAATGTTACACATATTGATTTTAAAGCGACGTTTGCCTACAGTTTGGATGGGAAGAAATTCATTTCATTTGGTAATCAACTTAACATGTCTAATGGGTATAGATGGACGGGTAATCATTTTGCTTTATTGAATTTCAGTACCAAAAAAGAAGGTGAGGGTGGTTATGCTGATTTTAACTGGTTCCGTTTTAAAGGAGAAAACCCTCCTGGCAGATAAACAATTTTTCATATCAAACTATTATAATAAACAGCAAAATGATTAAACCGTATTATTTGATCATTAAAACCACGAATTAAATGCAGAAACAAATAATTTTATTCTTCTTCGTCCTTTTCTCTTTTGAGAAAATCAATGCTCAGCAACCACCTTCAGCAAGTACTATTTTTGGCCAAATGAAAAAAGTTGCCGATTGGCAATGGAGTAACTTAGAGACAGCGGGATGGAAAAACTCGAAAAAGGATTGGACCAGTGGAGCGATGTATGCAGGTATGATAGCCTGGGCTAAACTCGCAAATGAGGAAGGCTATTATAATAAATTAATACAAATTGGTGTGGATAATAAATGGAACACAGGTAAATACCGTTTTTTTGCGGATGACTATTGTGTCGGTCAGCTTTATGCTCAGCTATACACCATTTATAAAAGACCCGAATATATTCAGAAGTTTAAAGCCTTAGCAGATACCATTGTTTTGTTACCACACTTGGAAAGTCTGGAATGGAACAATGGTATTTATACACGGGAATGGGCTTGGTGCGATGCCTTGTTTATGGGGCCTCCAGCTCTGGGGTATTTAACGCAGGCAACAGGAGATACGAAGTATCTGGATAAGTCAATAGCACTTTGGTGGAAATCTACTGCGTATTTATATGATAAAAATGAGTTTCTTTTTTATAGGGACAGCCGTTACTTTGGTAAAAAGGAGAAAAATGGGACAAAGGTATTCTGGAGCAGGGGCAATGGATGGGTAATTGCAGGTTTAGCTCGTCTGTTATCGGTGACGCCCGAAAATCATCCGGAACGTAAGAGATTAGTGAAACTATTTACAAATATGTCTGAGAAGTTGGCGTCGCTGCAACAGGAAGATGGCAGCTGGCATGCAAGTTTGCTGGATCCTGAAAGTTACCCTTCTAAAGAGACCAGCGGTACAGGTTTTATCGGTTATGCACTGGCTTGGGGGGTAAATAACGGGCTTATCCCCTACAAAAAATACGGGAAGGTAATTTCCAAGGCATGGAATGCACTTAGTGCTTCTGTCCATCCGGATGGAAAACTGGGGTTTGTACAAGCTCAGGGTGCTGCACCTGATCAAGTTGGTTATGACGATACAGATGTTTATGGTGTTGGGGCCTTTTTATTGGCTGGTAGCGAGATGTTCCGTTTAAACTTGGCGCATAACGATAAAAGCATGTATGTTGAGGCATGCAATGGAACATCAACTAATAATAATCAGACCATAAAGATCGCATGGTCGCAAATTGAAAAAAAGATTAAAGTAAAAGATCTGAAGCAATTGATAGTAAGAAATGCTGCCAGTGGCCAAATTGTGCATCTGGGTGTTAATTACAAAGATGAAAAAATAACTGATGTATACCTTACAGAGAACATTAGGGCAGGAGCAAGTATATTTTTCGAAATAAGTACAAAATAAAATGATAATATTAGCCATGAACAATTTTAAATATGCTTTTTTAATGGGGTTCATATTTTTAACCGCAAACCCGGTTACCCATGCACAAACAGGAAGGAAAAAGAATCCAAATGTGATAACAAGCGGTGCGCAAGACAGGGCATTTTGGGTGAAAACCTTATATAAAATTGCCTATCCTGTTATCCATAACCTGGCAAATAATACCTTGAAGATAAATATGGCTACCGAGGTGGCGCCA
>NZ_DATMRL010000676.1:0-5603 GCF_035566355.1 Pedobacter sp.
TCAAACTTCACATCGTTATTTAAGATCACAAACAGCAGCGTGACTTTGCCTGATTCGCTTTCTAAAACCAGATGCCCTTCGCTCCATTCTTCTCTACCGCGCAGTCGATGGACTGATCCTTCGACTCTAAGGAAATGGCAAATCTCCCCAAACGCTCTGTAAAACCGAGCGGTTGCTTTATCGGTCAAGTTTAAATCGTCTGCCTCGATATGGAAATCATCGACGTTGAAGGCCGGAAACTTAGCCCATACCTGAACAGCTTTGGTCGCAGCAAGAGCGAACACCGCTTTACTCTCAAGTCTCCCCATGACAATCCCCCTGACTAGTTGGAATAACTGACACGAGTCTGAACACAAAATTCTGTCCAAACTTATATTACCTATTCTTATGGAGTTTTATGACTCTGCTCGTACCCAGTTTATCAAATCCGCCTGACTTTGGCTATCATTGATTCCAATTAGCCTCACTTTAGAATGAGCACAAAGGAATATGCAATGCGGGTGCAATGATACGAAAAATGATTAAATTAAGCCAAAAATATCAAAAAATTATAGGTTTTTTCCAACAATAGAGAGATTGCAATCTTCAGATGTCTACGAGCAAATGCTAAAATCTGGTGAAAATATTTCATTAGTTACCTTTAAAAGAGCATTATCGGGATAGTGCGAGACGACAGGACTGCAATTATCGAGATAAATGGGAATTTGCGCCTTCCTGAGTTCGTGTTACAAGGTTTAAGTCTTGTTTAGAAATTTATGTAAAAAGTCGCCTGTAACTTTGGTCGGTGAAGTATGTTTCTCTTTTTGTTCCTTCACTAATTTACGAAGCAAGACTAAGTGAGGAATAGACGCTAGAAAACCCATTTCTTAGGCTTTTTACCAACTACTACTAGTTTCATATAAATTAGTAGACTTTTAGTAATCTATATGCTAATATTAGTAAATACACTACTAACTAGTAGAAAACTAGTAGATTATTAGTAATCTAAAAGGACAAAATATGTTCAAGATGATAAAACCGCCAGAATGGATGAAAATAATTTCATCAGGGGAATTATTTGAAAAATTTTTAAAATCTCAAGAATTAAATAGTCTGATTAAACACGCAGAAAGAGACTATGTTTATTGGGATAAATTTAAACACTATCCTTTGCCTAAAGGATTTAATCATGAACAGGCATGGGCGTATTTGAAATTTTCAAGGTTAAGTAATAGAGATTTTACTCCTGTCAGAGATGTAGATGATAAACCTTTTGCATATACAACAACCAAAACGATGTATGAACAATTAAGTAAGATAGATAAAAATACTAGCGGATATTTATGGTCTGATTCTCAAAAGCCTACAATAACAGAAAAAAATCAACTTATCATCAGCAATCTAACTGAAGAAGCTATTGCTTCTAGTCAGATTGAAGGTGCTAACACATCTAGAAAAGTAGCAAAACAAATGTTGCTTTCTGGAAGGAAAGCTAGGAATAAAGATGAACAAATGATAATAAACAATTACCAAGTTATGCAAAGATTAATGGATTGGAAAGATTTGGATATAAGTCTTGAAATGCTTATTGATATTCAAAAAAATATAACCCTAGATACTTTGGAAGATGTCAAAGATGAGGGTAGATTCCGAGAAGATAGCGATGAGATAGCGGTAGTTAACAGAACGACTGGTGAAACAGTATTTGATCCGCCGCCCAAAAAATTTATACATGCCGAATTAAAAAGATTAATAGACTATGCTAATAAAGATAAGTCAGAAGAAGATTTTATCCACCCTGTTGTCAAAGCTAGCATATTACATTTTTGGTTAGCATATTTACATCCTTTCATCGATGGAAATGGTAGAACCTCTCGTGCGATATTTTATTGGTATCTTTTAAAACATGATTATTGGATGTTTGAATATTTATCAGTTTCAAGGATAATTAAGAAATCGAAAAAGCAATACGATAATGCTTTTCTTCATACCGAATATGACGATAATGACTTAACTTACTTTCTGTCTTATAAGTTAAAAACCATACTCAATGCAATTTCAGATCTTAAGGCGCATTATAAAGAAAAAATTGAAAAAGATCGGATATTATTACAATTGGCAGATAAGCTGGGTGATTTTAATGAGAGACAGATTTCATTGCTACAATACTTTAATAATAACAGAGATCAAAGAATTGACGTGAAGACTCATCAAAATAAATATAGGGTTGCTTATGAAACAGCGAGAGCCGATCTGATGTTATTAGTTAAAAAAAACTTCCTATCTCAAGTTAAAAGTAAAAATAAATATGTGTTTATACCTAATACGGTTGAGATAAAAAAGATTTTTAGATCCAATAAATAGCGATTATACTTTTCTATGTTACTAGGATGATCTAAATAAGCTTCCACAATAATCTTTGCATCTACGTCTGGAAATTTCGACAAACAATAACTGGTTTCCGCCATCAACTAAGGGTTATTCCAATCACTCAAGCTGGTTTGGCTAAAGGCATACGACGGAGAAATTGGTTGGCCATCTCGCCATAATGCAAAATGTAAGTGCTTACCTGTCGCCCAGCCGGTACTCCCTTGCATAATACGAACGTAGAAAAAAACTCAATCAAATAAAAAATTTATAATTAGATTAGTGTCTCGGATTAATCAGACTGATCTTGAATTTTTTTAGATAAGCCATAAGTATCTCCATGGCTAAGTAAACCAATATATGACGCCATTGTAGCATCTGAATGGTTTTCTTTTATTTTTCTAAACATTCTTCTTTTCGTCGATGTCCTTGGAATCCTATGATGAGGAAAATGAATCCAGCCTAAGAAATCTATTCCGGAAGCTAAGGTTTTGATAAACACTTTATTTGGATGAAGCGATAACTTAAGACGTGATTGCAGAAATACTGATATTTTTGGTAATATAGTTTCCAAATATTTTTTGCTCTCATGCAATATAACAAAATCGTCTGCATATCGGGCACAATATTTTATCTTCAACTCTCGTTTCAGATAGTGGTCAAATTCGTTCATATAAACATTTACTAGAAGTTGACTTGTAAGGTTGCCTAACGGCAACCCAGCTTTAGATTTTTCCTTTGTATGGAAGCTTTGGATAATCCGAGTCAGAAGCCAGATAACATCTTCGTCTTCGATCTGGCGCTTTAGAATATTGATCAGAACTGAGTGATCGATATTTGCAAAAAATTTTTTAATATCGCACCTCAAAACCCATACAGTTTGAGTATGGTTACGAGAAACCTTTCGTGAGTATTCCCGAAATCGGTTTATTGCTCGATGTGTGCCTTTGTTTCGTCTGCAGGAAAAAGAATCGAAAATAAATTTAGAATCAAAATAAGGATATAAGATCCTGTATAAACCTTCGGTTTTCCCTTTTAAGTTTTTATCAGTCACTTTGGATGATTTTTTTATTACCATCTTCTGCGCGGCCGTAAGCCGCTGGGATTTAGCCGAGCTAAAAATAAAATAATATCTCAACCGTTGACCATCACCGCCAGCGCCACTCATTACCATAAAAGTTTCTTCCTGATCCAGCAACTCCCCTCCCAAATGAGCAGCACATTCCTGCAAACATAACTCTACCCATTTTTGCAGCTGCTTATCCGGCTTCTTTAGATATTTTAGCAATAATTTATAAGCTTGCTTAGTTCCGCTATGGGCAAGCATATAGAGCAGCTTTTTCTTTTTATCCGAACCAGTCTTCTTCAAAAATAACCTCTCGCTTTGAATCAATAAAACATCCTCCGGTAACTCGTGGCTGTCGACAATATTGTGATACCGAATATACTCTCGCTGGATATCCAATGAGAGCGGTTTTTTAGATTTATTTCCCAAAATTATCTCTTTCATAAGCGCTCACTAATATTAACGAATGTTAAGACCAAAAAACTTCCTTAAAAACTTTGACTTCTGATCGTAGTATTAAATAACACCAAACGACCATGTCTTGCTAGCGGGATGCTATTTTAATAAATCATCAAGTTCACAAGAAAGTAAAGCTGATTTGTTAAGCACAATTTGTTCTTTCTGGTTTAGATTGTCTGCAGTCATGCGAATAACTTTTGTGACAATATTATCGCCGACCATTGTTCGGTTGATTTTTTTGAAATACTTTTCGGTCTTCTGATAAAACAAGGTTGCATACTGCTTGAGCTTGCCCTGCGGCGCTGGGCGGCTACTCACCCCATTACTGCTAAATTCTATTTTGTCTTCGAGTGTTTTATCCGGCTCAATAGTCAGGTCACCCTCACGAAAAGTAATCCAATAATCGCTTAAATTATATACAATTCGGATCTGCTGGCCGTCTTCTGTTTTATATTCATACAAAAAGGAAAAAACATCGGTGTTAAAATTCTGATATATTCCAACGCTCTTTAGCTCGGTCACAGTGCGAATTTTGTAATCATCGAGTAGTCGTAGATAGCCCTCCCGCCAGTTCTTAAGCCAGCTTTCAATAAAATTTCTATCGAGAAACAAGGGCAAAAGATCCTGTTTAAGGTTCTCATCGCTTACTTTGTTCATCTGAAGCGTTAGCTTATCAAAAAGCACGCGTGGATCTTTTACATCAATGCCTTTTGCAATTAGGTAGTCAAAATCAGGCACCACTTTTTTATTCATATACCAGAGCAGGTCATAAATATCTCGTCCTTTTTCTTCGTAAGTAGCTGCGCCTATGCCGCGAGTGCCGCGCAAGAAAATAGCTGCCAGTTTGCTTGACATTAGCGATGACATATTGTATGTAAGAATCACAAAGGACAACTGGTCGCGGTTTATCGGCCTGCGATCAGTAACTGTTTTTGGAGCCACAAAATGATTAAGATCGATTTTGACATGCACCTGCTGTGATGCGGATCCGGAGGCTAATTCTGGGCCGATGTGAAATTTTAGCAGTAATCCCCTGCCCGTGGTAACCTTTATCGTCAGAAAATCGGCTCCGGCACCATAGGTGTTGTTAAAATAATCCTCCACTTCCTTTTTGAATTCTTCCAAAAATTTTTCAGTTACCGCATGGGAAATCTCAAAATCAAGGTCGACTGACATCCTATCAAGCCCGTGGATAATTCGAAGCGCGCTGCCACCATACATAATCCAGTTATTGTATTCCGGATGCTGGTAAATAAAATTGAGGACATAAAACTGCAGCTCTTCTTTAAGGGCATTGCGCCGTGTTTCTGCGTCGATGCTGCCAAGGGCGTTTAGGTCATCGAGCTTTCTTTTTAAAATTGTTGTGATCTGTTCACTCATGGAAGTAGTTGTTAATTATTATATTAAATTTTTCCTGCTCTTCTTTGCTCATTTCCTCTATATCTATTCGTAATTCGGAAACCATTGATTTTATTTTATCGGGAGAGAGACCGCGGAACTGGCGTGTTCTAAAATACAGCAAGTCAAACAATGCCTTAGAGGGTGAGGCGATATAAAAATTAAATTTTCCTTTTACAAGTGAAAAGTCGGAAAACAGCTGCTTATTAATTGACTGATACGCGAAGCTGCCTGCTTTGGTCTGATAATCTCTTGTCACTTTTGGCGTGACCGAGGTGATGGAATGTATTGATTCTGTAGCGAGATTATAATACTGGAGTGCTGCCCAAGAGCT
>NZ_DATMRL010000677.1:0-4047 GCF_035566355.1 Pedobacter sp.
ATGTACAAACCGTGTACCTCAAAGAAAAAAATCACAACAATCCTGTTATTGCTCTGCAATTTGTTCTTATGGATCCCTGTATTTTCACAGGAGAGACAGACCTCCATTTTGGAAAAAAGTATCAGTATCCAGGCTACCAACCTCAGTTTGAATGATGCGCTCGAAGCCATCGCAAATAAAGCTGCTATAAGTTTTTCTTATAGCAGCAGTCTGTTGAATGTACAAAGAAAAGTGAACTTGAATTATTCCAACAGAACCTTAAAGGACATCATCACTGAACTCCTCGGACGTCAGTTAAAAGGACTTAGTATAAACGGAAAACAAATTACCATACAGGTTAGCGGTCCCGGAGGAAATATAAAAGGCAGCGTAAAAACCAGCGATGGAAAACCGGCAGTTTATGTAACTGTAACAATTAAAGGATTAAAAAGTACCCAGACAGATGTTCATGGAAATTATCACTTTAAAGACATTGAAGAAGGAAATTACACCATGACCAGTAGTTTTATAGGACTGAGTACGCAACATAAACAAGTTACCATAACCTCACAAGAAACTACAGTAGTCAATTTCACATTGGCAGAAAATAGTGAGGAACTCAATGAAGTAGAAGTCAACGGCAAAAAAGTCAATAAATTCGTAACCAGAAAGAGCGAAACTGTAGCTAAGCTGCCCCTCAACAACCTTGAAAATCCACAAGTATATACAACCATTACTAAATCGCTATTTAATGAACAGATTACTACAGATCTGACCGATGTTCTGAAAAATACGCCAGGAATACTCAAAATGCAAGGAAGCATTGGTCGGAGTGGTGATGGAGCAGTATACTACAATCTTCGGGGATTTCCTACCCGTATCTCGATGATAGATGGTATTGCTGGTCAAACTAATGGTGATATTGATCCGGCGAACATTGAAAAAATAGAAGTTATAAAAGGTCCATCGGGCACTCTGTATGGGGGTTCACTCACCACATTTGGTGGGCTCATCAACGTTATAACAAAGAAACCTATAGATACATTGGGTGGCGAGATTGGGTACACCACCGGAAATTACAATCTGAACCGACTTACTGCAGATATTTATGGACCAGTAAATAAAGACAAGAACCTTTTGTTTCGGATCAACGCGGCCTATCATAAACGGTCGAGCTTTCAGGATGCCGGATTTAGAAAATCTACATTTATAGCTCCGGTTATCACCTACCGTTTAAATGAAAAACTTGATTTAAGCTTAAACGCAGAATTTTACGATTATGAGGGCACAAATCCATCTATCGTATTCCTCCACCGCACTAGAAAATACATAGCCACTACACCACAGGAACTCAACTATGACTGGAGCCGGTCTTTTACTTCTAACGACATCACATTAAAAGCTCCGGCCACAAACATCCATGGACAGTTGAATTATAAAATAAGTGACAACTGGACATCACAAACCAGTATAGCCAGGAATACGCGTAAAACCGATGGTATGTATCAGTATCAATTTATAAGGGGCGCAACCAGTGATGATCTGGTAGAACGTAACGTACAGTTGCAAAATTATGAGGGTGCCTCTACAGCTATACAACAAAATTTTAACGGGGATTTTAAGCTTGCAGGTATGCGCCATCGCATTGTAGCCGGCTTGGACTATTTAAACCAAACAACATACAATAATAACTCTGCTATTGTGAAATTTGACACGGTAAGTGCAATAAGTGGGATATTACCTGCAAAGTACGGTACTCTGACCCGGGCAAAGGCAGAAGCTAAAATTGCTGCCATAACTGGCGTAGGTACTGCTGGGGCGGTAATTAAAAACTACAATTCCAGCAATATCTATAGTATATATGCCTCCGATGCAGTGAACCTGACAGATCAGCTGTTGGCTATGCTCAGTCTTCGTATTGATCGCTTCCAGAGTCTTGGAACCATGAATCTGGCCACAAACACACAGCAAGCAAACTCAAAATACACCCAGACTGCTATTTCTCCGAAGTTGGGGCTCGTCTACCAAATTGTAAAGGAAAAAATATCCCTATTTGGAAACTATATGAATGGTTTCAGTAATGTTGCGCCGGTTTCTCAGCCACTTAGTGATGTCTCAGGAACATTTAAGCCGCAACAGGCAAACCAGTTTGAAGGAGGTGCCAAGATGGATATTTTCAGCAATCGATTAAGTTTCACCGCAAGTTATTATAATATTAAAGTAAAAGACGTTACGCGTGACCAAACAATAAGAGTTGATGGTAAGGATTACAACATTATTGTACAAGACGGTACTCAGGTTAGCAAGGGAGTCGAACTGGAATTAATTGCCAATCCTCTCACTGGTTTAAATATCATTGCAGGTTACGCTTATAATGATAGCAAACTTATCCGTTCTACAAAAGAGCTGGAAGGTAGAAGACCCGCTTCTGCAGGGCCATCCAATCTGGTCAATTTCTGGGCAAGCTATGTGCAACCAGACGGTCAGTTCAAAGGCCTGGGTATTGGATTTGGCGGAAATTACGCCGGTAAATACCTGTCAGGTAATTCATTGACTACCGGAGTATTTACTTTTCCTGCATACACTCTTCTAAATTCGACTATTTTTTATGATGCCCGCAGCTGTCGTATCGGCCTAAAAGTAGATAATCTGACTGATGAACTTTATTTTACCGGACAAGGCGTATTAAGTGCGCAAATGCCAAGACTCGTATCAGCTAATGTCACACTCAAGTTTTAAAAATACCATACGCCTCTTACACCTCTGGCTCGGATTAATATCCGGGCTGGTCGTATTTGTTCTTGGGCTCACCGGATCTATTTACGCCTTTTCTGATGAACTCAAGGAACTGTGCTATAAACAGAGGCTCTATGTCGATAAGGTACCTCAAACACCCCGCCTGCCCTTACATCAACTGGTGAAAATTGCAGAACAGGCACTGGGTAAAGACCGTAAAATATCAAGAGCTGAACTTTCACAAAAAAGCGACCGCACTTATATGTTCCGGGCTATGAAATTAAATCGTAAGGCCTTTGGTTATTGGAGTTATTATGTATATTATGACAAGGTGTATCTTAACCCATACACAGGTAGAATTGTATACAGAGAAAATGCCAAGAATGAATTTTTCACCATTATTCTTGCATTGCATATGAATCTCCTGCTTGGTGACCAGGTTGGCCATTTTATAGTTCGTTGGTCAGTGGTATGTTTTATTATCCTTTTAACTAGCGGTATTATATTGTGGTGGCCCAAAAAGCGAAAAATTAAACAAATCAAAAAAAGCTTCAGTATTAAATGGAAGGCGAAATTTAAACGTTTAAACTACGACCTGCACAATGTCGTTGGCTTTTATGCCTTTCTTGTTCTAATGCTTATAGCATTTACAGGATTAATGTGGTCCTTTGGCCTTACTACAGAAAAAAAATCAAAGTTACAGTCCGATACCACACAGCAATTAACAAAAACACGAGACGACATTATTCTTCAGCAAGCCCTGAAAAGATCTCCCGAAACGGCCTACTTCTTGTACAACTTTCCTGCTGCTAAAAGTGCCACAATAAACCTTTCTGCTTACCAGAGCAACACTAGCCTTTATGATCGAATACAATACCGATTTGACCGGTACAGCGGAAAACTATTAGAGCAGAGCCCTGAATTCAAAGATTTAACCATTACTTCTAAAATCATCGCCCTTAATTACGACCTCCATACAGGAAGCGCCGTTGGTTTACCTGGAAAATTTATTGCATTTCTATCCAGTCTAATTGCGGCAAGTCTGCCAGTAACCGGCTTGTTGATCTGGTTAAATAAAAAAAATAGGTGACTTTTTTGAAAAATCCTCTATTAGTAATGAATCAGACCAAAAATCAGGCTGAATCCAATGATGTACAAAACATTCAATTTAAATCTTTTCATCAGGATCAGAGAAAATGTAATCCAACCAAGTGCATAAAGATCGATAGAATGAATTGATATTCCTTTTGGAAAGACGACATCCTTGCCCAAAAATAAAGTAAGGTTTAAAATTACCCCCACCACGGCGGCGGTTACAAAACCAAGTATGGA
>NZ_DATMRL010000678.1:0-2200 GCF_035566355.1 Pedobacter sp.
TTGGAGATCTGCGAACCGGACAATTCATCATCGAAGATTACCAGTTTTACCTCTTTCAAGGTAATATATGTCTTAATCTCCTCCAGTTTCCCTTTCCCTATAAAAGTCTTGCTATCAGGATGTTGTAACTTCTGAGTAAATCGTTTCAAGGTCACTGCCCCGGCTGTCTCTGCCAGAAAAGCCAGTTCATCCAGATATTCCCGGGCTTGCTCTTCTGTTTGTTCCTTATGGATCAAACCGACCAATACGGCCTTTTCTTCGTGTATGCTGTTTTTCTTATCTAACAATATATTACCTTTTGGAGGGCAAAGGTAATGCGTAAGAATTGAATAGACTGTTCCACTCTTCAGTCTTTTATAAGCCGGTAATGGTAATACCTGCAGAGAAGGGGAATACAGCAGGGCCAGCGCTGTTTTTTATCAGGCTATTAAACTGAAATTGACCGAATAAGCCAAATACGCCCTTATTAATTCTGGCCGTGCCCGCCAGCTTGGTAGTATTAAAAAATTGTTTGGAGCTTTCCTTTTGAATATAGTTGCCCAGGGTCTGTCCCGCAGAATTCTGCAGTGTCTTGCCTTTTGTATAAGCACTCAGCATAAGTCCCACTTTAGCGCCTACAGCAAATTTCCAAGATTTGTTCGTGTTCTCGGGATCCAGGCAATACCGTAATTCTATCGGAGCTTCCAGATAGGTGGTGACTAATTTGAATTTCTTATAATGATTAGCACCTGCCTCATCAGGAAAGGCAAGCGTCTGATTCCCGTAGTTAGCCACCAGTACTTCCTGCTGATGGAAGAATATATTGCTGCACCCAATTCCAATACCGGTTCCGATACTAAACCGGGGATCCGTCTTAAATGGAAAATCGAACATGAAATATACATTGACGCTCCGGTTAAAACCTTGTATATGAATACTATCCGGGGTACCGGCCCAGTTATCGTAACCAAGCTGGAACATGAAATGGTCATTGGCACGTCTGGCAAGATCGGTTTTAGACCAATCCTTCTTGACGGGCTTTGCAGTTTCTGTACTCTTCGCAGGGGTTGTACTCTTTGCGGGAACTGTAGGCTTACTGATGATAGCAACAGAATCTTTTGTTTGAGCGAAAGCAGCAGTTGTGGCTAAAAACACTATTGCAGTAACGAAATACTTCTTCATAATTTCACTTGTAGGTAATGTCTTTTAATGATCCAATAGAACCCGCATGGACATTTTTCATCAGTTTAGGCTTAAACCAAGCGCGTTACAATTGATTGACAAATGTATTCCCCTTCGGGTTAATAAAAGGTTAAAGAAGCCAAAACCTGTTCTTTTAGTCCGATGGTTAGAGGACTGATTGCGAACCGGTTTCGATTCAATTCATAAAGGTTTTAACATAACCAATTCAGTATAAAATCCTTATAAATTGATAAATTTTGCCGCAATATATTACTTTTTGCTTTACCAGCTCAAAATGCTTTTTCCGCAGGCGGAGTGCCGGTTTTTCCGCTATTCCAGGTGAGTCCATGAAGTATCTGCCCGAATATTCTGAAAGACGATCAGAAATAATGAAAATTTAATTTAATTTGGTCCGCAGATTGTTAACGTAAGCAGCCATTTAATTTTATTTCTAGTCCTTATGCTATGGAGCAAATATAAAAGAAATCTCCCGCTATGGCCTAAACCCAAACCAAGCTTTTCACGAATTGCTTATTAATTGTGACCACCAACCCTCCATATGATGAAAAGAGCCTTTTACTTCGTGTAACGCATGGGGATGAAATTGCATTCACAGTATTATTCTATGCCTACCACAATAAGCTGGGTTCCTATATCTTACGTCTTACTGACTCCTTCCCGCTGACAGAAGAAATCGTACAGGATGTCTTTCTGAAGATCTGGAAGAACCGCTCTTCATTAGATAACATACAAAATTTTGAAGCATATCTCTTCGTCATTGCCCGCAACCGCGCATTCAACTGCCTTAAACAGATAGCCAGAGAGAAAATGAAAAAACAGGAATGGGAGAACACGGCAGGACAGAAAGAAGAACCTGATGAGATCCTTAATCCCGAATATCCTTATAACGGACTCATCGACAAGGCGATAGACGAGCTTCCTCCACAACAGAAAAAAGTGTATATTCTTCATAATCACGAAGGCATGGGTCACTCCGAAATTGCTGCCCAGCTTGGTTTATCACCAGGAACGGTGAAAA
>NZ_DATMRL010000679.1:0-18090 GCF_035566355.1 Pedobacter sp.
AGTGCGGATTTTCCTGTTTATTATGGCGGACCTGTGGCTACCGATACCATACATTTCATTCACCGCTGCTATGACAAGCTAAATGACGGTGAAGAAATCGCACCAGGAATTTACTGGGGTGGTAATTTTGAAGCGCTGACCATTCTGATGAACAACAACAGCATCAATCAGGACGAGATCAAATTTTTTATAGGATATTCAGGCTGGGGAGCAGAACAACTGAAGAATGAGCTGGAAGAAAACACCTGGATCGTATCCGATCAATACCATCCAGATGTTGTATTTTCAGCGAACGAGGAAGAAGTATGGCGGGAGGCTATTATTAACCTTGGGCCTAAGTATGCTCATGTGAGCAATTTTCCTCAAAACCCCAATTTAAATTAGTTTTTGCTGTTAATGCTCTAATTCAGCTGCAGTTTCTTCTACTTTTTTCCTAAGATCGTCTTTGTACTGCTGCATTTTAACCGCAAGAGCGTCATCAGCTGTAGATAGGATTTGTGCGGCGAGTAAACCCGCATTTTTTGCTGCATTTAAAGCAACTGTGGCTACGGGGATACCATTCGGCATTTGCAAGATCGATAAGATGGAATCCCATCCATCAATTGAATTTGAGGATTTAACAGGTACGCCGATCACTGGTAAAACCGTAATAGAAGCGACCATTCCAGGAAGATGCGCTGCACCACCTGCACCGGCGATAATTACTTTTAGCCCTCTTGAAGCAGCTTCTTTTGCATAATTGAACATTCTTTCAGGTGTGCGGTGAGCAGAAACGACAGTCATTTCGAACTCCACCCCAAAATCTTTTAAAATGTCGGCTGCATCCTGCATGATGTGTAAATCAGATTTGCTGCCCATTATTATGCCTACTTTTATGCTCATTATGAAATTACTTTTAAAGTTTGTTTAATGTAGTTTGCTTTTTCGATTGCTTTCTCGCGGTTCTGATCTATGATGGTCACATGACCCATTTTGCGGAAAGGTTTTGTATATTTTTTGCCATATAAGTGTACATATACGCCATCAATGGCCATGATCTTTTCCAATCCCTGGTATTTAGCTACCCCCTCATGTCCCTTTTCTCCCAGTAAATTGATCATCACTGCATTGGTAATAGAGCGTGTATCTCCTAAAGGTAAATTACAGATCGCCCTTAAGTGCTGTTCAAATTGCGATACATAATTACCTTCTATGGTTTGATGGCCGCTATTGTGTGGCCTTGGAGCCAGTTCGTTCACCAAGATCTCTCCATCTTTAGTAATGAACATTTCCACGGCCAGGAGTCCTGTAATGTTTAAAGCAGAAGCAATATTCTTTGCAATCGTTTCTGCCCGCTGTTGTATGTTATCCGGATAGGTAGAAGGACTGATCAGAAATTCGACCAGGTTGGCTTCACTATTAAATTCCATTTCTACCATCGGGAAGGTCTTTACATCACCGTTCGGGTTTCTGGAAACAATCACCGCAATTTCCTTTTCAAAGTCGATCAGCTCTTCAATCAGACAAGGCCCTTCAAAGGCATTATCTATATCATGCTGACTTGAAATCTTCATTACACCTTTGCCGTCATATCCATCTTTACGCTGTTTTAGAATATAGGGATAACCAAAGCTGGTATTGAACAGATCATCTTTTCCGTTTACCAGCTGGAAAGGGGCTGTAGGAATATCGTTTTCTTTAAAGAATTGTTTTTGTACCCCTTTGTCCTGGATCAGGCGGATCACCCTGGATTGAGGGTAAACCATTTTGCCTTCTTTTTCCAGCTGTTCCAGGGCTTCAATATTTACTTTCTCAATTTCGATAGTCAGCAGATCGGCTTTTTTTCCAAAATTATAAACGGTATCAAAATCTGTAATGGAACCGCATTCGAAGTAGTTTGAAATGTGTTTGCAGGGAGCATCGGGATCAGGATCCAAGACCAGGCTGGTAACGTTGTAATTAATGGCTTCCTGTATCAGCATTCGCCCTAATTGTCCGCCGCCCAATATACCCAGTTTTAAATCACTTATTTGTTTTGCCATATCAATATGAAAAAGTTATGCTTATTTTGCACAAAAATAACAATATAAACGGATTGATGGATGCTGATGCTATAATTATTGGGGCCGGTGCCTGCGGATTGATGTGTGCAGTGCAGGCGGGCTTCCTCGGGAAAAAGGTGATTTTGTTAGAGAAGGGGGCACAGCCGGGCGCTAAAATCCTGATCTCAGGAGGAGGGCGGTGTAATTATACCAACCTGTTTGCCAGCGATGAACAGTTCATTTCGGGCAATAAACATTTTATGAAATCAGCTTTCACTCAGTGGACGGTAGAAGATACGGTCAACTTTTTTGAGACATATGGAATTACCGGGAAGGAGAAAACACTTGGACAACTTTTTCCAGACAATAAAAATGCAAAAGATGTAGTAGAAGTTTTTACCAGCCTTTGCCGGGATATGGACCAGCAGATCAGGTGCGGAGCAGAAGTTACAGACATCAGTGCAACAGGGGAAGGTTATGTCGTAAGTTATACCAAAGGAGGAAAAAGCGTTCAATTACTATCTAATAAAGTTGTTGTGACTACCGGAGGCTTACCTATCCCTAAAATGGGGGCTACAGATTTTGCCCTTCGTCTTGCCCGGAAACTTGGTCTCAAATTGGTAGAAACAGCTCCGGCATTGGTGCCACTCACCATTACAGGAAAAGATGAGGAATGGTATGCACGACTTTCCGGTAATACGGTTTTTTGCGAGGTCAGTAACGATCAGATCTCTTTTGAGGAGAATCTCCTCTTTACTCATTGGGGATTGAGCGGCCCGTCTATATTACAGATCTCTTCGTACTGGAGAAAAGGAGAAACCATTAACATCGACCTGCTACCCGGTCAGAATATTTCTGAAATTTTAGAACAGGAGCGGAGCCATCAGGGTAAAAACCTGCTTTCTACTCTGTTCAATCGCTTCTATACTCGTAAATTCACTGAAGCGATGTCTAAATTTTTGCCGGTTGAGAAGCCTGTTGCTGATTTAACTAAAGCAGAAATGGACCTCATCCATAACACGATACACCTTTTTAAAGTGAAGCCTGCCGGAGACAAAGGTTATGATAAAGCAGAAGTGATGCGCGGAGGTATTGATACCAATGAACTGTCCTCTAAAACCATGGAATGTAAAAAAATGCCCGGCCTCTATTTTGGGGGCGAGTGTGTGGATGTGACCGGATGGCTGGGTGGTTATAATTTTCAATGGGCCTGGGCAAGTGGTTATGTTATTGCACAGGTACTATAATTTAATATCCGCTTAATGTGAGGCTTACTTTACAGGCCTAATTTCGCCCTATATTTTATGGGGAATCACAGTACAGCCGGATCAGCAGAACATCATACCCCGGTGTATGACCTGAAGACATTCGAAGATCTTTACCGGCGTATGTACCCCACGCTGATCAAATATGCCGTATACCTGGTCAAAGATGCAGAAGAAGCACAACTCCTTTTGAATGATGTTTTTATTAGTATATGGAAAAACAAGGTGCAAATCACCGAAGAAAAGGCCTATTTGTTCCGTTCAGTGAAAAATGCGGCCCTCACTTACCTTAAAAATTCCAAGGTGCAGTTCCGTATTCTGGAAGAAGAACAGATACCGCTGATTCCAGATCAAAATGCAGACCCCTCACAAGCCTACCAGGAAAAGGACCGAAACCGGGCATTGTATAACCTGATTGATCAATTACCTGAAAGGCGAAGACTGGTTTTTTACCTGTACAGAATTGACGGCTTTAGTTATAAGGAAATTGCAACTTTACTGGATATTTCGGTGAGAACCGTAGAAGACCACCTGGTCAAAGGCTTTCAGTTCCTTCAGGAAAAGGTAACCCGGCATGAAGAAGAATTCCGGTGAAATCACTTAACGTATTGTTAATGGAATCTTAACCTATCCCAGCCCGTAGAAGCACCTGGTTTTATTGTCTTGTCTATAGTAAACAGGATAAGAATGGACCAAGAGATCTGGAAATTAATATTGTCACATGTATCGGGCGAGAACAACGAAGAAAATGAAATACGCTTAAAAGAATGGCTGGCCAAAGACCCTGTACATCAGCAACAATTTGAGCAAGCCTGCGATCTTTGGAATGATACTGCAGAAATTACGGAACAAGCCGGATGGAAAGATAGCTTTGCCCAAATCAAATCTGAGGTTATCAAACCCGATTCGGTTAAAGCGACTGAAGAAAAAAGGTTAAAGGTTGTTTTCAAACGCTGGATTGCCGTGGCTGCAGTTTTGGGCGGAACGATTTTACTCGGTATATTTTTTCAAAACAGAAGACCTGCAGTGCATGCTGAAGCTGCAGAATGGATCACCGAAACTTCGGCGGCAGGGCAGATCCTGAAAGTACTCTTGCCCGACAGCACCGAGGTTTGGCTGAATTCCGGAAGTCGCATCCGTTTTCCTAAAAATCTAGAAACATCGGCCATCAGAAATGTTCAGTTAACCGGAGAGGGCTTCTTTAAAGTAAAGCGCGATGTGAAGCATCCCTTTATTGTAAAGAGTTTAAATCTTCAAACGCGGGTGCTGGGCACCAGTTTCAATATTAAAGCCTGGGTAAAAAACCAGCCTGAAGTTACGGTAATGACCGGTAAAGTCGCTGTATCCAGGGATTCCGCAGGTACACAATCTGCGGCTATCCATCTTCTGCCCAATCAAAAAGCCGTTTATAGCCGCATTTCTGGAAAACTTCATAAGGAAGATGTAGAGGAAGCAGCAGATGCAAATGCATGGATCAGTGGAAAGCTGATGTTCAATCAAACACCGGTACAAGAAGTTTTTGAAGCTATTGAGCGCAGGTACCAGGTGCGCATACAGTCAGAACACGATTTTAAAGGCTGTAAGCTTACAGCAAGCTTTAAAAATATAGCGCTTGCTGAAGTTCTTCAAACTCTGAAAATTACGCTGGATATCCATTATGCTATCAACAAACAAACGATCTATATAAAAGGAGGTAAATGTAACTAGACAGCTATAAAAAAAAATAGCCTCAGATGTTGACGCATCCAAGGCTAAGAATCTTTGCCATCAGGTTGTTGACGCAACCCGGGGGCATTAAAAATTTATTTTAACCCATCAATGATTAAAACACACAAAGTTATGAAAAAGTCCGCAGTGACTCATCAATTAATTTTTAAAGTAATGCGTTTTTTTATCCTCAGCTATGTACTGCTCTCTATGATGTTCGTTGCAGGACAGGCATCCCCTGTACATGCGCAGGGCTTAACAGAAAGAGTGAGCTTCAGTTTTAAACACGGGACCCTCACCGAACTGTTCAAGAGCCTGGAGAAAAAAACAGAACTCACCTTTGTTTATACCAATAAAGAGGTTCTTTTGAATAAAGAGATCAATAATCTAAAAGCAGAAAATGAGCCTGTTGGCGAGCTGCTGAACCGTGTATTGCTGCCTTTACAATTAACTTACACCATCCAGAACAAGCAGATCATCATTAAAAAGGCTTTCCGGGTCAAAGGAAAAGTTAGTGATGAAAAAGGATTGCCTGTACCGGGGGTGAGTATTTTGGAAAAAGGAAGTTCCAATGGTACAACAACCAACCTAAGCGGAGATTACAGTTTAAATGTACAACATCCCAATGCCCGTATCATTTTTAAGATGATGGGCTATCAAACCCAGGAACTGGAAGTCAACGGAGAAACTAGTTTAAATGTCAACTTGGTTCCGGATGAAACAGCCTTATCTGAAGTCGTCGTAACTGCACTGGGCATCAAGCGTTCGGAAAAAGCATTGGGTTATTCCATTGCTACCGTAAAAGGAAGCGACGTCAATACAGTAAAAGAAGTCAACGTGGTCAATTCACTTGCCGGGAAAGTAGCAGGAGTAAATATAGTGAGTACCGGTTCAGATCCAGGATCTACAGCATTGATCACCATCAGAGGGCAATCTTCTATAGCCACCGATAACCAGCCGCTGTTTGTGGTAGATGGAGTACCTGTTGCACATTCTCTACGTACACCAGCAACTGTAGGGCGCTCTTCTGTAGACTATGGAAGTCCTGTAGCCGATATCAGTCCGGATGATGTAGAAAGTATTACGATCCTGAAAGGGGCCAGTGCAGCAGCCTTGTATGGCAGCCGGGCCGGAAGTGGGGTGGTGCTGATCACCACAAAAAGCGGATCAGCAGGAAAAAAAGGACTTGGAGTAAGTTTTAATAGCAATGCGATGTTTGATCAGGCCTGGATGTTTCCTCATTTTCAGAATCAGTTTGGTGCAGGTGAATATACCGATGACCCGGCTGTTTCAACTTCAGATGCATGGGGCCCAAGACTGGATGTAGGAACCAAACACCTGCAATGGAACAGTCCTTTAGATGCCAGTGGAAAGCCGGTGCCTACAGATTGGGTATCTCATCCCAACAATGCCAAGGGCTTTTACAAGACCGGCTCGACCTATACCAATAACATTGCAATTACAGGTAAAAATGCAGATGGCAATTACAGATTGTCTTATACCAATCTGGTTAATAAAGGCATTGTACCCAATACAGATCTGAGTAGAAATACCTTGAACCTGGCCGCTACTTATGTATTACATCCCAAAGTTAAGATCAGTACCAATATTGGCTATGTAAAGAACAAAAGTGATAACCGCCCTTCCGCTTACAGGGAAAGTGTTACGCAAATGATCTACTCCATGCCCTCTAATATGAACATCAATGACCTGAAGAACTATTGGAAACCAGGGCGTGAAAATATAGAACAGTTCTCCCCGGATGATTCCGATAATCCATATTTTGTGGCAAATGAGCATATTAATGGTTATGACAGAAATCGTTTGACCGGAAATGTACAAGCCATGATAGATCTAACCAAAGACCTGAGTTTTATGGTACGTACAGGCTTAGATATGTACAATGAGCAACATGAAACTAAACGTCCGTTCAGTTCTAAACGTTTTAAATTCGGTGGCTATAGTGTAGACAACAGTTATTTTAGCGAGCAGAATTCAGACTTTTTACTGAGCTATAAGAAAAACCTGAATCAGGATTGGTCTTTGGGATTATCTGTTGGAGGTAACCAGATGAACCAAACAGCCAGAGGTACTGCGCAAGGTACAGAAAGCCTGAGTATTCCGGGTATTTATAACATCAGTAACGCACAGGCAGGAACCATCAGCAATAGTTCCTACAAATCCCGCAAACGAATCAACAGTTTATATGGTGTGGGACAGGCCTCTTTTAAAGATATGGTTTTTTTAGATGTCACCGGCAGAAATGATTGGTCCAGTACATTGCCTGCACAAAACAATTCTTACTTCTATCCTTCCGTTTCCCTGAGTACCATTGTGACCGATGTTTTTAAGATCAAGTCTGACATCCTTTCCTTTGCTAAAATCAGAGCCAACTGGGCACAAGTAGGAAGTGATACCGATCCTTACCAATTGTACAATACCATTCCTTTTAATCAGGACTGGGGCGATGTGAAAAGAGCGACGATTGAATTTAACCTGAAGAACAATTTCTTAAAGCCCGAAATTGCAAGTTCCTATGAGTTTGGTACAGATTTACGCTTTTTATCTAACAGAATTGGCCTGGACGTTACCTGGTATAAAACCAATAAACGCAACCAGATCATTAATATTCCGACCACCATTGCCTCTGGTGCATCAAACCGCTTGATCAACGCTGGAAATATTCAGAACAGCGGATGGGAAATCGGTTTAAATGCAACACCAGTTCAAGGTGCTTTCAAATGGGAGTTCAGCGCCAATTTTACCAAAAACGAAAACAAAGTAATTTCACTGATGGAGGGCTTGCCGGAATATTCAATGGGTAGTGCCGATGGGGATAACATCCGTTACCTCATTAAAGAAGGCACCAAGATTGGTGATTTCTATACCCCAAGCTATACCAAGGTGCCCAATGGCCCTAATGCTGGCGCAGCTTTGCTCGATAAAAATGGACACTATATCCGTAATACCGCTGAGTATATTAAGGTAGGCAATTACAACCCGGATTTCACCGTTGGTTTGAATAATACCTTTACCTATAAGAATTTTACCCTGAACTTCTTGCTGGACTGGCGCAAGGGCGGTAATTTCTATTCTTACGTAGTGAAAAGTTTGCTTACTGCTGGTTTAACAGACAATACCCTGGTGGGGAGAGATGCCCAGACTGGTGGTTTGCCATGGACCGACTCCCAGGGACTAAAGCGTAATGATGGAATGATCATACCAGGTTATATTGCCAATGGAGATGGGACCTACAAAGAGAATAATGTGATCATTGCTGCTTCAGACTTTTACGACAATACGTACAATAAATTTTATGAGCGTTTAACCTATACCGCAACTTTTATTAAACTTCGGGAAGCCTCCTTAACTTATGTGTTTAGTAAAAATCTGTTGCACAAACTACCCATCAGCAATTTATCGGTTTCTCTGATTGGCAGGAATTTATACACCTGGGCCTCTAACGGATTGGGTTATGATCCGGAAACAACGATGAGCATCAGCGATGGTTTTAAACAAGGTGTTGGCCATTGGACCTTGCCAGGTACGCGCTCTTATGGTCTTAAATTCAGCTGTAATTTTTAATTTGTATACCCCATGAAACTTAAATATAAAACGATACTGGTCTTGTTAATGACTGTTTTGGGTGCCTGCACCAAGGATTTTGAAGAGATCAATACCAATCCCAATTCTCCGGAAACCACTAATACCGAATTCTTAATGTCAGAAGTGGTTTTATCAACGGCCTATGCCTATCAGGAAAACGCAGTCGACAGAAGACCGGCTTCTGCCGCCAGATACCTGACACTGGTACGCAATACCGGATATGATCTGCTGGATTGGGGACCTGTAGACTGGACTGACATTTATGCCCGTTTATCTGTGAACAAAACCTTTTTGGAAACGGCGCAAAAACGGTCGGAAAATCAATATGTGGCGATCAGTAAAATTATGAAAGCCTTTAATTTCGGCTACCTGACCGATCTATATGGAGATGTCCCGTATTCACAAGCGCTGAAATCAAAAGAAAGCAATATCATTTACCCGGAATATGACCAGCAGCAAAGCATCTATCCCGACCTTTTGAGAGAGCTCCGGGAAGCCAATGACCTGTTGAAAGGTGCCAATCCGGAAATTAATGCAAAAGGGGATGTGCTGTTTAAAGGTAAGGTCCTTCAATGGCGTAAATTCGCGAATACCCTTCGTCTAAGAATGCTGTTGCGCATTTCAAAGGTTTATGGCCCGGCATTTACAGAAATGCAGGCCATTATTAACGATAAATCTTCTTTCCCGATTTTTGAAAGCAGTGCTGACAATGCGGAGATGGTCTATCTGGGAACTACAGCGGGCTACAGCTGGCCAGCAGGCCCTCTGGCCATGATCGATTTCGATTATCAGAAAACAAAGGTGAGTAAGGAGCTGGTTGACCGTTTGATTCAGCGTAATGACCCAAGGCTGGCCATTTGGGTAGAGCCTGTTAAAAGTACAGCAGGATCAACGGTAGATCAGAACAAATACGTTGGTGTACCCAATGCTATAGATGCGCCTTCAGCCTATAATGGGGGAGAAGACCACGTTTCTGTTTTCTCTAACACATTTTTCAGGAAAAACGGGGGTGCATCAAATCCATCGCTTAAAGCGAGCTTGATGACCTATACTGAAATGTGTTTTGTTCTTGCTGAGGCTATGCAAAAGGGAAAGCTTAGCATGCCGGGAGAAACAGCAGAATCTATGTATTACAAGGGAATAAAAGAATCCATGAGCAGTTATGGAGCAGTGGCGCCGGCTGGATATTTTAATCAGACACTGGTTAAATATGATGGCAGCCTGGAGCAATTGATTACCCAAAAATGGATGGCCATGCTGTTTAAAGGCGCAGAAGGCTGGTTTGACCAGCGCCGTACCGGATTTCCTGCATTTGTAACAGGGCCGTTAGCTGCTGGCCGTGGTATCCCTAAGCGTTATATCTATCCAGATTCAGAAAGTGCCAAAAACAAAGTCAACTATCAGAAAGCTGTTTCTGTTTTCGGTGCAGATAACCAATATACCTTAATGTGGTATTTAAAATAAAACAAGATGAATAAGATCAAGATATTTATATGTCTGCTGCTGATGGCTTCCTTTTGGAAGGCCACAGCACACGACTTTTCTCCAAAAGCTTTTCCAGACCGGGTTATTTTAACCTGGTCCGGAAATCCATCCACTACCCAAACCGTAACCTGGCGGACAGATACCACCATTAAAGCCGCCAAAGCCCAGATTAAAGCTGAGGATTCCAGCCCTGAGCTGGAGACTGCGGTAGCTACACTAGATGCAGGCACCCAGACCCTATCCGGAGGACAGAATTATGCCACTGCAAATTACCATCATGTAACATTTAAAGATCTGAAGCCCAATACTGTTTATGCATACAGAGTAGGAGCAGGAGATTATTGGAGTGAGTGGTTTCAGTTTACCACAGCCTCTGCCCAGCCTGCACCTTTTTCTTTTATCTATCTGGGCGATGCACAAAATGACATCAGGTCTAAATGGTCGAGGGTTATCCGAAAGGCGTTCTCTCATCAGCCAGATGCCCGTTTCATCATTCATACCGGTGATTTGATCAACCGTTCCAATAACGATAAAGAATGGGGTGAATGGCATTACGGAGGAGGCTTTATCAATGGTATGATTCCCAGCATTCCTTCCCCAGGTAACCACGAATACATTCGTAACGAGCAAAAGCAATTGGTTCTGGATCCACACTGGGGGGTGCAGTATACCCTGCCAGATAATGGGCCTAAAGGTCTGGAAAAATCTGTCTTTTACATAGATTACCAGGGCTTGCGTGTCATTTCACTGGATTCACAGTTGATTACTTTGGATGAAACAGCCGAGAAACTGCAGTACGAATGGCTGGAAAAGGTACTCAAAGAAAATAAAAACCTATGGACTGTGGTTACGTTTCACCATCCTATTTATTCGACCTCCAAAAGCCGGGACAATAAAGAGTTCAGAGAAAGATTTAAACCACTTTTTGACCGTTATCATGTAGATCTGGTACTGCAGGGGCATGATCATACTTATAGCAGAGGGCAGAATTTACCACGAGGGCTGTCGGGCAGAGATGTAAGTGGTCCTGTATACCTGGTATCAGTATCGGGTCCTAAGATGTACAAAGTAGACGGTAAAAAATGGATGAATGTATCTCTGGAGAACACACAGTTGTTCCAGCTGATCCATATCGATGGACAAGACCTGAAATTTGAGGCTTATAAAGCATCTGGAGAATTGTTTGATGCTTTTTCATTGAAAAAGATAAACCGGGATCAGGCTGCGGCTTTTACAGATCGTTCTCTTTGATTCACCAATGTAATTTTGCTTTAACCGTTTGCCGGTAAGTTTCACCTACTGGCAGACGGTTTTCTCCAATAACGATCTTGCCTTTTTCGAGATAGTTGATCCGGTTTATATTTACGATATAAGATTTATGAACCCGGATAAAGCAAGCGGCGGGCAAGATATCCTCCATGCGTTTCATGCGCTCCAGAGTAATTATTCGTTCCTTTTCGGTATAAAAGATCAGGTAGTCCCCTAGTCCCTCAATATACAAGATGTCAGAATAATTTGTCTTTTGGAGGCGGTATTCGGTTTTGAGCATAATGTGATCTGCGCATATTGCCGAAACTCCTGGCTTATCGAGTAATCGCTCCTTTGCTTTCTGAACCGCTATCATAAAACGTTCAAAAGTAACCGGCTTTAGTAAATAATCAATTACATCATGCTCATAACCTTTTAAAGCATATTCAGAATAAGCAGTCGTTAATACAACTTTTGTTTGGGTCTGCTTAATGCCTTCCATAAACTCAATACCAGTAAGCTTAGGCATTTGTATGTCAAGGAATACCAGGTCGGCCATTCCCTTAATAATTGACGTGATTGCCTCATCTGTATCGGTAGTTTTTAGTATCAGTTCCAGACCTACAGTATTTTTAACATAACCCGCTAATAGCCTTACAGCCTGGAAATCATCGTCGAGTACAACACAGCGAATAGATTTATTATTTTCCATACAATTCCATTCTGACAGTAAATAAATTGTTTTCCTCTCTTACATCAAGCAGTGATCTGCCATTCGGATAGAGTAACTCTAGCCGTTTCCTAACGTTAATAATGCCAATTCCACCAGTGCTATCCTTTCGTATACCTGCTTTAGTCTTATTGATGCAGCTAAAAGTAAGTAGATCTGATTCGGTATTCATGTCGATTTTGAGCCATTCACTATCTTTCATGACCTCACCATGCTTAAAAGCATTTTCAACGAAAGGAATGAATAATAATGGCGGAGTCTGCCAGTTTCCTGTATTTCCAGTCACGTTAAAACAGATAGGCATGGGATGTTCAAATCGCAATTGCTGCAGCGCGATGTATTTTTTTATATAAAGCAATTCTTCAGCAAGGCTAATTGATTCACTGCTATCATACAGCATATACCTTAAAATTTCAGATAGTTCTGCTATGGCAGGCAGTGCCCGTTCGCTTTGATGGGCAACCAGTGAATAAATGGTATTCAGGTTGTTGAACAGGAAATGTGGATTTATTTGCGAACGTAAAAAGGAGATTTCGGCCTTCCTGTTTTGTGATGTCAGTTCTATTTGTTGCAATTCCTTGTACTGCGTATATCTAACAAGATAAAAAACAATGGCAAATAGGATGGCTATGGTTTCCGGGATGACTTGCCGGCCAAAATGATTGCTCAGCCTTAAAGACCTGTTTTCCATAAAACCAGTCCAGTAAAATGTCACACAAAAAATTCCGGCAGCTAAAATCAGAGTCACTAGGATCAAAATATAGATTTGCTTTAAGGGATAAAAGCAGTGTAAGGTCATATAAACACCAATAGAAAGCAGGTAAAGGCAAGCAATATCACCCGTAACCTGCAGCCATTCTTTGAAAGAATGCGCATCGGAAAGCAGGCCAAACCTGCCATGCAACAGCAAAGGCATTTGCCTGATCAGGATAAGCAACAGGTAAACACTGATGAAAGCGCTTGTAAATAAAAATAATCTTTTACTCATTAATCAAAGTTATCAATAAAATCCTGAGCTTGCTTTTCGTGATTTCCTGTTTATCGATAAGATTTGCCTGTTCAACGAAAATTTGTTTGTCGATTAGGTTAAAGAGGTATTTTTAGTTAAAATCAATCATAAAGATGAAGTTATTATCCATCACATTCGCTATTCTGCTTATTGGCAGTTCTTTTTGTCCGTTCAAGGGTTATGGTCAAAAAACACCAGTGGCTATTCAAACTTATTTCAACCAGCTCGCTGCACTTAAACAATTAAATGGCAATATGCTGCTGGCCACTAGTGGAAGACCCGTTATTGTTTTTTCTTCTGGATTTGCCGATTTTAACAAGCAGAAAACAAACACTTCATTCTCTCGTTTCAATCTGGCGTCGATCTCTAAAATTTTTACGTCAACAGCCATTTTGCAGCTGCGTGATAAGGGAAAGTTGTTGCTAGATGAGCCTTTAAAGAAATACATATCAGACTTTCCTTTTGCTGATGTAACGATTCGGCACCTGCTTACACATACATCCGGTCTGCCTGATCTCGAGTTGTTTGAGGACCTGGTTAAACAATTTCCAGACACCGTGGCTACCAATAAGGATGTTATTCCTGAACTAAAAAAATGGAAACGGGGGCTGAATTTTAAACCGGGCGACAAATATCAGTATTGTAATACTGGATACAATTTGCTGGCTATCTTGATAGAAAAATTGAGTGGTATACCTTTTAATGATTACCTCAGAGAAAATATCTTTAGACCCTGCGGCATGGCCAATACTTATGTGAGTTTATATTCGCACTTCAACGAGGGAGACGATCCTCTGGTTGTTACGATGCATATGCAGGCTCATCCCCGTTATGATACTACTTATGTGCCAGTGAGTTATTTAACGCGTTTCCGTTACCTCGTTTATAACAATCAGGGTACAGTAGGAGCAGGAAATGTGATCAGTACAACTGCGGATTTGCTGCGATTTGACCGGGCTTTCTTTGCAGGCCGTTTATTGAAAAAAAGTTCTGTGAACGAAGCTTTCTTACCCGTAAAGCTAAATGATGGAACTGTATATTACAGCCCTTCTATGGACACGATACAGGGTGAGGGCAGAATGTCCTACGGATTGGGCTGGGAGATTTTGGAGCAACCCGTTTATGGTAGGTCAGTAGGTCACGGCGGATTTAAGTTTGGCTTAGCTACCTATTTCCTGCATAATTTAGATAAAGACCAGACCATTATTGGTTTTGACAATACCGCAGGACCGGAGTTTGGCCAGGTGATTACTTCGGCCCAGCTTCTACTGAATGCTGCAAAACCTTTGCCATTTAGGACCAAAAAGTCTTTAGTAACCGCATACGGAATGGCTTTGGTACAGAAAGGACCTGATCATGCCGCGAGTATATTTAACGCACTAAAATCAGATACACTGAATTACTACCTGAATGACTGGGAAATGAACGATCTTGGTTACCATCTTTTCTATGCGGCAACTTTTGCAGATCATCAGAAGTTAGCCTTAGAGGTATTTAAACTGGCTACTTTTGTTTTTCCTGATCGTTTTAATCCTTATGATAGTTATGGGCAATTGCTAAGAGAAACCGGGAACAGGGAAGACGCCATCTTAATGTACAGAAAGTCCATTCAGCTTAATCCAAAAAATGAGGACGGAATAAAAGCACTTAATGAACTATTGGGCACGAAATAAGGCTTCTTATTTTTCAGTTCCGGATTTCATGGGTACGGGCTTCTTCTTACGAAACGCAGGGAAGGTCATCGGACTCTTGGTTGGTCTTTCATCACCTAATAAAACACCCCATTGTTTAAACATTTCAGTACGGTCAAAGATCACTTTTAATACTGCAATCAAAGGCATAGACAAGAACATGCCAGGCACTCCGGCAATGCTGCCACCAACAACTACACCAAGGATTGCAACGAGTGCATTGATTTTTATTTTGGAGCCTACAATTCTAGGCATCAGTATATTGTTGTCCAGGAACTGAACTACTGCTATAACTATAAGCACGGTAAGAACCGGCCACAGTTCTGTAGAAGAAGTTAGCGTAAGCATCACCCCGATAATATTACCGATCAGTGCCCCCACATAGGGGATCAGGTTAAGGATAGCGAAGATGACTCCAATCAGCAAAGCATGTTTAATGCCGAAGAGCATTAATCCGCCACCTAGTAAGATGGTCATATAGGTGATTTGGATAAGCAGGCCTACCAGGTAATTTTTAATGATGGATTCTGTTTCATAAATAGCGTCTTTAACCTTAGGATGATGATCGGTTTTAAACCACATAAAGATGAAACGAAGGAGAATGTCCTTGTAAAAAAGCATCAGATAGATATAGATCGGCAATAGCCCCACAAAGATAAATACAGAGCTTAAGGTAACGGCAGCCCCACTTGCAGCTGTACCGGCATAAGACATCAGATCATCACTTTTTTTGTTGATGAATGCAACCTGTTCTTTAGTTGAATAGTCGCTAATACTACTGATCCAGCTACTTAAAGCATGAAGGTGTTGTGATACATTCTTCTTGATTTGTGGAAAGTCTGAAACCAGAATACTGATCTGCGAAGAGAAAAACCAGCCAATTAAGCCCACAAATACAATCAGCAGTAAGATGGGAACAACGATGGCAATGGCTTCAGGAATTTTCCATTTTCTTAGGAAGCGGTAAACCGGGACCAGAAGTATACTGATAAAAAATGCCATAAGGACTGGCATGATGATATTGCTACCGATCACCAAAATGGTTCCAATGAGCACAATTCCTAATAATTCAATAGACCTTCGTACGGTGAGAGGGAGTTCCTGCATAGATAATGGTTAAATTTACAAAACTAACACCTTAAGCTACGAAATGTTTGGTTAGTTTTGTGCTTTGAGCACAACAAACACATTGAGATGATCACAAACGACACTATAGTTGCCCTATCAACACCTCCGGGAATCGGTGCCATCGGCGTTATCCGTCTTTCAGGAAAAGAAGCTATATCCATCACCAATTCTGTATTTAGTGGTAAAGACCTCTTAAAACAGAAATCGCACACCATACATTTTGGATTGATTAAAGATGGGGAACAGGTGATCGATGAGGTACTGGTGAGTTTGTTCATTGCACCCAAGTCTTATACCAAAGAAAATGTGGTGGAAATTTCCTGCCATGGTTCTAATTATATCATTCAGCAGATTATCTCTTTACTCATCAGAAAGGGTGCCAGCGCGGCTAAACCAGGTGAATATACATTAAGAGCTTTTCTTAATGGAGGTCTTGACCTTTCTCAGGCTGAGGCCGTTGCAGATCTTATCTCTTCTGATTCTGCAGCTGCGCATCAGGTGGCTATGAACCAGCTTAGAGGCGGTTTCAGTACAGAACTAAACTTGTTGAGAGAACAATTAATCCATTTTGCGTCTATGATAGAACTGGAGCTGGATTTTGCAGAAGAGGATGTGGAATTTGCGAATCGGGATCAATTACAGGAGCTGATTAACAAAATAACATTGGTATTAAACCAGTTGATCCGTTCTTTCGAACTGGGGAATGTGATCAAACAAGGTATCAATACCGTAATAGCAGGGCGCCCTAACGCGGGAAAGTCCACGTTACTGAATGCATTACTGAATGAAGAACGTGCTATTGTAAGCGAAATTGCGGGTACCACCAGGGATACGATTGAGGAAGTGTTGAATATTAACGGAATTAATTTCCGGTTGATTGATACCGCTGGAATTCGTGAGGCTACAGATACCATTGAAGCAATCGGAGTAGAGAAAACCATGCAGAAGATCAATCAATCTGCTTTGCTGGTCTATGTATTTGATGTGGTGAACCTGACTGTTCATGAAATCAGGGAAGACATTGCGAAGTTATATCGTCCGGGTATGGCTTTTATAGCGGTTGCCAATAAGATTGATCTTTCTTACAATAATAAGCTAAAAGAACTTCAATTGCCTTCTGATATTCAATTTATCTCAATTTCCGCCAAACAGAACCAGCAAATTGAGGAACTGAAAGAATTGCTGTACAACACTGCGGTAGGAGATCAGCTTTCAGACAACCATACCATGGTAACCAATATTCGTCACGTAGAAGCTTTAAGAAGGACGCAGACAGCCTTGGAAAGTGTTGGTAATGGTTTGACCAATCCAGTCACTTCTGACTTCCTGTCGATGGATATAAAGCAAGCTTTGTATTATCTTGGAGAAATTACAGGACAAGTAACAACTGATGACTTGCTGGAAAACATATTCAGCAAATTCTGCATTGGGAAGTAAGACCGATAAGATTAAACAAACTCAACTTTCTTAACCACCCAAGGGCTTAATTCTTCTGTATACTGCAGGAGTCTGCCCGGTTTTTGATTTAAAGATCCGGTTAAAAGCAGCCTCCGACTGGTATCCGCTTTTTGCTGCTATCTCGGAGATCTTGCTGTTGTCTGTCATCAAAAGCTTTTGGGCCATCCTGATGCGCCAGTTGGTGAGGTAGCTCAACGGTGTTTCGCGCATTAATTTTTTAAACTGGTTAAAGAAAGCAGAGCGCGACATGCCGATCTCCGAAGCCAGCGATTCCAACGTCCAATCGTTTTGAGGGGAGTCCTGTATTAGTTTCAATGCCTTGCTGATCCTGGGGTCATTTAACGCCGATAGATAGCCACTTTCGGGTGCAGCTTGTTCCAAATAGGCCCGGATGATATGGACAAACATCATTTCCGACAAACATTTCAGCATTACACTACTACCAGGCCTTTCATTATTCAGTTCTTCCAGCATGAGCTGGGCAACCTGTCTGACCAATAATTGGTTTTCTGTCACATATTGCCTGATATGAATAATCGGCGGAAGATCCTTTAAAAAAGGATGCAGTGGCTGGTAGTCAAATTCAAAATGGCCCGCAATCAGGATAGTTTTCTCGCCATCACCATTAAATACCGGGATGCCTGCCCTAAGAGTTTTCACAAACTCAGGCGATGGTATGCGCAGGCTCGTCGGTTTATCCGCTATCCAATGGGCGCTTCCGTGAGGTACGAATATGAGGTCG
>NZ_DATMRL010000680.1:0-3143 GCF_035566355.1 Pedobacter sp.
CAGATTTCTTTTTGCCTCCAGAATGATTTGTTCATTAATCAGCGCTGAACTGGTTTTGCCTAGCAGTGTTTTAGTGATCGCATTTAGCTGATACGTAGATAAGCATAACAATTCTGCATATTGGGAGACTTGTTTATGGACCGAAATATGGCTTTCCAACAGCTCCAGAAATCTCTCCAGTTGTTCTAAAGAATAATGATTGTTGCCGGGGGTATTGGTGGTGTTTTGTCTGGTCAGCTCGATGAGTAAAATGGACATATTTGCTTGTATGATACTTTCAAAACCGGAAAATTTAGTCTCCGATTCCTGATAAATATAATCCAGCAGACCTATGATCTTTTTGCTTCCATTTGCATTAAGCTGATAATAATTTATACGACTTGCTTTTTTAAGTGATTGCTTTGTTGCCTGATCTTGAGGATGATAAAATTCACTGCTGAATTGTAGGAGATATCCCTTGCTTCCTGTTTTTAAAAGAAGAGAATGTACTTGGCCTGGCCGCATAACGAATATGGTGTAATCTGCAATGGTATAAAAGGAAAAGTCAATGTTGTGATGTCCTGAGCCTTTTTCTAAAGCAAGAAGATAGAAATAGTCATGACGATGAAGTTCCTGCACCATATCTTGGTTCTGAAGTACTTCTTCTATTTTTCTGATGCTAAAACTTTCTGGGAATCCGGGTTCTTTTACTGTACGGGCAATATGCCTGACTGGTATGCTCTTCTTTTTATCGCCATTGCCTGTTCCGGTCATGCTGATATGAATTTTAATTTTTATAAATGTAAGCTGATTTAGCAGAAGGCACAAGCGGCAGGAATAAACTGCTTATTAACAATAACTTGTTGTCTGCTTAAGATTATTTAAACATTTTAACACGAGCTTTGTTATACACTTCCACTAGCCTTATATAAATATGTTAAGTAATTATCTAAATTTCGATTTTGATGTTCAGGGTAAGCCTGTAAAAGGTTTCTGTATGAGAATCCAGGATGATTTTCACGAAACATACGCTGTGATTGTGGAAGGGTATCATTCCTTCTGTGTGTGGCTCGATTCGACATCTACCTGGAGATCTTCCAAATATACGAACGTAGAGCCAGGAATACTGGAGCGTATCATAGGACAGTTATCCCGCGAGGAAAAAACGGAGGTTTAGAAAAAGATCTACCCAAAGAATAAATACGCGAGTAAGATCGCTGTAATGATCCCAACCAGGTCTGCTAAGAGCATTGCGCCAATTGCATATCGGGTATTCTTAATGTTTACGGAGCCAAAATAAACTGCAATTACATAGAACGTGGTATCGGAAGCGCCCTGGAATATTCCTGATAATCTGCTGGCAAAAGAATCCGGTCCATAGGTTTGCATCGTGCTGACCATCATACCTCTTGCTGCACCGCCACTTAAAGGGCGGATTAATGCGGTAGGTAAACCTTCAACAAACCTGGTGTCTGCTCCGAGATAGGCAAAACCGCTTTTAATTCCGCTGATCACAACATCAAACGTTCCGCTGGTGCGCAGTAAGGAAATAGCTACAAGCATGCCTACTAAATAAGGAATGATCTTTATAGCAGTATCAAATCCACTTTTTGCCCCTTCAATAAAAGCATCAAAGACATCTATTTTTTTATAAAGTCCACCTAAAACGATAAGAAGGAATATGAGGAGTATTAAACCGTTGCTTAGCAATCCTGAAAAGGACTTAATGCCATCGGCATTTAAGGAGGTAATGTAAAGGACAAGCAGGGCTATTACAACGGAAAGGCAGAGTACCCATGTAATGATAATGGGTTGCAGAATGTTGATTTTTTGTTTAAAGGACACAATCAGCATGGCTGCTAACGTGCCCATGAAAGTAACAATAAGACATGGGATAAATATGTCTGTTGGGTTTGATGCATTTTGTGAGGCACGAATGGCAATTACACTAACCGGAATGAGGTTGAGTCCTGCTGCGTGCAAACATAAAAACATAATTTGTGCATTGGATGCAACATCCTTACTTGGATTTAATTCCTGCAAACTTTCCATAGCTTTAAGCCCAAAAGGGGTTGCTGCGTTATCTAATCCCAATAGGTTAGCGGAGAAGTTCATGATCATATGACCCATGGATGGGTGCCCTTTTGGGATGTCAGGAAAAAGCTTGGAGAAAAATGGCCCAACGATTCTGGATAATAAACGAATACCGCCGGCTTTTTCGGCAATGCTCATTAAACCCATGAATAAGGCTAAAATGCCAATGAGTTTTAAACAAAGCTCTACTGAAACCCAGCAAGTTTGAATAATGCCATCCAGTTTTAATGGGTTAGCTGGATCATCAGCCTTACCAATCACCATCCAGTTAAAAATATCGCTTTGTCCGAAGAAAAAGCACTTGATACTGGCGACTACTATTGCTACAATGATAAAGGCGGACCAAATTCTGCTTAATGCCATTTGTTGGATGTGTTTTGAATGCCTAAGATAAAATTATTTTTTCTTATCACATCTGGAAGGTATTAAAAAAGGGAGTTGCTGTGTTGCAACTCCCTTTTGGGTAGAAGGTACGTAGAGATCAATTCAGCGTGCCAACCGACTATGGTTTTTCATCTGTTAGTTCAAAGCCCCACGTTTTGCCTTTTTCTGTTGCTGGTACACCACTTGTCATCCATATTGGTGCTTTGGCACCTTTCAGGTAATAATCAAAGAATTGTTGTTCTCTGATCTGGATGTCTTTTCTGTTTTGGCGGAGCATCAAATTGTGGGCTTCGTTGTTGTAATTGAGTAACCAGGCCCGTTTGCCTAAACGTTTCAGGCCTGTAAACATTTCAACACCTTGATACCATGGCACAGCACCATCCGCATCATTGGCCATAATCACCACTGGTGTAGTTACTTTTGGCAGGGAGAATAATGGAGAGTTTTCTATATAGAGTTCTGGTTTTTCCCATAGGGTTGCGCCAATTCTGCTCTGTGTTTTTTCGTATTGAAACTGTCTGTTCATTCCACTTTCCCAACGGATCCCACCATAAGCTGATGTCATATTCGCTACTGGTGCACCTGCCCAGGCTGCTGCATACATATTGGTTTGGGTGATCAGGTAAGCTACCTGATATCCACCCCAGCTTTGACCCTGGATGCCGATTTTAGAACCATCAACCCAG
>NZ_DATMRL010000681.1:0-4821 GCF_035566355.1 Pedobacter sp.
ACAAACTGCGAAAGGTAATTTATTTAAAGGGCCCTTTCATCTGCCAAGACAAGAATGGTATTGTTTACAACTTTTAACAAATTTAGCATCATGAGGTATTTTTCTTTTCTATACAAAGCAGTGTTTGTTCTTTTAGTGGGCAGTCCGGTTTTTACCAAGGCTCAGGAAGTTTCAGTATTCCGCTCTGGTACAGATGGGTTCAAAAGTTTCAGGATCCCTGCAATGATTAAAATGGCCAACGGAGATTTAATGGCCTTTGCCGAAGGACGCGTAAACGGGACAGGGGATTTTGGAAATGTAAAGATCGTGATGAGGAAAAGCGCAGATCATGGGAAAACATGGAGCGTGATCACTACGGTTGTTTCTAATGACACTTTACAAGCAGGAAATCCATCACCCGTGTTGGATTTAACTGATCCTGATTATCCAAAAGGACGTATATTCTTATTTTATAACACAGGGAACGCCCCTGAAGATGAGGTGAGAAAGGGAGAAGGTTTACGTGAAGTTTGGTATAAGACATCTGCTGATGGAGGTTTAAGCTGGTCAGCACCAGTAGATATTACCCTCCATGTTCATAAACCTAAACAACCTGACGTCAATAAAGCGTATCACTTCGAACAGGACTGGAGGAGCTATGCCAACGGTCCCGGACATGCGATACAACTAAACTCAGGGCTGTATGAGGGACGGATCTATGTTGCTGCAAATCATTCGGCCGGGAAACCCTTACCGCATTATGCAGATGGCAGAATACATGGATTTTATACAGATGATCATGGTCGAACCTTTAAATTGAGCGAAGATATTGCTACACCGGGAGGAAATGAATCTATGGCGGTAGAGTTGTCTGGAAATCAGTTGATGATCAACGCCAGAAATCAGCTGGGCAATATCAGGCAGAGGATTGTAAGCATCAGTAAAGACGGGGGACAAAGCTGGTCCAAAACGTATTTTGATCAGCAATTGCCAGATCCTGTTTGCCAGGGAAGTATTCTGAATATTGGCAGAAAGAAAGGGAAAGCAGTTCTTGCTTTCTGCAATGCAGCAAATACCACAGCAAGAGACAACTTAACTTTGAGGATCAGCTTTGATGAAGGGAAAACCTGGGGAATTTCTAAAGTGGTGGCTAAAAGTCCTGAAGATTACAAAGGGGATTATACTGCATATTCTGATTTGGTGAAGCTTTCAGAAGATCGTGTCGGGGTTTTCTTTGAAAAAGACAACTACAGAGAGATCGTTTTTAAATCCATTAACTGGAAATAAGATAGGGTAACGTTGGTGGCCTCGCATTTTTTAATTTATTTGTTATATTGCTGTGGAAATAGATTGAAACTATGCATAAAGGACGTTTGGAAGCATTTAGTGATGGGGTGATTGCCATCATCATCACCATCATGGTACTGGAAATCAAAGTACCCCATGAGAAAGATAACATTAAGGATCTGCTTCCGATGCTGCCCGTATTTATCAGTTATGTACTGAGTTTTATCTATGTGGGCATTTACTGGAATAACCATCACCATACCTTCCAAAGTGTTAAATCTATCAATGGACCAACACTATGGGCTAATTTGCATTTGCTGTTCTGGTTGTCTTTAATACCTTTTGTAACCGGATGGATGGGCGAGAATCATTTTAGTCAATGGCCAACAGCATTATATGGTTTTGTATTACTCATGAATGGAATAGCCTATTCTATTCTCATTAATGTGCTAATTAGAAATGGCAATGAAAATGTTCAGTTAAAAAGAGCCATCGGAACAGATAACAAAGGGAAGATTTCGGTTGCACTGTATTTGATCGCTATTGTTGCAGCGATGTTCAACTCCTGGATCAGTTTTGGTATTTACATTTTGGTGGCTATGATCTGGTTTGTACCAGATAAACGCATCGAAAAAACATTTGCCTCAGAATGATCTCTTTAGATTAATTTCTGCTCAATTTGTCGTATTTTAAGGATTCTGGCTTATCTTTATAACCAAGTTCCAATTGTTGTATTGGTATTGAAATAAAGATTAAACGAGCAGGATCTGAGTTAAATACTGTAAAAACCATTGAAATGAAAGAAATACTTAAAATTGGATTGGATTCTGTCGCACCAGTCCCTATGCATACAGATTATAATTCTGATGTATTTGAGGGCTTTGAGGTTGATCTGATGAGAGAAATTGCCGGGCAGCTGAATCTGGAGATCCACTATGAGATTTCGCTTTGGAAAAACATCCTTGAAAAGCTCTATAAAGGAGAACTGGATATGATCTGTTCTGCTGTGACCATGACTCCTTCCAGACAAAGGATTTTGGAATTTAGCGTGCCTTATTTGCAATTCAGACTTTGCGCAGTGGTCAATGAGGGTACATCCTTAAATAATTTAAACAGCTTTGACCATAAAATTCTGGGGGTCCGTATTGCAACGGAGGCGGAGAAATATATTATGGAGAAATTTCCAAATCATCAGGTTGTACATGCCACTAAAAATGAAGAACTCTATCAGCAGCTTGTTAAAAAGAAAATTGATATTGTTATAGACGATTCGCCTATTGCCGGGAGTTTTTTACAAAAATATAAAAAACTGCAAATGGGAATGTTTCTGCCCGATACGCATTCCCATTATGGTATCGCCATGAAGAAAGGAGATACCGAACTCAGGCACCGGATCAATGAGGTACTCAGACATCTTAAGGAGAATGGTGTATACCATCAGATCTATAAAAAGTGGTTTACTTATATAGAACTTTAATCTGACTTTTCTGCAGAATCCCGGGCTTCAATAATCTCTTTTAACTGTATCAGCCTATCCATAAAACTTGAATAAGCCTTAATATGGCCATGTGCTTTTACGGTTATGATATGACTGCTTACAAACTTTTTTACATCTGTAATTTTGGTGGCCTGATTCAGGTACACATTTTCGGGCAGATCAACACTTTCAAAATAAGCTTCTAATTCTTCAATAGACATAGGGCAAAGATAAGATTGTTATCCTAAAAAAGCCCCTCCATAGTTGACATTGATTCCTCGAGAACCAAAGTCGTTTTACAAAAACTGAGCAGATGACTGCCATCCAGTTTGTTATACAGTTCTAGTATATCAGCATCTGTTCCGGTTTTTTCTAAAAGCAGGGAATCTTCAAATACTCCGGTAATGCTTGCCCCATATTTTTGGATGAGCGACCAGGAATGCGATGTCATAATTTCTTTGGAAACTCTGAAAAAAGCAACTTTTCTCAGGCTGTGTGCTTTAGCACAATGGGCATCTGCCCGGTATACTTCAATAAACCTTTCCAGTTTAAACAGGGTATTTTGAAGGTCAGTTGAAGGAAGCAAAGCTTCTACGGTGATCATCACAATATTCCTGATATCTGTTCTAGCCACACAGAGGCTTTCTATTTCATAATTTTTTTTGTTGAAAACAGAGGTGATCTGGTTTAGAAGTCCCTTTTTGTCTTCTGATAAGATGCTGATGATAAATTTCCCGTTCATAATTTTAAAGCATAAAAAAAGCCTTCCGGGTAGGGAAGGCTTATGTGATAGAATATTTTTGATCTATTTTTTACATAACCTTCCCCATATCATGAATGACAATAATAATAACCACAATAACAGCAATACCCGAGCTTAACTTGGATATCATGGTATTCAGATTAAAAATTGTCGTTCTCATAGCGGGATATAATTCCTTTTTTCAAACGTAATGAATATTTTTAATTATCTGGGAGTCGTCATTGAATTATTTTAAAAAAATAGACCTGTTGATGTCGATTTTGTTTCCTGATTACGGAAATTGACTTAACAAAATGACTGCCTTAAATTGTTGTAAAGTTTAAAAGGAATGCTTAGGTTTATGTAAGTAAAACGGCATCTGCGGATGCTTACAGATCCCTGAAAACAATAAATTTATATACATGAAAAGAAGAGTTACAGCCGTATGGAACGGTACAGGATTAGAAGGTAAAGGAACATTGTCTTCCTCCAATAAGTTCTTTGATCAAACTCCTTACAGTTTCAAAACCCGCTTCGAAAATGAAGACGGAAAAGCCGGAACCAATCCTGAAGAATTAATCGCAGCAGCACACGCAGGTTGTTTTAATATGCAATTGAGCTTTATGATCGTTGCAGCAGGTTTCACTGCCGATGAACTGACTACCGAGGCAACTGTTTCTTTGGATCCTGTAGAAGGCGGTTTTGCTATTTCCAGCATTATTCTTGATCTGAAGGGTAAAGTCTCTGGAATGGATGAGGCTAAATTTACAGAACTGGCCAATGCTGCAAAAGCGGGCTGCCCGGTAAGTAAAGCATTAAGTGCAACCCCAATTACCTTGAACATTAGCTTTAGCGCATAATAATTCTTAGTATTACGGCTTTGTTGAAAGACAGAGCCGTAATCTTTAACTGGCCTCGTTCAGGGCCATTCTTATAAACTGATCTACTTCCTCATTGAGGTCTTCTTTCTCATACATCCTGAAGTGGTGGTTAAATTGATCACTTCCGGGTACCTGACCAAATTTTATAAAGCATAAGTTATCAGGATACAATTGTTTAAAAATAAAAACAGCATGGAGAAAGTTCTTGCCAAGTTGGGAAATATAAATATTCCTTTTTCCTTCACATTCTATACTGATCATGGTTTTTGTCGTATTTAGTTTGATCTGCGCGATCTGAGATACGTGTTCTGTGAAATGTTGGAACAAGCTAAGGGTATGGTCAGATTTTCCGCGCAGAAAATCCTCTACCTGCATTTCATCACAGGCATGAGACTGGTTGTTTTTTAGAAAAGTCTGGTTACATAAGGGACAGATCCACATACTCAATTACTTTA
>NZ_DATMRL010000682.1:0-12637 GCF_035566355.1 Pedobacter sp.
ATTATCAAGTTGGCCAATGGCAGTATTAACAGTACTCCAGGTGTTGAAACAGTAAACGACTTGGTATACAGTGGAACGACCAATCCGCCTTATAGCGGTGGATTAAGCAATATATTCACTTATAAGGCTTTTTCACTAGGAGCTAACATGATCTTTAATCTTGGACATGTAATGAGGGCAGATGTCAATCAAATCTATACAAGAAGAATCACGGTAAGTACCTCAAACACGCCAAATTTCGATGGCAATCTAACTACTGACTTTTTAAATAGATGGAAACAGCCTGGTGATGAGAAGTTTACTGACATTCCTTCGTACATCCCCGGTTATGAGTCGTTTTTCACAAGAAATGTGGCCTATTATACACAGGGGGATGTGAATGTTGTAAGTGCATCCTATGCAAAGATTAGGGATATTAATCTATCTTATAAGCTACCTGATCATCTGTTAAGAAAGATCAAGGTGAAATCGGCCAGTTTCACCCTCCAGGCCACAAACTTTCTAGTCTGGACAGCAAATAAAAAAGGCATTGACCCCGAATTTAATGATCTGAATACGGGGATTAGGATTATTCCTCCATTTCGCCATTCTTATAGCATCAGGACAAATATTACATTTTAAAAAAAAGAACATGAAAGCAAATATTTACAAAGTATCAGGATTGATAATGGTAGTAGTGTTCCTTATTTCCTGTAAAAAAGACTTTTTAGAAATTGTGCCCAAAGGTAAGTTAGTTGCTACCACATTGAAAGATTACGATCTGTTAATGAACAACACAAGTTTTTATAAGATGGATGTCAGTGATGTGACAATAGTTATGGGCGATGAGATTGCTGCCGAGCAAAATTATTTCAAAAATGCCGGGACAGATGCACAAAGAGGATTTGCCTGGGAGGCCGATCTCTACACACCTGGTCAGGAAGTGACTTATATGAGTTATCAATTGCTGAATTTATACATCTGTAATAAAATCATAAACGAAGTAACCACCATTTCGGATGGTACGGCTCAACAAAAGGCAGCTTTACAGGCAGAGGCTATTGCTACGCGCGCCTGGATTAATTTTGATTTCATCAATCATTATGGAAAGCCTTACAACGAAGCTACAGCAGCGACTGATCCCGGTTTTCCTATTATTAAGGATGCTGATGTCAACGCGAAGAATTTCAAAAGAAATTCAGTTAAGGAAGTGTATAGCCAGATCATCAGCGATTTACAGGTTGCTATCGTTAACCTTCCGTTGAAAGGCTCTTTTGTAACCCGGATGTCGCGCCCAGCAGCCAGGGGCTTATTAGGAAAGGTGTATTTATATATGAACAGATACCAAGATGCATTGGCCCAGCTCAATGATGCGTTTAACGACCTCTCAAATGTTGCGTCTCCTCCTAGTCTATATAACTATAATAATGCATTTGCTGCAGATGGAGTTTTTTTTCCTATCGGTTTTTCCGGTCCGGATTATCCAGGAAATAATTATTCAAAGTATCAGGAGTCAATACTTTTAAAAACAGCTAATCTGGGTTTTAGCTACGGATTAGTTATGACACCCGAGACCATGAATTTATATGGAACTTCAGATTTGAGAAGAAATTTTTACGGTAATGTGCATTCAGATCGCACACCGATTCCGGGAGGATTGTATCGGAAGTATGCAACGTATTCACATGTGGGTATTGAGCTGGCTGATCTTCTGTTGATGCATGCTGAAGTCCGGGTACGAACCGGCGATTTTGTAGGTGCGAAGGCCGATGTAGAATTATTGCGCAAGAATAGGATGCCGGTTGCAGAAGCCGGTGTACCGGCCAGTATAACATCGGATACCGATCTACTGAAATTTATTATCGATGAACGAACTCGTGAATTTGCGGGAGAGGGGCAGCGTTGGCTAGATATGAGAAGACTTTCGTTAGACCCGGTTTTCTCTTCCCGTACTTATACACATCATACCTACGGCGCTGACGGAGTGACGGTGACCCAGTCCAATCAGCTAATGCCATTACGGTTTACGCTAAGATTGCCGCCTTTAATACTTCAGACAAATCCTGGAATGTCAGATAATCCTTAGTATTTAATTTTTTATTATAAAACGATGAACTTAAAACAATTATTAAAAAGCAGCGGATTATTCGTTGTATTTCTAACCGCATCTATGGGGCTTTTGGCCCAGAAACCATTTTCTATTACTGGCCAGATTGGAAAGGACCAGCAGGGGATGATGACGATAAGATATTTTATGAACCATACAGATATGGTAGATTCCTCGAAGGTTGTAGATGGTAAGTTTTCATTAAAGGGACAAATACTTGAACCTATATTTGCTTCCCTTACATTTATTCCTTCTAACAAGGAGATTAGAGGTGAATACAGGGAACTCTTCCTTGATCCAACCGACATAACAGTTATAGGAAATTCATCACTTTTAACTTCAGATATTAAAGGCGGGCCCTCGATGGTCGACTTTATGGCTTTAATGGAACTATATAAACCCATAGCCAAAAAAGGAGATGAACTGGATGCACAGGTAAAAAAGGCAAGGGAAGAAGAGGATCAGGTTAAGTTAAAGGAATTAAGTAGTCTGCAAAGGCAATTAATGGCTGAAAAGATGAGTATTCAGACTGCTTTTATTAAATCTCATCCGGATAGTTATGTCGCTTTTAACTTGTGGTCAAGGAAAAAGAATGGAATTGTGGACCCGGGTGTAGTAGAGCCGGAGTTTAACTCCTTTTCTAACAAGATGAAAAATAGCATAGAGGGGAAAAGGATGACCAGTCGATTGCCTGTCGCCAAAAAACTCCTGCCAGGTAATATGGCTCCTGATTTTACTTTAAATGATATATCAGGAAAACCAGTTTCTCTTTCTTCACTAAAAGGTAAGCATGTTTTCCTTTTCTTTTGGTCAAGGAATTTCATACCATTTGACCCTCTTGCTTTTGCCATGACAAAAATCAGCAGGCAGTTTAAGGATGAAAATCTGGTTATTTTATCTGTTTATTACGATACACCTAATACACAATATGTATGGAAAGATGTATTGGAAGAATCTTCTTTGATAGCTGGCAATATCATAAATGTAAAGGACACAATGCCTTTGGTGCCTTATGATTCTAATGAAAAGAGTTCACTGATGAAAGCTTATGATGTATCTCTGGATGCGGGACCTCATGCTTACCTGATTTCACCGGAAGGAAAAATTTTAATCCGTGCGGTTGATCTAATAAAAGATCCTGTTGCCGATATTAAGAAGGCAATGGGTAAGTAGCGGATGAGTGACAGGGTAGTTATTGTTAAAATTTGAATAATGAAACTAAAAAAAATAATTTTTTTAATCATGCTATGTAGCGCATTTGGAACTGTCCATGCGCAAAAAATCAACTGGCAAAATCAGGATTTGGAAAGGGACGGCGTTTTTGGAATCAGCACAGAGCGGACCTATACTGAGTTGTTGAAAGGTAAGAAGGGTAAAGAGGTGATTGTAGCTGTTATTGATGGGGGGGTGGATACCAGTCATGTTGATCTTAAACCGAATCTATGGCATACATCTAAGAAATGGGGATGGAGTTTTTTAGGCTCAGCCAGAGGAAATGTGAATAACGAAACTCTTGAACTTACCCGTTTAATCAGGGCTGGCCAGAAACGGTTTCCAGATTTGAATAATTTACCTGCTGATACCAATGGTCTGGCTGTATACAAAAAGTTATTGCCTCTTTTTCGTAAGCAGTTTCAGCAAGCTAGAGACGGTCTTAACTATATGAGCGGTTATAAATTGGCTTCAGATACGATATTTGAGGGAATTGGAAAACCCAAGCCAGCGCTAAATGATTTAAAAACCTATGTTCCGCTAACGTTACTTCAAAGTTCAATTAAAGCGATGATTTTAAATGAATTTAAAAAGGATTCTACGCTTACCATGGAAGGTTTTAGAACTCAATTAAGTGATGGCGTGAAACACCTGAAAGAGCAGTACGACTATGGTTTAAATTTGTCTTTTGATCCAAGAGATTTGGTTGGGGACAACATTGGTGATATTAAAGAAAAAACTTACGGAAGTACAGATGTGATGGGGCCTGATGCAAGTCATGGTTCACATGTTTCTGGAATTATTGGTGCTGTCAGGAATAATGGTATCGGGATTGATGGGGTAGCTGATCATGTTAAAATCATTAATGTTAGGGCAATCCCAAATGGAGATGAAAGAGACAAAGATGTTGCTAATGCAATTATCTATGCGGTAGACCAGGGGGCGAGGATCATTAACATGAGCTTTGGCAAGCGTTACTCGCCAAATAAGGACAGAGTGGACGAGGCAGTTCGGTATGCGATGTCTAAGGATGTTTTGTTGGTGCATGCAGCCGGTAATGATGGACTGGATTTAGATAATGAGGGCGATTATTTTCCTAATAAATTTTATTCTAATAGTAGGGACACTGCACAAGCCTGGTTAAATGTTGGCGCAAGTAATGCTCAAGATGATGAAAAGCTTGTTGCCTCATTTTCTAATTTTGGAAAGACGAGGGTGGATGTATTTGCTCCGGGTGTTGGTATTTATTCAACACTACCGGGATCAAATTATAAAGCTTTGGACGGTACAAGTATGGCTACACCTGTAGTTACCGGACTGGCGGCATTGATCAGATCTTATTATCCAAGGTTAACTGCTGTACAAGTGAAAGAAATCATTATGAAATCTGTGGTTAAGGTTGGCCATGATGTCCAGGTAAAAAAGAAAAACGTCATCGTAAATGTGCCATTTACTGAGGTATGTATAAGTGGTGGAATTGTAAATGCATACCAAGCCATAAAATTGGCTGCCAGGTACTAAAAAAATGAAAACTAAAAAATTAAACATGAAAACGATAACTAAAGTAGCCGGAACAGTTCTCTTTCTGCTATTCTGTACCTCTGATAGTTTTGCTCAGATTACCTATCTGGATGTGAATGAAAAGGTGGAGCAGTATCCAAAGGTGGAGTGGCTTAAAGGAGAGCCTGTAGCGAAATTTGAAAAAGATAAGATTTACTTGATTGAACTTTGGGCAACCTGGTGTAAGCCCTGTATCGCTGCTATGCCGCATTTGAGTGAACTGAATTCCAAATTTAAAGATAAGATTATTTTTATTGCTCAGGATGTATGGGAAGAGGAACTTGATAAGGTGAAGGAATTTATAGTCAAAAATGAAAAATTGATGGATCTTCGCGTTGGGTACGCAGGTTCGAAGGAGTCAAGTGACTTCCATAAAAACTGGATTAAGCCATCTGGTACATTTGGCATTCCAAGAACTTTTATTGTTCAAAATAATACATTGGTTTGGATGACCTCGCCGGACAACTTAACCGAAGAGATTCTGCAATTGCTTGTGGATCATAAATTTAGTATAGAAGTGGCAGAAAAATTGGCTAAAAAGAATAAACCGTAAAATCGAAGTTACTTAAGTCTAAAAATGTATAAACAAACTGTCGCGTCGAACAATTTCTATATTAGAATTTTTCCCCGACAGTTTGTTTTTCTTATTGATGGATGTACAATTTAGAGCGTTAACTTCCCTTCAGATTGTGCTTTGACCGGGTAGGGTGGAGAAAAAAGTTAGATTGAATGCTTCTCCTGAACTTCAATCTGGAACAAGCTTACTGTTGCGTTGTTATAGTGGGCTGGTAATCCTTCTGTATTTTGAAGTTTTAGCAATCCTAAAAATTCAAAGCCACATTTTGTATAATAATTAATCAGCCCGGTGTTCTCGCCGACGGTATCCATACGCACAAATCTTTTTTCATTGCTCAGCGCATATTCCTTTGCCCATTCTGCAATCTGCTGCACCAAATTTTGCCCTCTGAATTCAGGATTTACGGCGATCCTGTGGATATAAACTGCGGGATCATGATTGCGTTCTTCCCAAATTTGGGGATCATCAAAGGTCGTTGCCCATACACAAGCTATTTTACCGTCAATAATGATCTTCCATTGTCTGTTTTCCTCAATTTCTGTCTGTACCAGGTTGAGTTCAAATTCTGGCCAGTGAACAATGAACTTCGATTTTTGAAAATCTGTGGCGATGCTGTACAGTCTGAAAATTTCTTGAATATCTTTATTTGCTGAGTTTTGTATTTCCATGTTATAATTAAATTAACTCCATAAAGTTACGGGTATAAATAAAGGTATAACAGATACAGATATTGAATAAATAAGGATAACAGATTTGTGAGTTTCTATGCTGTGGGGTAATACTGAGAGACTTTCCAGATTTGATATTTTTCGGGGAGACAGCGACCGCACGGCCTGTATCCATTGGATAGTGCTTCGGCTTCATCTTTAAAGAAAACACGGTTTTCAACTTTCATTCTTTTGCCCGATGAACAAGTAAGCAGGCCGTATATCTTCGCTTTCTTGTAACCGCCAAGGGTAACATCACCTTTACGGATTAAGGAGCCGATAGCCTTTTTTCTTTCTTTAAGGGTTCTTCCTATGTCTGTATGGTTTATCATCCTTTTTATTCAAAAGTAGTTTGTTTCTCTTTCGCAGGAAAGCCGTTTCTTGCGGTTTTAAGTTGGCTCATTTTAAATAGTCCCTATACCATATTAAAGAACAGCAATCTTCCAGAAGAAGATTGCTGTTCTTTATACTTTTACAGGATACGGATTCAAAAGATCATATAAATGAAAACTAGGCTTCTGAAGCTTTTTCGGCTGCTTCAATAATTACACCGGCAACAATCTCGGGTTGTGACATGAAGATCACATGGCTGCCCTTAACTTCGGTTACCCTGGTATTGGAACGGCTGTACATATTCTTTTGTATCTCGGGGTTGATGCTCTTGTCTTCAGTAGCGATCAGACCATAAGCTGGTTTGTGCCTCCATGCTGCATCTGTAATTGGGCTTACAAAACCTTTAGCATAAAAAGCACCCTGTGAAGCATACATAAAGGCGGCTTCACTGGCATCAATATCGGCGCAGAAACCAGCGTGGTATTTATCTTTGTCATAGTATACAATGCCTTTTTCATCTGGCGGTAAGACACCGTTTTCTGGTGCAGGGGCTGCAGTTTGTAGCCATTGCAGTGCCGATTCACCGTTATCTGGCTGGAACGCTGCTATATAAACCAGGGCTGCAACATTTGGATGGTTACCGGCTTCAGTAATCACCGCTCCGCCCCAGGAGTGACCGGCAAGAACCGCAGGTCCGCCCATTCTGTCTAATGCAACGTGTGTAGCCAGAACATCATCTTCCAATGAAGTTAAAGGATTCTGTACAACGGATACATTATATCCCTTTTTAGTTAATTCATTATAAAGTGCTTTAAAGCCAGAACCATCAGCGAATGCACCGTGCACAAGCACTACATTTTTTACATTTGAGTTTTTCATTGTTTTAGGAATTATTTTTGTTTTTAATCATTTAACAATACAAAGATCTCGTTTAAACCAGTGGTGGGGAATGGGACAATCTCCCGAAGAATTGTAATTATTTCCCTGCTGGAATTTCGGTTGCTGCTTTAATGATCCATGCAGCTACGGCTTGGGGTTGAGACATGAAAATACAATGGCTTCCTTTGATCTCTGTGACCTTGGATTTAGAACGTTCATATATCCTGTGCTGGATCACAGGATTGATCATTTTGTCTTCTGTAGCGATGCAGGCATAGGATGGCAGATGTCTCCAGGCCGGATCGGTTATAGGGGTAGCAAAAGCCTTTCCTGCAAATTGCCCTTGAGAATCGGCCATAAGATCAGCCTGTTCTTTTGGAATGTCTGCACAGAAACTGGTATGGTATCTGGCCCTGTCAATGTAAACAACGCCTGCATCATCGGGAGGTAATATCGCATTTTCGGGTAGTACAGGAGCGGATTGAAATAATGTAAGATCCGATTCTCCTTTATCGGGTTGGAATGCAGCTACATAGACCAGGCCTGCAACTTTAGGGTGATAACCTCCTTCTGTGATCACCGCGCCGCCATAGGAATGGCCGACCAGAATGCACGGGCCGTCCAACCGATCCAGTTCGTGGCGTAAGTTTTTAACGTCATCTTCTAATGAGGTCATCGGTTCCTGCAGAACAACCACACGATAACCTTTTTTAACCAGGATGCTGTATACCCCTTTCCAGCCCGATCCGTCGGCGAAGGCACCATGTACAAGAACAACATTTTTAATCTGTGCAAATGAAGATGAACAGGCAATAAGTACCATTGCGAGCGCCATCACTAAATGGCGACCGATTTTGTTAAGTTTTTTTTACATGACAATTAAAGGTTAAGTTTTAAAGCCTTAATTGTCATGATTTATGCCTTTATTTTAAGGTGTTGATTTTTAGTAGTTTAGATTTTTTAGTGCTTGGTTTTTTTTTGAAATAAAGTAAATGATGGAACGTTTTTGTTTATATTTCAATAATTCAAGATGCAGAATGGATCAACCTTTATAAGGCCTGTTGTTTTTCTTAAGTCCAAGTTTTTTGATACCCAGTTTTTTGATCCGGGAATTTAAGGTGGGCACTTTCATTCCCAGGATTTCTGCGGCGCCGCCAGAGCCATAAACCTTCCAGTCACATTCCTTAAGCACCGACTCAATATGTTCCTTTTCTACATCATTTATGTTTTTTGAGCGGGAAAAAGCGGAAGAAGTTAGTCCTGGTTCAGTTTCCATGTCCACATAGCTGATCTTATCCCCCGAACAGAGAATAACGGCCCTGTGGATAATATTTTCAAGCTCTCTGATATTACCCGGCCATTGATATTGCTGCAGCAATTCCATTACATGAGTCTCGATTCCAGTAATATTTTTAGCCTCCTGATTGCTGTATTTCTTAGCGAAGTGATTGGCAAGTAAGGGAATATCATCTATACGGGCCCGTAGTGGAGGTGAAACAATAGGGAAGACGTTTAGCCGGTAATAAAGATCAGCCCGAAAACGGCCTGACGCCATTGCCTCCTGGAGGTTCCGGTTAGTGGCAGCAAGAATACGGACATCTACTTTTTTGGTCCTTCCTCCAACGATCTCGATTTCTTTTTCCTGTAATACCCTTAAAAATTTGGCCTGGATTTCCAGGGGAATCTCCCCAATTTCATCCAAAAATATAGTTCCGCCATTGGCTTGTTCAAACTTACCGATCCGCGTTGTTGACGCATCTGTAAAGGCTCCTTTTTCATGCCCAAACAGTTCTGATTCTATCAAGTTGGCAGGGAGTGCAGCGCAGTTTACAGTAACAAATGGTTGATTAGAGCGGGCAGACTGCTTATGGATGTTTTGTGCAATCAGTTCTTTTCCAGTGCCGCTTTCTCCAAGGATCATCACAGCTACTTCTGATTGTGACACGACTTTAATGTTACTTAACAACAATAATACAGCTTTGGAATCACCAACAATATTACTGCCAGCCTTGGCTTCAAGCAGGGGATTCGCTGCTGTTTTGTTTTTCAGCTTTAATTCAATGTCCTGCATGTGGGTATATAAAGCAACATCAAGCGCGATCAAAATGTCCTTTTCACGAAAGGGCTTTAACAGGAAACCATAAGGCCGTGTCATTTTTGCTGCATCCAGTACCTGCTGCCGTGAATTTGCTGAAATGAAAATAAAGGCAATATTCTTTTGTGACAACATTTTAGCCAGATCAATTCCTGTTAAGCGCCCCTGGAGCTGAATGTCTACCAGTACCATATCTGGTTTTTCTGTACTTATGATTTTTAGCGCAGCAGCAACAGAGCGGGCGATATCGCATACCTGGTATCCGGCTCGCAAAAGGATGAGTTCGAGATTGCTGGCTTCGATATATTGATCTTCAACAATGAGTATTTTAGTTTTAGGTGGCATCTGGTATATTGTTTAAAAGTTCTTGCATATTAATTACCTCCTCTTCTGCCGGGATCCGGTTGCATATTAACTTGATCTCTGTACCTGTATCATTATTAAAAGAGATCTTGCCTCCAATATCATCACAAAGACCTTTTATCAAACGCAGGCCCATAGATGGTGCGGGTTTGTTGATCAACTCCATATTGATGCCAATACCATTGTCGGCTACAATTACAATTATTTTTTCGCGGTCTTCGTATAATTTAATAGAGATCCGGCCTGCGGCATTTTTAGGAAAGGCATATTTTATGGCATTGGTCACGGCCTCATTAATGATCAAACCAATGGGAATTGCAATAGACGCGTCGATTAAAACGGGGGCAATTTCCAGGTGGAACGTGATGTTATTTTTCAAATCATAGCAATCCTGTAGATAATGGATAAGAGATGTGACATAATCATTCATGTCGATGGTTTTTACGTCGTCATTCTCATAAAGTTTCTGATGGATCAACGACATGGCATAGATGCGGTGCCTGCTATCGTCAATGGCTTTCAAGGCATCCTTTTCCAGGTAGGTAGCTTGTGATTCCAGCAGACAGATTATAGTGTGCAGGTTGTTCTTTACGCGGTGGTGTATCTCTCTGAGCAGCCATTCTTTTTCCGAAACCAATTTCTCCAGCAACGAATTTGTTCTTGCGATTTTACGCATTGCTTTTTTTCGAAGGATAACCATTCTTAACAGAAGTGCGCTGACAATAATTACAATTATGGTAAAGGCGATGGTTATGTTTCTCATCAAAACAGCCTGCTTAAGGTTTGCGCGCTGGAGCTGTTCATTTTGGGTAAGCATATGGATTTTTTGTTTGCTTTCTGCTAACTCATATTCTTTCTCTTTTGTATCGTATAATACTCTGAGATTTGCTTCCTGCTCGGCTTTACTTACGGTATACATGGTGTCTCTCAGTTTTGCGTACCGAACCAGGTAGGAAATAGCAGATCTCATGTTATGACTGGCCGTATCGATCTTAAAGTGCGCATGGAATGCGCCTGCTTTGTTTGACATTCTATTATCGAAGCGCATCATAGTTGAATAGGCCAGTTTCCAGTATTTATAGGCATTATTGAAATCAGATGCAAGTGTGTAATAATCTGCAATAGCCGAATAAGTTTCCTGTCCGATATGACGAAGAATACCTTCATTTGCAGTACTGATTAATTTTATCAGCTGCATACTATATTTCTTCCCATTAACCAGATCTTTTATGTCCGTATAATAACCTAAATATAAAGTGCCTGAAACGTACTGGTTTTGGAGATCATTTTCCGGGAACCGGGAATGGATCCGATCTAATAATTGCTTCAATTTACCATACTCATTGTCGTGCCTGTAAGCTGTATATAGATTTACTGTGAGATTGAAAATAGCCCCTTTGTCATTGAGCTTTTCTGCCAGTTTTAATGATTTAAGCCAATATTTCTTTGCGTTGGCGTAATCCAGTAACTGACAATACTGCATTCCTGCAGTATTATAGATTTGGCACATCGTCATACTGCTGTCTCTGGCTCTTTCTGCAGTTTGTATGGCCATTAAACAATAATGCAAACCTTCTTTATCATTTCCCAGATCCCGGTAAATTCCAGACATTTCTACATAGATGTCCTGGACGTTCCTGTAGCCATAACTAAAATAAGTGTTCATTGACCGCTGATAAGCTTCGAGGGCCAGGGCCAGATTCCCTGGATCAGATCGGCTTATGCCATACAGATCTCCAATTGATTTCCATAAGCCAGCCCTGGTCTTTATAAACTTTGCGTTTTGAAAACATGACATAGCTTCATTAAGCAGTTTGATCTTTTGCTTTAGCTGGACACTATCATCAATGTTTAAATAATCTCCTTTCTCCAGTAATGCTCGCCCAAGAAAATCACTGCCGGGTTTCTTTTTCAAGAATGTGAGTGCCTGGTCATTCAGGCGGTTCCCTTCTTCCTTTAAATCTTTCCGCTTACTGATCAAGGCTGCTAAAAACAAGATTTCACCAGCTGTTGACGGAGCGTTTAAAGTTGTTTTGAGATATTGGGCTTTCTTAAGGGCGACCGAGGCGCTATCGAGATCTTTTGGCGTTTTAACGGGCTTGTTGATATAGTATTCGCCCTGCACAACACAGGCGAGCACCCGGCTTTCGGGCCTATTATGGCTATCATTAATAACACGGTTCAGAGAATCTATTGTTCCTTTACTCTGGGCCAATCCCTGCAACACTATACCAAGCATTAACCAGATAAAAATGAAGTTCTTCATTGTAACTATATTCTTTCTTTGGATAGACAGTGAACAGATCTAACAGGGAAGGGCTCGGAATTATATTCTTAAATATAAACATATTTCCTTTTTAGTAAAAGGCATAGATCGTTGACTGGAGAATAATAGAATAGGAGATACCTCGCTCACCGTTTTGACGGGAATGCTTTCGGTTCTTTGAACAATATTATTTTTTTATTAAGGTTAATGAAATCTATAATAATTTCTTTTTGAAGAAGTATGTTTGCTGAACAACAGGTGAAAAGATGCACCATTTCCTTTCAAAAGGAAAGCTAAATTCAATCTTAATTTTATAGGAGGTATGCATGGAAAAAATGAAACTGTTTCTGGTCACAATTTGCTTCATTCTAATTTCGGGTATTGCCAAGAGTCAAACAGGTAATTATGCGCTGTGTCTGGATGGTCTGGATAATAATCCTTGTATCGGAATGGATATTATTAAAAATCAATGGACACTGGAAGCCTGGATTAAGGGCAACGGTAAGCCATGGAAAAATAGAGAGGCTATTATTGGAACAGGTGAATATGGAGAAATCAA
>NZ_DATMRL010000683.1:0-4534 GCF_035566355.1 Pedobacter sp.
CCGTATATGCCTTTCATATACGTTGACAAAGCTCCCTGTCTTTGGACTGACTTCAAACCAGGATCTTCCAACATCAAAAAGCTTCACTCCCCTTGCTGCAGAATCTATACCTGAAACTTTGGTTTCAAATTCAATGGGATCTACTTTTCCGTATTTAAATGTTTTGGGAGCTGCTTTTTGCTGAGCATAGATAGTTATTGCACCAATAACCAAAAAAAAGGATAGCGTAATCTTTCTTTTCATGAAGAGAGCGATTAAATAAATTTCACAATTATAAATAATTAATTCTCAATTTTGAAAATAAAATTGCAAATGAACAGAGACTGATTTTAGACAAGGTTCTGGCAATGTATATACCAAAAGCACTTGACCGATCTTTCCAAATCCTTTGGCTTCAAATCCCTAAGAAACAATTCATCGCTTAGGTTTGAAAAACAATCTGCACTGTTGCTTGGAATTCAATTAATCTGCATATTTGCCGCAATTAACTTATTTTACTTTCTAAAACTAAAATGTAACTCTAACGTTATATGGAAATAACCCCTTTAACTATGCCGGAAGCATCTGTAAAAAGTTCAGCATTTACCAGTAAGATAAATCCAGATCTTTCCGAAATAGACTGGGTCTATGTTTGTGCACTTTTTGATAAAGTGAACTGGCGCGTTCGCGTACCTGAAGAGATAGAAAAAGCATTTAGAACAAGCAGCTGGACAATCTTTATTTACAAAGATGAACAGCTTATTGGTTTTGGAAGAACTATAGATGACGGCCGCTATTACGCTATGCTGGGAGATATTGTTGTTGACCCTGATTTTCAGGGAAATGGTCTGGGGAAAATGATGGTCACTACACTTAATGGCCTGTTGGAAAATTACCATTTTGTAACCCTGACAGCTGCGCCAGGGAAAGGTGATTTTTATAAAAGCCTGGGCTGGAAAAAACAAACCACAGCTTTTATATGGCCCCAAGGACCAAAACAATTGCGTCAGCACACTGAACCGGAAGAATAAAGAGAGAGCGTTAATTTCTATTTCACAGGTAAGCCCCTGTATTTCTGCATCGGTGCGATGCTGGGATTATGGCCACGGAAATCCCGGAACATTTTGCCATAGTCTTCTGTGTTTCCTCTGGATAAAATCATATCTCTAAAACGCTGGCCATTGGCAAGGGTCAGGCCACCATTTTCTTCAAACCAGGAAAAGGCATCATGATCCAGCATTTCGGTCCATAGATAGGCATAATATCCCGCTGCATAACCATTGCCCCATATATGTAAAAAATAACTGGAACGGTAACGAGGAGGTACATAGGAAAGGTCAAGATGTGTTCTTTTTAAAGCGGAAGTTTCAAATTGATCCGCATCTTGTAAAGGGTCTTTTACTGTAAGTTTATGCCATTGCATATCCAATGCAGCCGCAGCCAATACTTCTGTTAATGCATAACCCTGGTTAAAGCCACCTGCTTTCTTGATCTTATCTACCAGTATTTGTGGCATAGGCTCGCCAGTTTTATAATGAACAGCATAATTCTTGAATACCTTTGGGTTCATAGCCCAGTGTTCGTTAAATTGTGAAGGAAATTCAACAAAATCTCTGGCTACATTGGCACCAGACAGACTTGGGTACTGCTGGCTGGCAAATAACCCATGTAAGGCGTGTCCAAATTCGTGAAACATAGTTGTCACGTCGTCAAAGCTGATTAATGCTGGCTGGCCGGCAGCAGGCTTTGTGAAATTGCACACATTAAAGATCACAGGTTTAGTACCCAATAGTTTGGATTGACCAACCATATTATCCATCCAGGCACCACCAGACTTATTGTCTCTTTTAAAATAATCACAATAAAACAAACCTATAGTTGAATTGTCCTTATCAAAAACCTCAAAAACTTTTACATCTTTCTGGTAAACGGGTAGATCTGTCCGTTCTTTGAAAGTGATTCCATACAATTGTGTTGCTGCATAAAATACCCCGTTTTTAAGGACTTTGTCCAGTTCAAAATAAGGCTTAACCTGCCCTTCATCAAGATCATACTTTGCTTTACGTACCTGCTCTGCGTAATAATTCCAGTCGTAAGGTTCCAGTTTAAAACCACCTTTTTGCTTGTCTATCTGTGTTTGGATTTCAGCGGCCTCAACCTTTGCCTTAGCTGTTGCAGAGGGTACCAGTTGATTAAAAAAAGCGTCTACTGCCTCAGGGCTTTTGGCCATTTGGTCCTGCAATTTCCAGGTCGCATAATTAGGGAATCCCATTAGACTTGCCTTCTCCGCCCGTATTTTTGCAATTTCTACAATGGTTTTCCGGGTATCGTTGCTGTCATTTCTCTCCGCTCTGTTCCAGGAAGCATCAAACAATTTCTGCCGTGTGGTGCGGTTAGACAACTGTACAAAAGAGGGTTGTTGTGTGGTGTTTTGCAATGACAATACCCAGTTTCCTTTTGCCTTATTGACTTTGGCCGCTTGTGATGCTGCGGCAAGTTCTCCTTCAGATAAGCCAGCAAGTTCTGTTTTATCGTTCACCACCAATGCACCTGCTTTTGCTGCAGCTAATAACTGATTTGAAAATTTTGCACTTAGAGAGGCCTCTTGCTCATTCAGTTTTTTGAGTTTGGATTTGTCTTCGTCAGAAAGCTTAGCACCCGCGAGTACAAATTCCTGGTATTGAAATTCCACCAGGCGTAAAGATTCCGGATCCAGTTTTAAGGAGGTTCTGGAATTGTATATGGTTTCGATTCGTTTAAATAAATTCGCATTTAAATAGATGGCATCCTCATGCGCAGAAAGTTTCGGAGCCATCTCTTCCTGTAGCTTTTGAAGCTGATCATTCGTGTTGGCACCAGTAAGTAAACCAAATACCCGGTTTACCCGGGTCAGCATTTCACCCGACTTTTCCATCGCAACTAAAGTATTCTCAAAAGTAGGGGCCTGTGCATTATCTGCAATCTTCCGGATCTCTTCCAGATGTATTTTCATCCCTTCCTCAAATGCAGGTTTAAAATCACTGTCTTTGATCTGGTCAAATTCTGGTGCCTGGTAGGGCAGTTTGCTCTTTACAGAAAAAGGATTGCTTTTCTGATCACCTTTATTACAGGAGGTCATTATAGCCAGCAGTACTATGAATGGTAACTTAAAAGATGTTTTCATGAAGTTATCTGTTTAAGCAACTAAGATAAGAAATCTTCTTAGATGATTTTTTCCATGTACCCGTACTTGCGTTGTTGATATTATTTGAAACTTTCTGTAAAATCAGGCATATAGGTTCCGACAGGTTCGTTTCGCAAGTTAAGAGACCAGTGTACAATTTGCCTGATGGCTTTCCTGATCTCGTTTTTTCCCTCTTCTGTATTAATATCGATACCGCAGGCTTTGCAATCATTTTTCTTGGAATGAAGGATCAGATAATAAATGCCGCCCACTAATAAGGCACTGATCGATCTGAAGTTTACATTGGAGTTTAAAAAGAATTTATCTGTTTCTGCAAAGAGCTTATCGCCAAAATTCTCCTTCACCCTGCAAAGACTGTTCATCAGTTCAGTTTTCTCAGATATTTCCCAGAGAATGATCTTTTGCATTTCCTCCTCATCAAAGAAATACTCAAACTGCTTTTCGAATATGGTCGTAATGATCAGGGCAAGATCATCTTTACGGGTAATCTTTTCAATTGATTCTTCAATTTTTTTATTGAATGACAGCCAATAGTCCTTTTGGACCACATAGGTTTCAATTAAGGTGTCAACATTTCCAAAGTATCTGTAAATTAATTTTTTATCTACTCCTGCCTCGCGGGCTATGGCATTAACACCTAAGCCATGATAGCCCTTTGCTCTGATAATTGCACCAACACTTGATATTAATTTTTGTTTAGTCTGCTCCTTGTCTTTCATATTTGCCTGCAATATAGATTGTTAAATTCCTTGTTTACATTTGTGTGTCTCAAAAATATAATTTTTAGCGTAAAATAAGGCAGATGGCAAAGGGGGGAAGCGCAAATAAAAAAAGCCTCCCAGACGGGGAAGGCTTTTAGTTGAGCAGCATAAATTTAAGGGACATTTCCTATTAACAACATTTGATTTGTACTAATAAATCAAATAGTTGCCCTTATGTCTGCAATAGTAAAACAAAGAAATCTTCAAAGTGGTGACATGCTCATTTTTTTAATCCAATTGTAAACTTTTCATCAAAACGATCTATATTTATCTTGCTATTGCAGAATAGCAGATATAATCGTATTTTTGCCCGGCAAATAGTAACTCTTAATAATTATTTGCTATGCAACTCGATCCCCAAAAATTTGTAGCTGAAGGACTAACTTACGATGACGTATTATTAGTACCCGCATATTCTGAAGTTTTGCCACGCGATGTGGATACCGGAACTTACCTGACCAAAAAAATACGTTTAAATGTTCCTGTAGTTTCTGCCGCGATGGATACCGTTACTGAGGCTGGACTGGCTATTGCCATTGCTCAGGCAGGCGGAATTGGTATGCTTCATAAGAATATGAGCATCGAACGTCAGGCCGAAGAGGTTAGAAAG
>NZ_DATMRL010000684.1:0-4694 GCF_035566355.1 Pedobacter sp.
GTTTAATTTCCCATTGCCCGGAAAATAAATAAAAAACCCACCACATAACGTGGTGGGCGAAGTTGCTCTTATGCAACTCATTTACCTTAATGACCGCATCCCATAGTACGCGGGCAACCTTTAGGACATTCCGTTTTTGGCGTTGCAGCTTTCTTTAACTGTTTGCCTTTACCGGCAAATGCGAAAGATGTTGACAACATAGAAATGGCTAAGATTGCAAAAAATATTTTTTTCATATTATATTTTTTGATCTTGAAATATGGTTTACCAAACGTGTAGGCTAGATTTCTTCCGGAGGATGCCAGAAATCACATATGCATGTGGCTAAGCGGTTATCGTTTTGGGGAATTATTTTTTCAGTCCAGTTAATAACTGCATGCGATTCAAGATTACTTTTCACAATTGTATAAAAGTTGTCTGCCGCGCAGGTCATAAAAGGATTGCACTTATTCGGATCACATTGACCGGGCTTATTTGGCGACTGTTTATGCTTATTACAGCTCATCTTCATACATTGTTTCTTTTCAACTGGTTTCAATGAACTGAACAATGGCTGAACTGTCAGGAAAGACAGAAGTAAAAAGAATATGAATGCCGATATTTTCACGTACCTAAAGATAATTCATTTTACTTAAAAGACGACCGGACCGTATATAAATGGAAAATACAAAAGAAAGCTTTTTTGACCATCAGTAAAAATTTCCATAGACACGCTTTTGCCTCCTTTTTAGAACGCACCGGAAATGTTGAGCCAGAAATAATACTGCAACAATGATATATATTTTGAGGGGAATTCCAAGAAAAAACATTATAAGCACAGCGATAAGAAATAAATAGACGAGTACACTTATTCTAAAATTAACAGTAAAATTTGAGGATAAAACATATTTTATCCCAATAGGAGCAAGAATTTTATTATACATTTCGGTGCTCGTGTTTCGATTAATTTCCGAGGCATCCATACCTTTAATTACTTGTAAATAGTCGAGCAGCGATATATAGACTTCTCTCTTTATTTCATTGGTTGGAAGTTCATCAAAATGAAAGATAAAATTTTCAACAGTTTGCAAATCAAGGTAACCTCTGCGATTTTTATCTCTTACTTCATCAATAATTTCTCGCAAAGCTGCTAAATCAAAAGAATTTTCATTCATTCATATTAGAATATATTCTCTAATGCAACAAGATAAATAGAAAAATGGGTTAAATGAAGTAAGGGTTTACACTTAGGCTAATTTGATAATATTAAATATATATTTGAGCATGAAATTATTTCTCATAGGTATAATATTTTGTTTTCAATCTTCAATTAGCTATTCCCAACAGGCTGATATCAGGGGTGTTTGGTATTTTGACAGGTTTGGTGGTCCTCATGGTGAAATATCGAAGGATTCCGAAATTGTAAAAGCTAATAAAATAAATAAGGGATTGATTATTACTTTCAAAGATGACAATAAGATGATTAGTAAGCCGCCAGGTGGAAATGCAAATAATAATTCGGTAGTTAATTACCAGGTATTTTATGACTGCAAAGAAGTCATTATAGACGGCGAAACCATAAAGATCATGTTACTAACTTCGGAAATTTTAGAGCTTTATCCTAAGGACGAAAGCAAACCGGCGCTCTTTCTAAAACGAAGTAAGGACGGTAAGACATCAATGTCAGCTCCTTAGGCCTGCATGAGTTTTAAGGGAGCTGTTTTTTGAACAGTTGTCCGTGTACGACTTTAAAGAAAGTGTACTTTTTGTTTACGCCGTACAGGCCGTATTCAATCCTGGTTAGGAGAAAACGCAGTTGAAATTAGTCACTGGTTTATCTTTATTTATTTTCAGACACGATAACATGCATTTTTGCATGGTCGATCTTTACAAGGTTTGAAAGCAAATGCAATTTAATTTTCTTGGAGCGCACCATTTAAACCGATTACCATGAAGAATTTAGCGCATAAAAACGGGGCGGGAAAAATGAGAAATATCGGGTATACATGAATATTTTATCAAAAAAAGGTCCATTAATCGCTGATTTTATACACTGAAAAGGTTTATAAGAAATTGAAAATCACATACTATTAGTGCGAATCAATTCTAAACTAATAAATTATAGGGATAGATACAATTTAGTATAACTTTATATATCGCATAAATTTGGTCATCGGCCTGATTGTAGGGACATTCAATAAATTCATATTAAATGGTAAAATATGAAATACCTACTTGTTGCCATAATTGGCCTTTCATTTTCATTTACATCCTGCACAAAAAGTAGTAGCAACTCCAATAACAACAATAATACGGGTCCACAAAATGTCGCGACAGATTCTTTCTATCAAAGCACGACAGGCCAAAGCCCAATTAATTTTGTAACTGCTCAAGCAATAAGTTACAAATTTGACAATGTAGTTACTCATTATGCGCCTTTTAATGGAACGGTAGTGTATAATGTCACCCATTTTGTGGCAGATCCAAACAATTCTCAAGATCCAACAGATCATTACGAATATGCATTAAGGGTGTTAACCGGTGATATGTCCAATTATATTACTGTAAATGATACTAATTATTACCTAAAAAATTTTCATTTTGTTTATCCGAGCTGCCACGAAATTGATGGAAATGGTGGTGCGATGGAGGTGATTCTGACTCATATTTCAGCAAGCGGAAATGCAACAAATATTGGTATTTTAATACAAAATGGGGCAGCTAACCCGGCTATTCAACCTGTCTTTGATGCTTCGCCCCTGAGTGGTGCCGACCCGAATGGAGCCATCAATCAATTCAATCCAGCGACATTATTGCCTGCAAACTTTTCCAGTTATTTTACCTATAGCGGTTCATATATTTTCCCCACCGCTCTATATCCGGTTATTCCTTATTATACTCCAGTAATATGGATAGTTCCCGTATCACCTATAACAATCTCTACACAACAGTTTACGCAGTATACTGGAATCTATATTTCGCCAAATAACCGGGTCATTCAGCCTATAAGTGGCAGAACAGTGTACTTGCATACACAATAAATTCAATTTTACTTGAAATCTTCGCGTTGTTAGTTTAAGACCTAAGGTGGATTTGTGTCTTGATAAATCGTTGCTATTTCATAATGAGGTAGTTAAATTACAAAGAATTTTAACTACCCTCCTGGTCCGATTTTAGGGGAGCTTACAAATAAGCCAGTTAGATCTTTGGGATTCGGATTACCCTTCCATTTTTTGAATTATTTACACCGGCAGGGCCAAAGAGATCGGCACATGCTTATGATGACGCATCTAATACCCTTTACTCGCTGTTCTTGTCAATAAGCCGCAGCATATTTCTATTGAACGAAGAAATTTTAGTGTCCAATGTGGCAAAAAAAGCTAAATCAGCATTTTCTACTTTAATAATTGCTTTTTGCAAAATAACTCCCCCGTTAGCTGTCAGTCGAATGGTTTTTGCTCTTGTGTCTGTTTCATGTTCTTGTCGTGATATAAAACCTTTTTCTTCCAACGTTCGTAATACTTTTGATACCATCATTCTATCGGCATTACTCTGGTTGGCAATGTCAATTTGTGTTACAGCCTTACTCTTCTTTGAAAGCCACCCTACTGCTGCCAACAAAACAAATTGCGTATGTGTCAAGTCTAATGGGTCTAAGACCTTTTTTTGTTTCCGCTGCCACAGCATTGTGAGTTGTCCAAGTAAATAACCTGGGCTATTGTTAGGGCTTTTAAAATGGAATTCAATATCTCTAGGCATAATGATGTTGAAGCATTTGTGATGAAATTAAATCGAAATCGTGTTGGCTAATTTCGAAGAAACCAAATCGAAATGGATAACCCCAGCTTTTCTTGTTTTTAATAAAATCCAAATCATCAATTAAAGGAAGAATGGGTGTGTCTTTACATTGCTCGAATTCAATATTTCGTCTTGAAGGACAAAAGTCTTCCGAAACCTGAAACTGATATATTTCATCATCTATTACCTTTCCTAATGCTGTAAATTCCTGACATTTAACGGGTTGCCCCATAGTTTGCTTCCCTGAATAATAGACAGCAAAATCGCCTTTTTTCATTCTTTTTAACGGCGAAGATTTTCCGTGGCAAACTTGCGCAATTCCTGCTGCAACAGCATTTTTCACGTGATCTTTTGATGCCACTATTATCCAATATTTTGTATCTCGATTATTCATTGTTGGTCGTTATAGTTTGTTCCAAAAATGTAATAATGTAACCGTCCGGGTCTTTCACCATTACTGTTTTGCCAAAAGGTGTATTGTTGATTTTTCCTAAAAGAGTTACTCCTTTCTCTGAAAGTTTACTTTGTAATTCTTCAATTTTATCATCAATAGCAAACCAAAGTGAAGCACCAACACCAAGTTCTTTACCGTCTAAATTTCCGATGGGTTTTCTTATTGCAAAACTTGCTTCATTTTTGTTGTACTTAAAAATACAGGCTTCCGGATTGGTCATTTCAGATAATTCAAATCCTAATTTGTCTGTGTAGAAAGCTTTTGATACCTCTAAATTTTTTACCTGAAGAGATGCAAAATCTAATTTTCTCATCTTATCTATATTTGTTGTCGCAAATATAGTATACGCGACAACATAATCCTAATCTTTTTTCATATTTTTTTATGCACACTTGAATCACCATGGTGGTGTCATTATTTGCTCAGAAAAAAGTCCAGGAGGCCTTTTTGTACCTGTTCTGTT
>NZ_DATMRL010000685.1:0-6856 GCF_035566355.1 Pedobacter sp.
CAGCTTTTCAGCACCAACCAGGCAGCAAGGTCCTGTACGGCAAACCTCCAGCATATACTTGCCCTGAGGTTTTAAAAAGTACATGGTATAGAAAGATGCCACTTCATAGACCTCGATATCCTGAATATCCAGGTAATCTGCTACCCTGTTCATCGCCGAGGTGCTCAGCCAGCCCTGTTCGGCCTGTACTTCATGCAAAATCGGCAGCAAAGCAGATTTCTGCTTGCCCTCAGGATATCTTTTTACAATCTCATCGAACTTTGCCAGCAAAGCCGATGAAAAATCTACAGGTTGTTGTTCTTCTACTCTAAGCATCTAGTTCTCCTGCTATAATATTCATGCTACTCATATTGATGATGGCATCCGACAAGAGCATACCTTCACTCATTTTCGCAAACATTTGATAATTGATAAAGCTTGGTCTTCTGAAGTGCAAACGATAAGGTGTTCTTCCACCATCATTGATCAGGTAAAAGCCCAGTTCCCCGTTACCACCTTCAACCGCGTGGTAAACTTCCGCTTTAGGGGCATCAATCTCACCCATCACAATTTTGAAGTGATAGATCAGTGCTTCCATATTGTTATACACTTCCTCTTTAGCCGGTAAATAGAAATCAGGAACGTCCGCATGGAAAATACCTGCAGGTTCGTTCTTCAGTTTCTGCATGGCCTGTTCAATCAGGCGCACACTTTGCCACATTTCTTCATTACGCACCAGGTAACGGTCATAAATATCACCGCTAGTACCAACCGGTACCTCAAAATCGAAATCCTGATAAGAAGAATAAGGTTCACTTACCCTTACATCATAATCTACACCTGTAGCCCTTAATAAAGGACCAGACCAGCTGTAATTCAATGCCGTCTCTGCAGTTACCTTTGCCACACCAGCTGTACGGTCGATAAAGATCCTGTTCCTGTTCAAAAGGTTTTCAAACTCCCTCAGGGCTACAGGAAATTCTTTCAGGAATTTATTGATCTTCGCAAAAGCGATATCATTAAAATCCCTCTCGAAACCACCTATACGACCAATATTAGTTGTTAAACGTGCTCCGCAAATCTCTTCATAGATCTCATAAATATGTTCCCTGAACTGAAATAGGTAAAGGAAAGTAGTTGTGGCCCCGGTATCCTGTGCAATAATGGTATTGCAAATGATATGGTCAGAGATCCTGGACAACTCCATAATGATCACCCGGAGATAATCTACCCGTTTAGGCATCTGAATATTCAGTAGTTTCTCTACTGTCATATGCCAGCCCATGTTATTGATCGGCGAAGAACAATAATTTAAACGGTCGGTAAGCGGTGTGATCTGGTAAAAAGGTCTGTGTTCTGCAATTTTCTCAAAAGCACGGTGAATGTACCCGATCGTAGAAACCCCACTCACGATACGTTCACCATCCAGCTGAAGAACATTTTGAAATACCCCGTGCGTAGCTGGGTGGGTTGGCCCTAAATTTAGGGTTACCAGCTCACTCTGCGGGTCGTTATCTGTATATACCGGCTGATTATTCATATATTCTATCTACCAAAGTATTCGTCTTTTTTATCCACTCTGTTTGGATCTTCCAAAGGATATTGTTTCAGCATCGGGTGTACCCCAAGGTCGTCCATATTCAATATTCTTCTCAGATCCGGATGGCCTTCGAATTTAACTCCGAAAAAGTCATAAGTTTCTCTCTCCATCCAATTGGCACCGTTCCACAACGTGGTTGCTGTAGGAATGCCTGGATGATGCTCGTCGATAAACACCTTCACTCTTGCCCTCACCTTGTTCACCATACTGTGCAGGTGATAAACCACTGCAATACCGTGTTTTTTACCCGGATAATGAACAGCTGTAATATCGGTCAGAAAATTAAAGTTCGTCGCTCCGTCTTCTTTAAGAAATTTCAAAACTTCAGAGATTACATCTTTTGTGGTCTCAAAGGTCAGCAGGCCATACGGTTCCTGAACACCAATGATCTTATCGCCGAACTTTTCAGTCAGCACCTGGATCAGCTCTTGATTCTTATTTTCAGCCATTATAATATTCCGTAAGAAGCCAGTAACTCTTTATACTGATCAGAATTCCTCCTTCTTGAAGATTCATTTCTAACCAGCTCCTGTATTTTACCAAAACCATCTAAAATTGCTTCAGGTCTTGGCGGGCAGCCCGGAACATATACATCGACCGGAATGATCTCATCGATCCCCTGAAGAACGGAATAAGTATCAAAAATACCTCCGCTTGATGCACAGGCACCAACAGCCATTACCCAGCGGGGTTCCGCCATCTGCAGATACACCTGCTTCAATACCGGAGCCATTTTCTTGGCGATGGTACCCATCACCATTAAAAGGTCTGCCTGACGCGGGGAGAAACTTAAACGTTCGGAGCCAAAACGTCCGAAATCATAATGCGAACCCATGGTTGCCATAAACTCGATTCCGCAGCAAGAAGTTGCAAATGGTAAAGGCCACAAGGAATGGGAACGTGCCAGGCCGATAACTTTATCTAAAGAGGTGGCGAAAAAGCCAGATCCTTCAATGCCTGGGGGCGCGTTTACTATATTGATGTCACTCATGATATAAACAAAAAGGGTTCATTCAGGTAAAGAATGAACCACAAATCTACAATATTTTAGAAGGAATTGGAGCGCGGGGGCGCATTTAGAACAAATCTAAATAACTAGTTCCAATCCAGTACTTTTTTCTTCAGGACATAGATAAAGCCCAGCAGCAAAGTTCCCATAAAGATGAACATTTCAATCATTCCCCGAGACCCAAGCTCTCTGAAGTTCACTGCCCATGGATACATGAAGATCACCTCCACATCAAACAGAACAAACAGAATGGCCACCAGGAAATATTTAATAGAAAAAGGTTGTCTCGCATTACCAACCACCTTAATACCGGCTTCGAAAGTAGATAACTTATCTTCTGTTTTTCTCGCTGGTCCAAGCAGATGGGTTGCGATCAATGTCGTGACCACAAAACCAAGCGCCACAACAACCTGGAATATAATAGGGAGAAAATCTGAAGGTATACTTTGCGTTTCCATAATATAAATTTGGTACAAAATTAAAAGAAAAAGGCAGGATAACAACCCTGCCTTTTCAATAATAGTTATTTATACTGATTATTTTTTCTTGATTGGTGCTTTTGGCTTAGCTGCAGGAGCAGTTAAATATTTTAGACCTTCAAGCGCATTTGCGTTCTGGGCATCAATAGCCAAAGCTTTATTGAAATAATCTTTTGCTTTTTCTTTATCTGTTGGTGTATAGGCATAACCTAGATTTGTATAAGCCTCAACAAGGTTCTTAGCCTCTGCCGGAGATTGTGCCAATTCTGGTTTAGTTACAGTAACCAATTTCAAATATTCTTCAAAAGGAGCAATTACAAGACCTTTAGGGTTGTTCTGATCATCTTCAAAACGAGCGATACGTCCGCGAAGAATATAGGCTAAAGTAAATTCAGGACTCTTTTTATTTAAAACTGATAATGCTGAATCAGCCTCAACCAATAATGTTTTGCTCGGGTTCTTTTTATCTCTATCTGCAATTGCATAGTTAAAGTAATTTGCATTTGCCAAATAGTAGTAGTTGGTTAAAGAACCTTTACCATTAGGATTCAATTTAATTGCAGATTTATACACCTCAGCTGCTTTTGCATAGTTCTTAGCTTTAAACAATACCAATGCTACATCTTCTAATGCATCAACATTAGTAGAGTCCATCTGAACCGCTTTGGTAATATTTTGAAGGGCTAAACTATCATTACCTGATTGAAGCAATGCCTTACCTAAGTACAAATAATCTGTAGCGATCAGACGAGACTGGTCTTTAGTTTTAGCAAACAAATCATTCATGTATTGTAAACTCTGAGGATAGTTTTTATTCTCATAAGCTGAATAACCACGCATCCTTAATACAACTGGCAATTTAGGGTCATTAGGACTTACTGTAGCCAGTTCAGCTGTTACCTGCTCTAAAGTTTTATAATCTTTAGCATAGAATAAGAACTGTGCATAACGTAATTTAGATTCGAATGATTTATCAGTCAGGTCAAGATATTTTCTGTAGTTCTCCAAAGCCTGAGCTGCTTTTGCATCAAAACTAGCTGGCTCAAAGTTAGCCCACTGCATATAAAGCTCAGCGATTTCTCTGTAAGCAGGACCGTAATTAGGATCTTTGGTAATCGCTTCTTTTAAACGCTCTTCAGACTCAGGGAATGCTCTTGATTCTTTGTACATACGGCCAATCTGAACAGTAGCTCTTAAAAGGTTCTCATTGATGTTCAAAGCACGCATATAATTTTGCAATGCCTCAGAGTTCTTTTTCTGAGCTGCGTAATAATCCCCCAATGCGAGGAAAGTTTCCGCATCTTTGTCGTCTTTGTCTAACTCATCTGCTTTCTGCAGAAATGGAAGAGCTGATGTGTAATCACCTGCTGCGGTATAGGCTTTACCGATAAACATCGATGGCAGGTAGTCTTTCTTTGAAGAAACCTCTATGGCTTTGTCAAAGTTAGTTTTTGCTGAAGCTGCATTTTTTGAAGCCAGGTCAGCCTCACCTAAACCAATGTAGTTTAATGCATATTTTGGATCAGCGGTAACCCCTTTTGTAAAAACGGCTCTTGCAGAATCCACGTAATCTGTACGCAGGTAAACTTCACCCAGGTTGTAGTAATTTTCACCTTTACTGGCCTGAGAATTCACGAGTGCTTTAAGCATTGAAGTCGCTTTTTGGTACTGTTCGGCATCTATCGCCTTCTTTGCATCATTTAAACTTTGAGCAAAAGAGGCAGAACCCATCACTACTAAACCTAAACCTAAGGTTATTGCTTTCTTTGTCATTTTCATTGGTTCTATTAATTTAATTTTAATTGTAATGAAGCTTGCTAGGCAGGTTTCATTGGTTCGTTTGTTTTGAGAGGATAAAAAGCGAGATACTTCGTATTCCCAAATATATAATTTTGTTTTAATTCTTCAAGTTAAAATCCCTCGATACAATTTTATGAGGACCCAGTCCGGATTTAAGAACAATCAGTTGCCCGCGCTGGCTCACTAACCAGTTTGCAAATCCTGTGCCTAAACCGTCTTTACCTTCCGCATTAATGATATAAATGTTTCTCAGGAAAGGATAAATACCGCTGATCAGATTGTCCTGAACAGGTTTATAAAACGCATCATCCCCTTTTTTACCCTTAACAGCTTTTACACCCATTAGTTTTACTTTCCCTGAATATTCTTCCCCCTCACTGTATTTTTTAATTAACCAATTTACGCCAACCACACCAATATAGTTTTTGTGTTCAGAAACATATTTGATCACATCAGCATTGTTACTTAATGTATAAACTCCCTTTTTAGGCAATTCTTTTACCTGTGCCAGGTCTTTAAAATATCTTAGGGTACTGGAGTAGGCATTATCAAACACCAGGCTTTTGTCTGACGTTGAATTTCCCTTCATCATCGAAATCACCTCATCAGCCGTAATGGTGGTATCCTGGTTATCAGCAGCCGTGATCAACGCAATCCCGTCAATAGCAAACCTCGAAGTAAATACCGGAATACTTCTCCTGCTATACGCTTTTTCTTCTTCTGGTGTCAGCATTCGGGAAGAAATCATCACCCGGATACTGTCATTTAAAAAGGTTGGAAATATCTTGTTCTCATTTCCGGTAATCACCGTAAAATGCGCATCCGGATAGTCAGAATTGAAAACCTCTATCTGGTCATCAATAATATTATGAAAAGACTCATCCACCAGCAATTTAGCATAGCCTGAAGTCCTGGATTCTTCTGACTGTCCCTCCTTTGTCTTTTTATTCTTACAAGAAGAAAAAACAACCAGTAATACAAATATAAAGCTCAAATATCTCATTCCGACTGATCTTTTTGATTAATTAACCGGTAAAACCGGATCAGGGCATAAACGATAAGTAAAACACCAAACAGGATCCTGTATGTTGGTGTGATATCAAATGGAATCTCTTTCCAAAAGATCAGCAATGTTCCCAAAGCCATATAAAACAAGAGCATAACTAGCCCTAAAATAAGCAGAAATCGCTGTTGAGGCGATTTCTGCTTAAAAAAATTGAAGTCAATCATGTATTATTCTTATTGACCTGATAAAGTAAAGCTGATTGGAATGTTGTATTTAACACGTACCGGTTTACCGTTTTGGATACCTGGAGTCCAGCGCGGGCTGGCTTTTAATACCCTAACAGCTTCCTCATCTGTACCACCGCCTAATTTACGGTCTACTTTGATGTCTGTTAATTCACCATTTTTCTCCACAACAAAAGATAAGAATACCTTACCCTGAATGTTGTTTTCAGCAGCCATTGGAGGATATTTTACGGTTTTATGCAGGTAAGCATAAAATTTCTCCATACCTCCAGGGAAACTTGGCTGAGTTTCGATACTTACGAAGTCATAAACTTTAGTATCCTCAACTACAGCAGCCTGCTTAGGACCATTTCCAACTGGCGCAGCAACTACGATGTCCGCATCCGGATCACCCGCAATTGTTTTCTGTCCCGGATCTGCTTTTTTCAAATCTTCAATTTGAGGTGGCTCTTCATCACGCACCAAGTTATCCGGCTTAACAATAGGAGGAGGAAACTTAACCTGATCCTGTTTTGGCGGCGGAGGCTCAACCGGTGGTGGCGGAGGGGTATCCGGGTTCACCGGTGGTGGTGGAGCAACAGTAACCTCTACTTGTTTAACAACCTCTTCCTCAGGCAACGCACCTTTGATCATACTGATGATCTTAGGCGAGATGAACAGCAGGATAAACACTGCTGATGCGTAGAATAACGATTTTGTTGTGTTTGCAGAGTTTCTGGTACGAAGCTCGTAAGCCCC
>NZ_DATMRL010000686.1:0-19618 GCF_035566355.1 Pedobacter sp.
AATTGGTTTCCAGTTTGTGAATGATGTTTTTACGGTGGTTGTTTACGGTATGGATGGACAGGTATAAACAGGTGGCGATTTCAAAACTGCTCTTCCCTTCTACGATAAGCCTGATGATTTCTTTTTCTCTCCGGGACAGGAGATTGAATCGGTGGAGGTTTTTCCGGATAAAGACATCGTCTTCTACAAGGTTACTGAGCTTCCTGCCCGCATAGCTCATATTGTTTACGGAGAAGGCAATATGGATCATTTTAAGGGCATTTCCAGGTTCGTTTGAGGGATATAGCCTGGAGGTGGTAAAATACCATTTGTAGTCGTTGTTTGCGTCTGGTCTTACCCGTTGGAAAAAAGAGAATACTTTATTGGCGTCTCCTTCTTTGACGAATTGGAACAGATCGTTTTTGATTACGGTGATTTCTTCGGCAGGGAAAAACCGGCTGAAATATTCTGGCCCCAATGCTTGTAGTTCTTCTTTGCTGTGTTTAAGGTAATCGCATCCGGTCTGATTCATATAGGTATTGGTGAGGCTGCTGAGGTCCTGAACCATGACACTGCCGGGGATGTAGTCTCCAATGTCTTCGATTTTAAGGATTTTACTGGCAATATTATTCCCTAAAGACAAAATCTGTGCCTGGCAATGCTGCTGCATCTCCTGCTGGGAGAGAGATTTGATGGACATAGTTCAAAGCGTTAATATGAGTAAACTATATTATACAGATTGTGAGACGATTACGTAAAGATAATCAGGATTATTGACAAATGAAATAGTGTTTTCAGAAAAAGAAATTTGGATGGATTGGCGTAGTTTTAGTAATCATGATGATCTCTTCTATCTATGCGCAGCATTTCTCCAGGCAACCCATGCTCCAGTGCTCCAAAGCGCCCATATGACCAGAACCGGCTGAAACAATAACCTTATCCCTCTGCTGAGATCGGAATTTAGTCCAAATGCATCTGTATGCGTTAAGAACTGAGAAATATTTCCTGGAAAAACGGCAACAAAGAAAGCGGCAACAACCCAGCCTGCCATAGATTTCCTCCAGCCGGATACCAGCAGTAAACCCAATCCTATTTCTACCAGGCCAGACAGAATCACCACCAGATCTGTATCCATGGGCAGCCACTTAGGTACCTGGGCCGAAAACTCAACGCGGGCAAAGGTTACATGACTGGTGCCTGCAAAAATTAAAAAGACTCCAAGGGCAATGCGTGCAATACGATGCCAAAGCCCGTATTTATTTTCGCTATCCATCATAGCTTAGCAAACATAGATTATCGTATTTTGTTTAATATCATTTACTTTAACCTATTAAGTTTTTCAGTCCAGATGCTTTTATAACGGGTTTTATATTCGTTAGTCATAAACGACATATCTATCAACTTGAATACCTTATCTGTATTTTCACTAAACTTATCTATTATCCTTTTAACTATTTTATCTGAAATCTTCAATACACTGGCTAACATATCAAAATCTTCCCTGCCGAGTTCTTTCTTCTTGCCATTAAGGCTAAGCGCTACATCCTCTTTGTCTTTTGGATTGATAAGATTACTGTTAATCAGATCATATGCAGGAGAAAGAACAATTTCATCTTGTTGGTGGAGTACTGAAAAATTCTTCATATGCATATCATTGTTTCCAGAAAGAAAGGAAAATATTATTAACTCGAAATAGTTAACTAAATCCAATCCTGAATTTGTACAATACTTTGTAATGAGTTTTCCACAACGCTCATATGAACTATTATATTTCTGTTCGGTTTGAAATTCGCCAATCTGACAGAAATCCTCCATATGTATTTTTTGCCTTTTATTTCTATCAAATCTTTTAGCGATATATACCAACTGACCATCTGAAGCTTTAAGCAAACAATGCTTACACGTTTTGAGTTTGAATAGCTCTGCCAGATGCATTGTCAAATCTTCTACTTCCGGCATTTGTGGATAATGTATATTTTGTGGTTTTAAGATATAGTTTCCCCATAATCCCACAATGGTGAGACGCTTTTCAGTTCCCGTTACATTTTCAAGGTCGACAGAAAGCTTAGGCTGTACACCCGTTATGGCAATTCTGTTGTTAACTGTCATTTTTGCCAGATCATTAACTAGACCTTTATTTAATGTAAGTGTAGGTATTTCATTTATTCCAAACATTTTTTTACAGCATTTGGCATGATAAGTACCTTCTTCTACTGGCTGGTAACAAAAGAGGCAATTACTCATTTTCTTCCTCCTCTCCAATAACTGTTACTGCACCAATTGTATCTCTGCATAGTGTAGCCAATAACTCAAAACGATCATTACTTTTAAAATTCCAATATTCCTTTGCAATATTTAAGAGCCATCCTTCTGGAATTAACCCGTCAAAAAATGGGAATAGGATGTTACTGTTATAAGGATAAATCGAAATTGGTAGAGTAAGGCTTACTGGTTTTGCTCCTGGTTCTTTAATATAAGAGTTGTAATATAAAAAACGATAACCGGAATCGGTTTTCTCAAGATAGCCAGCTAGTTTTTCATCATAATATACTTTTGCTTTCTTCATGATTAATCTCCCTCCTCTTTTATAGGATCAAGATCAGTTATCCCCACTTGCTTACCAAAGAGGGCTAATACCTGGTTAACTTTGTCTAAACGAAGCGTCATTTTCCCCTGTTCCAATTCTCGAACGAAACGGAGTCCAACACCAGATTTAAAGGCAAGATCAACCTGAGAAAGTTTTAAAGCTTTCCTTTTTTCTTTAATAAATGCAACAATTGGCTTCATATTATACCCTTTAGGGTACTAATATACAAAAATAATTAAAATAATACCCGATAGGGTATATTATTCGAGTTTAAAATAGTTTTATACCTCATTAGGTATAATATTAAGGTGATTCTTAAGAGAGCGTTCCAATTGGAACGCTCTCTTAAGAATCACCTTAATCCGGCATCAATTCACTAAGTTTTTTGTTTAGTTTTTCTCCCATAAGGTGCGATCCGATGATCTTTCCTTCAGGACTGATGAGGAAATTTGCAGGTACACCAGAGATTCCATACACTTTGCGGGCATCATTGTCCCATCCTTTGAGATCTGAAATTTGTGGCCAGGTTAATCCATCCTTCTTGATCGCCTCCAGCCACTTTGCTTTATCACTATCTACAGATACACCCAGGATTTCAAAACCCTTGTTTTTAAAGCGGGCATACTGTTTTAACAGGTTAGGACCTTCCGCGCGACAAGGTGAACACCAGCTGGCCCAAAATTCTACCAATACATATTTTCCTTTGAAGTCTGATAAAGACATGGCTTTGCCATTGACATCATTTTGGGTAAAATTAGGTGCGGGGGCACCAAGAGCGGTCATGGTATCTGCGTTCAGCAATTTGTACAAACCCTGGCCTGTATAAGATAAACGCAGTTCCGGACTCAGTTTATTGAATACTGCCGGTGCCTGGTCTGATTTTAGAGAATAACCGCTAACCAGTTCTGACAAGCCTTGCAGTGCAAACTCAGATGTAGGATTTGCTTTGGCAAAAGCCAGCATTTTTTCCCCACGTGATTTCCTTAAAGCCTTTACAGTTTTATCAATAGATTTAAAGTAGGTTGTATCCTTTTGCTGCTCCGGACTAGCCCTTCCCAGCAAAACATTGGCATTGTGGTGTACCGTCATCACGGTAGGACCTACAGCTTTATTAAAAGCCTGGAGTTCATCGTAAACTTTAGACCCTGTCCATTTAGCATTATAGAGTGAATCTGGCGAACTGATATGGATGTTTTCCTTTCCAAAGCTTACATAAATTACATCACCAGTACCTGTGGCATAAATCTCCTTATCTTTTATCCCTTCACGTGAGAGGGTCATTCTTGAAGAGGCAATACCTTCAATGTGCCCCGTAAATTTAAAGGTACCATTGACCAGTACTGCAGAATCCGTTGCTCCCTTACCCCCTGCACTGTAGTCCAGATAGATCTTCGCGGGTTTGTTGAGGTTGCCTATTTTACCTCTAATGGTAAAATTAGGGCTTTGTGCTGCTGCAATTGCAGGAGCTAGCACAGCGAGTATTAAAAATTTCAGTTTCATATCTTATAATTAATTTGTTCTAACGGTGATATCTATCGGTGCACCTGGTATACCTTCCTGTTTTTTAAGGAGGCTACCGTTCTTTCCAGTAGTGATGTCAAGGTAATAGATGGTCCCTTCTGTACCCACCATGAGGCTTTCTTCGCTTTCAGACAGTTTGATCATGGATATGGTCTTTCCTCCAAAATCTGTAACCAGTTCTTTCACGTCTTCGTTTAGTGGATTGTATCTGTAGACTTTTGAACCCGCGGCTATATAGATCAGGCCATTTTTTGCACCCTGCCATTTGGTGGCTGAGGTAATGAGGTCAGGGCGGCTAAAGAGCCGTTTACCTAATGCATTGAATTCAAACGGCCCCGTAAATTTCACGGTAAAATGCAGTTCATAGATCTTACCATCAGAGGCCTTGCAATAGGCATAACAGTCTGTGTTGTTGAGCTGTTCTATGTGTAGTAATTCCATACCTACATTTGTCGGGTCGAAAGCTGGTGATGGGGCTACGCCATACTGGGTATCAAAATAGGTAGGCCCGCTGTACATATTAAACCGTAGGAACTGTTTTCGGTTGCGTTCAAAACCGATAAAGCTGGTTCCGGCATCCGCCATAGTCACTACAAAAGATGGATCCAATACGTAATTGCCTTCAGCCGGGGCAAACATGCCATAAGTTGGTGCCTGATCCCAGGTATTGGTGGTACCACCGTAGAGTGTGCCGTTGATCACCCCCATCAATACGCCCTGAAAGTGCGGCTTTAAAGCCCCTACTTCCAGCTGATCTGGTGCGACAAAAAAGTTATCAGCGAGTTGATTAGGATATTTAGGGTCTTCAGTCATGGTATTGGCATTCAAACGGACGCCTCCATTTTTGGTAATGATCCAGTAGCCTAACAGGGTTCCGCCTGTATTTCGGTTTCTGAGCAGCATCAGGTTCATAGGATGAGGTGGCAGGTCTTTGCGATGGATTGCTTTATATAAACGGGCCTGTACTGTCCCATCCGGTTTGATGAAAGAAAACTGGCTTATGCCGTTCTCTTCACTTAAAACAGCTGTTCCTTTGGAAAATTCTGTTCCTCCGTCAATAAAGAACTTATGGAAATATTTCATCCCATTGGTTTTATTGTATACGGTTAGCTGTGCCGGGTATCTTTTGGCCTGCAGGCCAAAGATGATCCTTAGAGATGCTCCTGTATACAAGACGTCTGTACCTTCTATGACGGAGATTCGCCATTGCAGCTCAAGGTCTGCCTGGCTTTTAAGCGTAACGGCAGGTTTGATTACGAGACTATCCCCTACTTTTGCAGTATATACTGAATCCAGGTTGGAAACCACCGGTACTTCGGGCATATCGATGTCGTAATGACCAAGATCTTTATGACAAGCTGAAATTGCTATCGTAAATAGCAGCATCAATAATATTAATCTTTTCATATCTTTTTGTTTAAATAACCTCTTTCCCATTCTCGTCTATAAAATAGTATTTGCCGTTTTCCTTGTTCTTCCTCAGAAGCGTTTTCTTTGTTGGATTTCCTGTGTTGAAGAAATAATAGCTGTCGGTATTACCAGGCACCATTTCTTCCAATTTGTATCCTTTGGCTGCATTTTTGGTTACCCAGTCAAAAGGATTGTTGAGCATAGTGGTCAGTAATCCGGTGATATAGAGGTTCTTCGGCGCATCCAGACCATCTGTACTGAGTTCTTTTACGCCTGTAACCAGGATAAAAAGTTCATGTTTTACTCTTGAATAAGGTGGCAATGGCCAGAAGTCCCACCAATTTGGTTTTTCCAGTTTGGAGGAAAAAACCACCTTTGCTCGAATCCAGTAAGGGTTCTGGATGTTAAAGTCACTTGATTCCATCAGCTTAATGACCGCAGAAACCGAACGGTTTTCCAGCTCCTTATCCTTATTGTAAATGATAAACGGAAGATAGGCAAGCCCTTTATTTGCATTCATGATATAGGAGGCCTTAAGTGGCTCATAGTGTAAATTAGGTTCAGCGCTGGAGGAGTCGGTTTCTATACGGGCTTTGAATGTTCTTGCCGCTGGGCTGGTTACACCGGAGATGCGTACAGGAATCCATATGGTATCTTGTAATTTTGTAGGGTTATAGGCGAAAGTGGATACAATGCTGTCTTTTCTGCTGTCAAAATGGATGTCAAAATAAATACCCGCCGGATGATCAAATTTCAGTTCTTCTGCCCGCTTACATGATGCAAGGCTGAGAAGTGCGAATAGGATTAATATATAGGATTTCATAATTCGTATGATTAGTATTTATGCCTGTTGTTTATCTGCCTCCATATACCACTTCATCCTGGGGAAGCGGTAATACCAGGATCTTGTCTGTTGCCGGAATCGTTGTGCCGGTTTGCCCGATTATGGACCTGTTTAGTCTTTTGTACATGTAGAAAAGTTGCCCCTCCCCAAGCCATTCTTTACGGCATTCTTTAATCAGTGCTACAGTAAATTCTTCCTGTGAGTTTACATTCAGGTCTTCTTTGTCGCGCTGGAAGCGTACGGTATTGATATATGTTATTGCTTTTTGCGGATCTGCAGGATAAGTGCATTCGGCCGCTATGTAATACAGTTCACTTAACCGGATAGCAGGCGCCATCAGGTAGTGCAAATTGGCCGTTGCGGCATCGCTTTGCGAATTCCTGTTGTATTTTACAATGTCGTAAGTTTTTGCCGCGCCCACGCCTGTTATGGAAAGCCAGTTCTTAAACCGCAGGTCAACTGTTCCTGTGCTGGTCTCATAAATTGATTTGGCTGCATCTTCATTGAGGTATAACCCTCTTGTACCAGTAACGAACCAGTTTTCCTTGATGTCTTCAGTGGCTCCTGGCACATACCAGGATTTAGGAATATACCAGGCAAAGACGAGTTCTTTATAGAGAATTCTGTCTTTTTTTGCTTCTTCAAATGCGTTAAAATCTGCCTTTAAAGTCCAGGGAAACTTTTTTGCATTGATCACCTCCAAGGCATTATTTAAGGCATTCGTTTTGTCATTTTTATAGAGATAGACCCGGGCAAGTTCGCCACATACAGCGTAATAGTTTAACCGGTGCCTTCTGTTTTGAAGGAAGGGGATGCTGGCGCGCTCTTCGGTATTGGTGGTTGTATCGGTAACGACGGGATAGTTAACCAGGTATCCCGCACTACGGATCGGATCTTGTGCCAACAGTTTTTTGGCTGCCTCCAGATCTGTGAGGGCTTTCTCTATAACCTCTGAAACACTGGACATAGGAGTAATGTCTTTGGTATAAGCATTGGCATATGGTACACCTTTCCCGGAAGCATTTCTGAGATAGGATGGTGCAAATAATCTAAGCAGATCAAAATGCAGGTAGGCCCTTAATGCCAAGGCTTCGCCTTTGATCAGGCCGTAGTTCACTCCGGTAAAGATGTCCTTCTTTTTGTCTATGTTTTCAAGGATCAGATTGGCATTTACAATTGCATTATAAAGCCCTGCCCATATTTTATCTTTTCGTTCTATGAATTTGCTGTTGCTGTAATTATACTGGCTGGTTGGTGTATAGTTCAGTCCTTCATTATAGCCCATGGTGTAATTTTGAGCCAGTACTTCGGGTGTACCAAATGTAAGTTCCTTTCCATACAGGTCTGTTTCTGAACAGCGGTTATAAATTCCGTTGAGGGCCTCCATAAAACCGTTCTCTGTGCTAAACAGCACGGGAGCGGAAATTTCAGATTCGGGTTCCACTTCCAGCCATTTTTTACACGAACTTATGGTTGCGATAAGCAAAATCAAGCTTATGATCAGTCTTAGTTTCATATTCTTTATTTATTAAAAAGTGGCGTTTATTGAAAAAGTTAAACTTCTGGCAAATGGATAATCAATTCCTCTTTCCTGTTTTACAGAGGACCAGCGGGCAAGGTCATTTGCGGTAGCAGAAAACCTCAGATTAGACATTTTTAATTTGGATGCATATTTCTTATCCAGATCATAAGACAGGTACACGGAACTTAAATTGATCATATTGTCGGGCTGTACAAATCTGGAGTTGACTTCTGTTGTACCCAGATCGGCTATGTTCTTATAGAAAACCACATCGCCGCTTTTTTTCCACTTTTCTTCAAATACGCGTTTGTCGACATTGTATCTTGGATCTGCATTTTCAATCCGGTCTACCAGCGTCTGGTTGTACATGTCTCCTCCAAAATGGGTTTCGAAAGTTGCACTCAGCATGAATCTTTTATAGGTGAAGGTAGTACTGAAGAAACCGTTTGCTTTTGGATCGGCATTCCCGACAACCACGATATCGCTTTTATCGTAGGCGTAGGTAAGCGTTCCGTCTTTTTTCCGGTATAATTCCCTTCCATTTTCAGGGTCAATGCCCAGAGAGGGAACGGCATATATCGCATTGATGGATTGCCCTTCATTATACCGAAGCAATGGGATACCTTTAAATCCGCCATCTTTGGGATCTACAGATTGCAGGTCATCGGCCCGATCATTATATTTTTTCAGAGCATTTGAGATGCGCACGATTTTATTCCTATTGGCCACCATATTTGCGGTGAAATTGATGGACCAGTCTTTTTTACGTATCACATCCCATTTGATGGAGATTTCTGCGCCTTTATTCTCCATATCACCCAGGTTTTCTTTGTAGGAAAAGAAGCCTGTAGAAGGCGGGAGTGTAATGTCGGCCAGGATGTCTTTGGTAAACTTTCTGTAGATTCTTGGACTTATAAAAACCCGGTCGTGAAACAGTCCGAGGTCAATACCAATATCTGTCATCTGTGTTTTTTGCCAGGATAGATTTTCGTTGCCATAGTTATTTACAATGGCGCCTATCCCGGTGGAATACCAGTTGCCGTTCAGATATTTATAGGTGGTTCTTGACAGATAAGGTGCAAACTCTACTGATCCGGTAAGACCGGTGGACACCTTTAAGCGTAATTGACTGATCACCGGGTTATCGGCCAGAAATCTTTCCTGGTGCAGGTTCCAGCCCAGGCCTACAGACCAGAATGGAGCAAGCTTATTCTCGAGACCAAATTTCGATGAACCATCTATCCTAAGGGTAGCATCGAGCAGATATCTATTTTTGTAGGAATAGTTTGTACTTAGGAAAGAGCCGAACAGCCTTGAATTGTTAATGCTGCTTTGCGGTCTGCCCTCGTCGCCAAAGCCTTTGGCAAAACCTATGCTTGTAAAGCGGTCGTTGGCAAAGCCTATTGCTGTTACTTCTTTTTCATCTGAAAGTTCTGTCCGGATATTGACTCCGCCCAGTACATTCAAGGCATGGTTTCCCAGTTGTTTGAACCAGGTCAGTCTCATGTTTCCGTCCCAGTAAACTTCTTTCCTGTTTCTATCTGTATAGCTTCCTTTTTCATCAAGCCTGTCTGCTCCGTAGAAATAGAATTCATTGGCCATAGGTGAAGTGAAGATGTCATCTGTATTCATGCGGCTGGTTAAGCTCATTTGACCTTTTAATCTGAGGTCTTTTGCCAGTTGCAATTCGGCAGAGAGGTTATCTATAATTTCTGTGTAGGCCGATTTGTTAAAACTGCTCAGGCCTGCATCATACAATGGATTCAGGACAACGTCCTGGTCACCTGCCTGATTTTTCCAGGTGTCTACCTCACGAAGTACAGTACCATTGGCGTCTTTAATTGGGTAATAAGGGTTCATCCTTACATAATTGGCGAAGTTTCCGTATGGACTTTCCCTGGCTTCCATTTGAGTAATGGACAGGTCGTTTCTGAATTGAAACTTATTGTCTTTGTTGTACTGAAAGTTCATCCCGCCAGAATATTGGTTTCTGGACGAGCCTTTCATTACGCCTGGCCTGGCTTGGTACCTCAGGTCTACTCCATATCTGAAAGTTTCAGAACCACCTTGAAGGTTTACACTGTGCTTTTGCCCTACAGCGGTACGTACTGGTTGGGATAGCCAGTAAGAATCTACGCCTCCAACTACATTAGCCAGCTTATTGTAATACAACTGATCCAGTTCATCCTGTGGCCGGTTAACCACATTTCTATCATATAATCCTGCCAATTTTTCATATTGCAGCTTTTCTGAGGCATTCAGTACCTGATAGTCTGAAAGATCGGGAGAATTGATACTGGTTTCATAATTGTATTCAATAAGAAGCCGGCCTTCTTTGGGTGCTTTGGTGACAATCACCAGTACGCCATTAGCTGCTCGGGAACCGTATATGGCGGTTGCTGCTGCATCTTTTAACAGGGTAACCGAAGCGACTCTATTGATGTCTAGGTCAAAAACTTTTTGTACGTTAACTTCAAAACCGTCTAAAATGAATGCAGGCATATTGATGTTTCCGGAAATGTTGTCTCTCCTTAAAACCTCCCCGTTTCCGCTTGGTAAGGATGATGAGCCTCTTACATTGATGTTTGGCAGTCTATTAGGGTTAGATCCCGCGAGGTTATTCTCCAACAGCTTAAATGAGGGGTCAAAAGCCTGTATACTTTGCAACAGGTTTTGTGGGTTTACTCTTTTAAGTTCCTCTCCGCTCACGGTCACAGCATTACCCGTGTAACTGTCTTTTTTAATGGTCTGGTAACCTGTGATGACAACATCGTCGATGGTATTAACAAGTGTACTTAGATTCACGGTGAGTGGTTTTGTATCGGTTATTTTAACCTCTTTTATTTTATAACCGATATAGGAAAACACTAAAACATCACCGATCTGGGCGTTGATCCTGAAGTTTCCGTCAGAATTGGTCTGCCCGCGAAGGTCTTTGTTGTTTTTCACCAATATGTTTACACCCGGTATGCTTTGTTTGGTTTCGCTATCGATAACTTTTCCGGAGATATCAATAAACCTGGAAGTGGTTATACCTGATGTATTATCTGTAACCTTATTTCTGATCACAATGGTTTTATCCACGATATCGTAGGTCAGGTTCTGATTGGCCAAACAGGCCTGCAGGGCTTCTTCAAGTGGCACTGCCTTCAGTTCCACATTCAGCTTTGACTTGTTCAGGTTTATCTTTCCGTTGTAAAAGAAGAGATATCCGGTCTGCCTTTTTATATCATTAAAAACGGTTTCCAGGGTGGTATTCTTCCGGGAAACGGTAACATTTTGCGAATAGCTGGCGGCAGACAAATGCATGGTGCCAATCAGCAGTAAAATAGCAGTTAATTTCATCACTACTAATAGTTTATACTTTACCCTCCGTATTTGGAATACGGGGTTGTAAAGAAAAGTTAATTTCATATTTTTGGATTAGAATTATTGAACAAATAGCAGCCTGGTTTAGACGTTGGGCTGCTGACCTCTTTTTCTGGCCGGGAGTGGTGAGATACTTCCGGCTTTTTAGTCAGTTTCTTTGTGGTTCCTGTTTAATGTAGTTGTCTTATCATAGTCTCTTTTTCTGGTTAATAGTCTGTTGGTTTATGGTTTTTTGGGTTGATTGTTTTAACTGCTTCCTGGTTGTAAGAAACAATGATATTCTTGCCTTCAACTTCAAACTGGATGCCGTTGAGTTCAAGTATTTTGAAGACCTCAGATAACTTCGCGGTCCTGAATATTTCTCCTGTAAAATCTATGTCTGGCAAGTTTCCTTTATAGCTTACATTAACATTATACCATCTGGATATGCTGCGCATAACGGATTTAATATCGTCATTCTCAAAGGAGAACATTCCATCTTTCCAGGCAATTTCTTTTTCCGGGTTTATTTCTTTTGTTAGGATAGTGCCTTTTCCAGTTTTACTTATTAAAGCTTGCTGTCCGGGGCTTATGATACTTGAAGCGATGGCTGATGTAATCTTTACGGAGCCTTCAAGAAGTGTTGTACGGATAATGCTTTCATCATCATAAGCATTAATGTTAAAGTGCGTGCCCAGTACTTCCACGGTTTGACCTGTAGATTGGACCCTGAAAGGCATTGCAGCATTTTTTGTAACTTCAAAATAGGCTTCACCTTTGAGCTCAACTCGACGTTCACCTCCTTGAAATGAAGTTGGGTAAGTTAATGTAGACGCAGCATTCAGTGCTACCTCTGTACCGTCTGGCAAAATGACTTTGTACTGTCCTCCCTTTGGAGTGATGATGGTATTTTTAAGTGGCTTGTCTGAGGTCTTTGATGTAATGGCGTATACAATTTGGCCATTGGCGGTTTTGGTTATGCTTATACCTGATTGCCTGGCTATTTCGCCCTGAGAAGCGTTGTTCAGCACAATTTTCTCTCCTCCCGAAAGAATAAGTGTTGCGTTATTCCCACCTGGATTGATATGATGATCCATTTCGGCCAGATTATTTTCTTTATTGGTATTAAAAAAGTGTAGAGATGCAAACAAGACCATAAGCAATGCAGCGGCAACGGCTGCATATTTAAACCAAAGGATTTTGATTTCTTTCCCATTGGTATTTGGACTGCTGATCTTTTTATCGATGGCAGTTTTGATATTTTCCTTCAAATGGAGATAATTCCCTTCATTTTCTTCGTTAATGAGGTCTTCGTTCTCTTCAAACATATCGTAATAGGTTTCGAGGAATTTAATCTCTTTACTATTTGCCTTTTTTTTCCTGTATTTCTCTAAAATTTCAAGAAAATATTTTTTCTGAGCGTCTTTCATGGTCTGGTCTATATAGATATGAGTCTAAAATTTTAAAATAGCCCACGCTGGTGCAAAATATTTTTTATTTTTTTGATCTTATGGGTATTTATTACTTCCGGACTTAGAATTACCAGGCAGAATACATTGCAAAAAGGAGGTGAAGAACCAGTAGTGATGTTCTTAGTGTAGCCAGAGCTTTGCCCAGTTGATTTCTTACGGTTTTAGGCGAAATGCCCAATTGCTCTGCAATTTGCTGACTGTTTAAATCTTGCTCGAAACGCATTTTAAAGATGATCCGCTGCTGGGTTGGCAATGCATCTACCAATTCATTAAAGGCGTTCAGGAATTCCTGGTGGAGCATCCCGGCATCCGCACGATCGTGTTCATCGCTTATATTTTCTATGGTATTGAGAAGGGCACTTTGTTTACCTTGCTTTTCAAAATATTTAAATACCCCATTTCTTGCAGAGGTATGCAGATAGGCGGCCAGATTTTCAATGGGAGATGTTGTACCCCTGGTCCATAGCTGGACAAATACATCCTGGGCAATGTCCTGGGCTTGTTGTTCGTCGTTTAGCCGCTTGTATGCAGCATTATATATTTGCTTCCAATGCCGGTTATACAGCGCATCGAAAGCAGGCCTGGACCCTTTACTTAGCTGGAGCAAAAGTTCGGTATCATTTGCATTGTATAAACTATCCTGATGCATCTTAACTGATCAAACTGCTGGTAAGTTATCACTTTATCGCTTTCCCTGCAAAGAAAAAACGTATTACCAATGAATTACGGGTCGGGCACTCCTTATTTAATCTAACACTTTGGGCGCCCTTCAATTGAATGTCAGTAAAAAATATTTTTGGATAATTAAAAATTTCCGTATCATTGCAGCATGAACATGACATCAATACAAAGCTTTATACCGCAACCGATTTATCGGAGAGGATAAGCTATGTATTGAATAAAAATATTTAAAACAGAGAATCCTCTTAGATAAGTCTAAGGGGATTTTTTGTTTTAACAAGATTTTTTAGAGTAATATATCAATTGGTTAGATTACCTGCTTTGGGAGCAGGAGGCCCCCGGTTCGAGTCCGGGTTACTCTACACATTTTCCTGTGGTGCAATGGTAGCACGTCTGATTTTGGTTCAGAAGATTGTGGTTCGAGTCCATGCAGGAAAACATAGATAACAGAAAATTTAAAATATGAAAACAACATCAATACAAAGCTTTATACCAGAACCGATTTATCGAAGGGGATAGCTATGTATTGAATATAAATATTTAAAACAAAAAGTCCTCTTAGATAAGTCTAAGGGGACTTTTTGTTTTAACGGGAATTTTTAGAGTAGTATATCAATTGGTCAGATTACCTGCTTTGGGAGCAGGAGGTTCCCGGTTCGAGTCCGGGTTACTCTACAATAAAAATGGAAATATAGCTCAATGGTTAGAGCAGTACTCTTATACGGTATCGGTTAAAGGTTCGAGTCCTTTTATTTCCACATAGTTCTTAAATAAAGAAGCGAGTATATAAGTGTATTTGACAGCCTCAGATTCTATTCATTTTTCTCAACTTTTTCTTTTTAAAGGATTTCAATATTTGAAAGGCAACGAGCCAAAATATTAAGAAAGTAATGAATTGAATAATCATAATCAAACCTGCAGCATCAGCATCCAAAAATGCAATCCCAAGACTTATAAAACTCGCAGGAAGTGTTATGAGTAATGCAGGGAATATCCATTCACCATACAATCGTGAACTAGGCGATAAAGATAAAATGCAGACTGTACCTAAGCCTACATATAAAAATGAGATTAGTAAACTGGTTATGTATAACTTCGCTCTTATTTCTTTGGTTATCAAATTGTCGTCTGTTTCAGTATGGCCCACTTCAACGGTCATCATTTTTACAATTGACTCTGGAAGAATTAAATTTCTTTTTTTTAATTCAGCAGATGCAAGCTGAACGGCTTCGCGGGTATGTTTTCTCGGATATTTGACGTAGAAAATTAATTCATTGTCTGTTTTTTTTGATAAAATCTCCGAGAGTTTAGACATGTTCAGATTTAATTTTCTACTTGTTCATAGATTCAACTAATATAATCAATTCTTAAAGCATCTTCAGTCCTAAAACTGATGTATAATCACCGCTTCTTAGTGAACAGCCATTTCGGTATGTTTTCGCCAAGGAGTACTGTTGAGACAATATTATCATGTGTTCTGTTTTCGAAGATCCAATATCTGGTTTTGTGGTACTGGTTGATCTCCTGATAGAGTTGTTCACTCCCTGAAAATGGGTTTTCGGTATCCTTCGTTCCATGGATAAGCCATATAGGAACATTCTTAAGTGAGTCTGTATGATCAAACTGTGGTACACCAGCAATAGCTACGGCTGCTGCAAATTTATCTGGCTTAAAATTAAGGAGATCAATGACTGATGAGCCTCCCATAGAGTAACCTACAAGATAAATCCTGTTTTCATCAATATTGTATTCTTTCTTTATGGAATCGATCAGATCTATCATAGCGAATAACTGAGGTTCTGCCTTTGAGGTAAGTATTCCCTTTTGGCTATCAGGGGCATATATAGTGGGACGGGTGGCGAATTGTGGGGCAACTATATATCCCTGGAATTTTTCTCTAATATTCTTCTCGAGCCAGATTCTGGCCAATGGTTCCAGTTGATTCTTATTGTCAGATCCTATCCTGCTTGAATTATGAAATGTAATGATCAGTGGATATTTTTTTGACGGTTGATTATTATAGGGAGTTAATAAACGATAGGGTATGTTCTGGTTACTCTTGGTTAAAAAGGATCGGTAGAGAAAATCCTGATCATTTAAGCTGTTCAGTAATTTTTTAGACTCCAGTGTGGCTACGCTGTCGTTCTTAAAAGGTATGACGCTCGTTCCATAGTTTTTATATGGAGTTTGACAAGATGGTAATGTGCTTAACGTGAAAATCAACGCAATGAAATAGAAATGAAATCCATAATATTTATGCCAAATGGCATCTATTTTCCTCATTTTATTTGTCTCCAATGTTCTTAAGTTCTAGGAATAAAAGTTGTTCTTAAATAAGCAGATGTACCAAGAACAGGAAGCAATACTATAATAGCAATCCACACAATTTTATGTAAGAGACTGAGGCTCTTATTCTTCATAGCTTTAATAATGCCATATATAATATACACCAATACAACAGCCAATAATATAAGTTGCCCAACTATCATGAACGCGAATCAATGACTTCACTAAAAGAGATCCTGTTTCCAAAAGGATCATGTACTGTAACCAGAATCTCATTATCATCCCATTCAGGCACCATTATACCCGGACGATTGTATTTGTATTCCTTATCCAGAAGTTGCTGATGATAGTCTTTTAAAGACTTAAATTCTTCAATCCGTAGATGTGCTCCCGGGCTGGAATCACCATGATGTTCTGATAAATGAAGTACAATATCCCGCAGCGAGATCTGCATATAAATCGGAGAACCTTCCGGGCTATGCTTCCAATCTATTTTGAAACCAAGCCAGTCTACATAAAACTCAATTGCTTTATTGTAATCGAACATCCTGAGAATAGGTATTATCAGTGCCATATAAAGATTTTTATAATTTCACTAATCTACAAGTTTATCAATCTATCTAAAAGAGATTGCCTCAAAATGTATCTAATCCTAGCCTCTTCGTACCCCTTCTATAAAGGAAATATAATCCTGGACATTTCTTTCTATTCTGTCTGATGTCGCATGATGCTCCGCTCCATAGAAAGCAAAAACCGACCTGTAATCTGCCTTTACATAATTAAAAGTAATCTCAAATGGAGCGGTCAGTTGCTTTAAGGTATACTTATATCTTCCAGATACCTGATAATCCTCTTCATTGATACCTGCGGTAATACTTAGGGCAATCTTTTTATTGTTTAGTTTATACGAACTGCCCTTACCATACGCCCATCCATGAGTCAATACAACATCCAGCCATTTTTTGAAAAGCGGTGGACAATTAAACCAATACAAAGGAAACTGGAAAACAATCTGATCATGAGCCTCCAGCAATTGCTGTTCTTTTTCTACATCTATCTTTTCGTCTGGATAGAGCTTGTGGAGGTCATATATCTTATATTTTTCAGGATATTTATTTAATTCTTCAAGCCATCGCTGATTGATAAGAGAATTTTCAAGGTCAGGATGAATGACAATCACTAGTGTTTGTTTCATATAAATTTTATGCATTATTAAATTTGCCGGCACAAATATGATTGCTGTTGCCCGATTGGGCAATACATGACGAATTAATCATTTGGTGATTAATTAATCACCATTCGTTAAGCTAAGCAATTCCGTACTTTTACAGTTTTAGAAATCCAATTCAACATATGTATCAGCGAAAAATTCCAATTGATTATGGTTGTGGCCTTCATGTAGCCATGGAGGTAGTAGGTTCGAAATGGAAGTTTTGTTTACTCGATGAAATTTCAAAAGGAATAACGCGTCCAAGAGATTTGGTGAATTCTATAAACGGCATTACCAAAAGGGTTTTACAGAAACAACTGAGTGAGCTTGAATTCCACGGCTTATTGGAAAAAACAATCTATGCAGAGGTTCCTATAAGAGTGGAATATTACCTTACTGAGTCAGGAAAATCCCTTTTGCCTTTAATTTCTGCAGTTGACCAATGGGGATTGGGGTTTGCACCACAGTTAAAGGCTATATTGGAGAAGGAAGATTAATTGTATCGCATGTATTACGAATCGAGCTTTAACATTAAAACGAAGATACATCTATCGATAGATCAAATCAAAAGGGCACCGTACTCCGGTGCCTTTTTTTAAATATATTACTGGGTATCGTTGTTATTGATGAAGATCAAACCTGTCCAGATTCATCACTTTATTCCAGGTGGCCACAAAGTCTTTTACAAACTTAGCCTGAGCATCGGTACTTCCGTATACTTCGGCAATGGCCCTGAGCTCTGCGTTAGATCCGAATACAAGGTCTGCACGGGTTGCCGTCCATTTCGGTTGTCCTGTGGAACGGGTACTACCTATGTATAACTCCTTATCTTCTGAAGCTGCTTTCCATGCTGTATTCATATCAAGCAAATTAATAAAGAAATCGTTGGTCAGCTGGCCTGGTCTTTGAGTAAAAACTCCATTTTTTGAAGCATCGAAATTTGTATCCAGCACACGTAAACCACCAATGAGCACAGTTAATTCAGGAGCAGTTAGCGTCAATAAATTGGCTTTATCGATCAGGAACTTCTCTGTAGAAACTGCAGATCTTGACTTACCATAATTACGGAAGCCATCTGCTGCCGGCTCCAGGTAACCAAATGATTCTACATCAGTTTGTTCCTGAGAAGCATCCATGCGGCCAGGTATAAAAGGAACTGTAATTGAACTTCCCGCAGCTGCCGCTGCTTGTTCGATACCTGCATCACCGCCCAATACAATCAGATCCGCAAGCGAAACTTTCTTGCCATCTGCCTGAGCTCCGTTAAAGTCTTTTTGAATACCTTCCAGTACGTTCAGTACTTTTTGTAGCTGTGCCGGGTTATTAACTTTCCAGTCTTTTTGAGGAGCCAGACGAATGCGAGCACCATTGGCACCACCACGTTTATCAGTACCGCGGAAAGTTGAAGCCGAAGCCCATGCGGTTGAAACCAGTTCAGCAACACTTAGTCCGGAAGCCAATACTTTTGCTTTCAATGCAGCAATGTCGTTCTCATTGATCAGTGGATGGTTCACTGCTGGAATCGGGTCCTGCCAAAGTAGCTCTTCCTGTGGTACATCAGGACCCAGGTAGCGTTCTTTTGGTCCCATATCGCGGTGCGTTAACTTATACCATGCACGGGCAAAAGCATCAGCAAACTGATCCGGGTTTTCCAGGAAACGTCTTGATATTTTCTCATAAGCAGGATCAAATCTCAAAGAAAGATCGGTAGTGAGCATTGCCGGGCGATGTTTTTTCGAACCATCAAATGCATCAGGAATTATAGATTCCGCGTCTTTTGCTACCCATTGGTGTGCACCTGCCGGGCTTTTGGTGAGTTCCCATTCAAAACCGAACAAGTTTTCAAAGAAGTTATTGCTCCATTGCGTTGGTGTTTTTGTCCAGATCACTTCCAGACCACTTGTAATGGCATCTGCGCCTTTACCAGAACCATAACTGTTGCTCCATCCAAATCCCTGAGCTTCCAAACCGGCTGCTTCAGGTTCTTTACCTACATGATCTGCCGAAGCAGCGCCATGGGTTTTACCAAAGCTATGTCCTCCAGCGATAAGAGCAACGGTTTCTTCATCATCCATGGCCATGCGACCAAAAGTATCCCGGATGTCTTTGGCTGCAGCAATTGGATCAGGATTGCCGTCCGGTCCTTCTGGATTTACATAAATCAATCCCATTTGTACAGCAGCAAGTGGATTTTCCAGGTTGCGGGAGTGAATGTCACCATCAGCATCGTCATCAGTAACGACAACGCCATGTGCTTTATCTGCACCTTCAGAACCATGTGCATAACGGATGTCGCCGCCTAGCCATGTCGTTTCTGAACCCCAGTATACCGATTCATCTGCCTCCCAGGCATCTTCACGTCCACCGGCAAAACCAAAGGTTTTAAAGCCCATGGATTCCAATGCAATATTACCTGTAAGAATGATTAAATCGGCCCATGAGATCTTGCGACCATATTTTTGTTTAATTGGCCAAAGCAATCTGCGGGCTTTATCAAGACTTACGTTGTCTGGCCAGCTGTTCAGAGGTGCAAAACGTTGCAGTCCTGCGCCTGCGCCACCACGGCCGTCTCCTACCCGATAGGTTCCCGCACTGTGCCATGCCATACGGATAAACAAACCACCATAATGACCAAAGTCTGCCGGCCACCAGTCTTGTGAATCGGTCATGAGCACATGGAGATCATTTTTTACCGCTTCCAGATCCAGGCTGTTAAAGGCTTCGGCATAGCTAAAGTCTTCATCCATCGGGTTAGACA
>NZ_DATMRL010000687.1:0-2257 GCF_035566355.1 Pedobacter sp.
TCCCTCAACGCACGCAACGGCCGCCTACAGAGGATCTGATAGCCCGGCTAAACCAGCTCGCTTCAAGACCGCCCTTTAGTTTTACCCAAAAGGTTAAGAAAAATTATCCGCTTTAAATGAGGCTATAAAGTGAGCCGCTACAGTGACATTCTCCACCATAACATTTCATTTTTTTGGCTCCCAGAGTCCAGAACCATGCCGTTTGCTCTCCATCCAGTCAAGTTTTACAACCCCCGGCAGTTTGTCCAGCATCGTTGCCGTACGTCCGATCCGGTCTCTTTCGATCTGGCAATGTATCATCAGACTCCCCTGATTCATCTTCGTCTTATGAAAATGAAATTCATCCAAGTCTATGTTACGCTCCATCAATAGGGCAAATATGGACGCCAGGGTGCAGGTATTGGTCTCCAGTTGGAAAACCAATACAAAATCTTTTTTTGAAAAATCACGGATGATGTACTGTAAGTTCATATTGATTGGATTTAAAGTAAAAAACAATTCTGCCTGTAAAGACTCAAAGAATTATTTATTGTCAGTAGAGATTTCCTGAATTCCAGTATGAATCTCAGGTATAGAGAAGGACCAGTAGTATCCTAAAGATAATCTTTTTTGAGGCGGCGAAATGGAATTAAAGGAATTTAACACACTCTTTCCCGTGAGGAAGAAAAACCTATTCCTGGAGGCTGGTGTTAATTTAGGTAGTATCCCAATACAATCAGCCTGGTAGCAATTGCGAATTCAGGATTTAGCAGCAGTTTAATAGAAAAACCATTTTTCAAAAACGATCAATCCAGCCGTTAAAATACATAGCAGCAATATTTTAAAAGTACCTAATGGATTATAATCCTTATTCTTTTGTAAGGGGACATGATTGATTGGAATTGATAATTTGGACAAGTCATCCACCAGGGTTTTGTATTTGCCAAAAAGTATTTTGATCAGCATATGCATGATTAAAAGGTCAACTAAAACAAATACTACTGTTTTTAAACCCATTTATTTTCGCTTTCGTTTTAAATCTATGACTTTTTATTTTTGCGAACGATGCCGTCTGGTTTTGTAGCACAGACTTAGGGAGCGGAAAAAAACCCGTGGCAAGACATTTGCATGCAATAGGTTTTCAGATACAGCCCTGGCATATCTTATATTGTCAGGGCAAAGTTTTAAAGTTTGCCCTTCATATTTATGAAGGGCTTTTATTTTGTTATACAACTAACCAGTTAATTGCATATGAAATTCCTATTGGCTTAAGAATACTGTCTTTTACAAAATCGGTGTGTGACTGCCTGCTGATTTTTTCGATAAATCCTCCTAATACAAAGTATCCAAAATTTGAAAAGCTATAGCTTGTTCCCGGTCTTGTCGCCTATAGAAATCTACAGCATTTTTTTAATTGTGGAATAATTTTCATGTTTAATTTATTTTAGGTATTGTTAGTAATAATTTATTTAATTGGAACATGTTTTGATTATTATATTGTGGTTACATAGTTCTCAGATATTGGATATTGGATCAAACGGGTTGGATTTCTATCCGACCCTTCTTTGCAATTTCCACCTCATGATCTTTGGGTTGCATGCCAGATAAAATCAGAGTTACATAGCATTTATCCAAGACAGAAGAATGGGATTAAATCGTGACTATTTTTCTACATATCCACCACATTTGTTTTTATCTGGTTTGATCGGAAGCAGCATGGATTTTGCTATTAAGAATTAATATATCCTCAAATAATGCCCGGCTTTAACAACTTCGACCTATCGGAACTATACGATCTTCTCACCGTGTATACAAAAATTTATACAAGAATGTTATCATTGAATATACCTCCTTCGAAACAGTTTTTATATACTAAAGGAATTGTAGATGAACTTCAGGCAGAGATTCAATCACGAGTAAAGAACATAGTAACTGAATCGGAAGGCTTTACCGACGGTTTGATTCCGGCAATTGCCTAAACTCCTTATTTAGTGAAAAAAGTTGCGGTGAAGATTCTAAAAGTTTCCCGGCCCTCCATTCATGGAGGGCTTTTTTGATGACTTGAGCTTCCCGCAGCGGTTTTTATTGAATATATATAATTATTAGTAAATTCAATGCTGCAACGATTGCAACTTAACACAAATAACAAATACATGAAAACCATTAAAATTGCCTATTGGATATTTACCATTTTACTCGTTGTACTCATGCTCTTCTCTGCCGTCGCCAGTTTAAGACAAAATCCTGATGGTGTTGCGATGATGAAACACATAGAATA
>NZ_DATMRL010000688.1:0-2605 GCF_035566355.1 Pedobacter sp.
ATGCTCGACCCTACGCAGGGCGAGCTTGGCGGAGACATTATATATGGTGGCAATCCGAAAGAGATTTTGCTATGGCAACAATTGATAAATGCTTTTCACCTGCGTCTGCTCATTCATCTTTCGAAAAAAGTTGGCAGCAGCACAATTAATATCGTACAGCAGTTTCAGAATATTCTCAGCAATCCTTCAAAATATCCGCTGATGACTGGCATCAGCGACAATGCCCAATTAGTATTCAATACTTCGGCTTCCAGTAACAATAATCCATTTTATCAAAACCTGACCATTCAGACTACGGTTTCAATGGAACAAGGACTTGTAGATACGCTAAAAGCCTATAATGATCCGCGCCTTTTTAGTTATGCTTCACCCATAAGCGGACAGCCTGCAAATGTTTTTTCCAGCTATCTTGGAATTAATGCCGGATTGCAGGCTTCAACCCAGCAAACACTTTCAGGCCTCGCTTCCCGACTTAACAGCAGGTATTGGATCAGCCAGGTAAATGAGCCATATATATTTTTTAGCTATGCAGAACAGGAATTCCTGATAGCAGAAGCCATTTCGCGTAATTGGGTAACAACTGCCGGTACTGCTGACACCTATTATAATAACGGAATAACCGCTTCTATGAGCTTTTATGGCATTGATGCCGGAACAATCGCCACTTACCTTGCCCAACCCGTGGTGCAGTTTAATCCTGCCAACGCCATCCCGATGATTATTATACAAAAATATATTTCTTTTTACCTTAATTCCGGGTGGGAGCCTTTTTACGAGCAACGCCGTACAGGTATACCTACTTTTAATGTGGGACCCGGCACATTAAATAATGGAATGGTGCCTACACGCTGGTTATATCCACAGAATGAATTTGCGATCAATGCAGCCCATGTTAATGCAGCGGTGCAGAGCCAGTATGGCGGCAATGATAACATAAATGGAATCATGTGGGTGCTACAATAACCACTGATACAAAAAATACTGTCCCCCGATCTCATTGGGTTTGCGAAGAATTGGTGACGGAATGGTAACTGTTATTTTTAATGATGATGTGATGGAAACTTACTAAACAATCGTTAGAAAACTGTCTAGTTTAAAGGGGGCCGGTACACTCCTTCGACAACAACTAAAACTTCCCTGCATTTTACCTAGAAAAAAATAATTGCAAATAAATTTGCGCAACTCAAAAGTTGCATATATATTTGCAACCTGAAGGTTGCGTAATTAAATATTGAAAAATGAAACAAGACATATTCCAAGCCATAGCGGACCCAACACGCAGGGCTATTTTAACTTTAATTGCCATTCAAGCGTTAACGCCAAATGCAATGGCGGAAAAATTTGATATGAGCCGGCAAGCAGTATCAAAACATATTAAAGTATTACAGGAATGCAAATTGATTAAACCTGAGCCGTCTGGAAGAGAAATTTATTATTACTTTAATCCAAAAAAAATGCAAGAAATAGACAATTGGTTAGCCCAATTCAGAAAAATTTGGGAGACCCAATTCAATCAATTGGACAAAGTATTATCAACACTTAAAAAACAGAAAAAATGAAAAATGGTTTGCTATTTGACTTTACCGTTGACAAAACAACAAAAACAGTATTCATAACCAGGGAGTTTGATGCCGGCCTTTCGCTGGTATGGGATGCTTTTATCAAACCGGAAATTCTTGACCAATGGGTGGCACCTAAACCCTGGGTATCAAAAACAAAATTTATGGATTTTAAAGTTGGCGGACGAAGATTTTATGCGATGGTAAGCCCCGAAGGACAAGAGCGATGGGCAATTCAGAAATTTACTTCCATTAGTCCAAAAACCAATTTCAAAATGACTAATGCTTTTGCAGACAAAGATGAAAACCCTGAATTGCCAGGTTCTGATTGGGAATACAATTTCAGTGAACAAAACGGAAAGACAAAAGTCAGTATTACTATTTATAATGAATCCCTTGCCCGTTTAGAGAAGATGATTGAAATGGGCTTCAAGGAAGGATATGCTATGTCAATGAAAAATTTGGAAGAATTATTGGCAACTTTATCGCAAAAATGATTTTCGTTTTCACAACTGCAGCCAAAACAAATAAGAAAGTAAAGAATTTAACAACCTAAAAAATAAAAATTATGGCACTTATCAATCCCCACATTAACTTCAACGGAAATGCCGAAGAAGCCTTTATGTTTTACAAATCAGTATTTGGCGGAGAGTTTGCAAAGATTATTCGTTTCAAAGACCTTGCAAGTCCTGAATTCCGGGTTTCGGAAAAAGAAGAAAATAAAATTATGCATATTGCTTTGCCCATCGGTAAAAGTAATATGTTGATGGCAAATGATGTTCCGGAAATTATGGGAACAACAAACGAAAACGAGAACAGAAGTAAAATTGCAATAAGTGCAGAAAGTAAAGAAGAAGCAGACAAATTATTTAACGGGCTTTCAGTGGGAGGGCAAATAGAAGGGCCTATTGGTGATAGTCCCTGGGGTTCATATTTTGGTTGTTTTAGAGACAAATACGGTATTGAATGGATTGTGGACTTTGACCCAAAATATAACGGGCAAAACTAACCGAAGAAAAACAACGAAGCCTAACATTGGGGCTGAA
>NZ_DATMRL010000689.1:0-7128 GCF_035566355.1 Pedobacter sp.
AACTGTGGCAATCATGGTAGACCAAAAAATGGTCAAAGGTGTTAGAGCACCTCTGACCGGATGTTGAGTTTACCCATTCCGATAAGTCGGAATAAAATTTAACGAAGAATCAAATCGAAACCCAACATTCAAATTTATGAATTTAAACTTACATAACAGGTATGGAGAGAACCGCCATGCTTTTTACAAATTTCTGCTGGTGATGAAGATTACTACATTTTTTCTGATAATAACCATAATGCAGGTAAGTGCGGGTACGTTCGCACAAAAGATAACCCTCAATAAAGTAAATGCACCCTTGTCTTCAATTATTAATGAAATCAGAGCACAGAGTAATTACGATTTCTTTTATAATAAGAAGGTCTTAAAGGAAGCTAAATCACTTAGCATTCATGTTAAGGATGCGACTCTTGAAGAGGTATTGAAAATTTGTCTCAAAGATCAATCTCTTGAATATCAGATTACGGATAAAACAGTGTTGATTAAAGAAAAGGAAAAGAAATTTGATTTATTTAATCCCTTTGGTCTGTTTTCTGAAAAAATATCAGGTAAAGTAGTGGATGAGAAGGGTTTGCCTGTACCAGGCGCAAGCATAGTTGAAAAAGGCACAAAGAATGTAACCCATACCGATGGAAATGGGGATTTTGTGATGCATGTAAAGGATCATGCTGCTATTTTGGTGATTTCTTTTGTAGGCTTTCAGAACAAAGAAATAGCTGCAGGAGATGTTAAGGGTGGCCCGATTACGCTTATTGTTTCTCAGGAAAACCTGAACGAAGTAGTGGTTACAGCTTATGGTAAAGTTAAAAAAAGCAGCCTCACTGATGCCGTGGCAACAATTAGTGGGGAGAACCTTGAAAACAGACCAATCCGGACTGTTACAGATGGATTGATCGGACTGGCACCCGGACTAAACATCAGGATGTCAAGTGGTGCGCCTGAAATCAACCCATCAATCAATATCCGTGGTTTTACCTCTATCAATAGCAGTGCTGCGCCGCTCATATTGGTTGATGGAGTAGAAAGACCTATTCAGGATGTTAATCCCAATGATGTGGAAAGTGTTTCTTTGTTAAAGGACGGTGCATCAACGGCCATTTATGGTTCGCGTGCGCCATATGGGGTCATCCTCATTACGACTAAGAGCGGGAAATCAGGTAAAGCATCGATCAGCTATTCTGCAAACACAAAAATTGGTGTTATGGTACTTGCGCCTACTCAGCCAAATTCTCCGGATTGGGCACGCTATATCAATATCGCTCAACGGAACGGACAACCAGATGGAACTGGAACAGATGGTGTAGATGCGATTACCATTGCCAGAATGAAGGCCTGGTTAAATAAGGACTGGAGTAATCCTGCTTTTGACGATCTGAGAACTCAATTTGGAGATAAGGCACAATCGTATATTGAAAACGGACAATTTCCAACCACCAATGCCGGCTTTAAGAACTGGACAAGAGAGCAGTCTTTTGCGACTACAAAGCTTTATGATACCTATTTAAACAAATATGATTTCAGTCAGCAGCATAACCTGAATTTTAGTGGCGGAAGCGATAAGATCCGTTATTTTTCGAGCTTTGGTTATAACAATACGAAAGGTCTTTTTAAAGGTGATTTTAATTACAACAGGCGTTACAATTTTCAAACCAAGTTAGACTATACCGCTACAGATTGGCTGAGTTTCAGAACAGACGTCAATTATGTAAGACAGGTTAATCAAGGTCCGAATTATCTGTCCGGAGGCGATACCTATGCGAATTACAGCACCATTTTTGGCAGTATGATGCAGTACTTTGCCACGCCGCTTAAAGTACCTTCAGGCAATCAATATTCCTGGATATTGGGTGCTGCAGGTATCCTGGGCAACGGGGGGTTGATCAATAATGCCAGAAATGAAATCGTATTGAACGGTGGAGCCACCTTAAAGCCTTTTAAAGATTTTGAAATCAATGCAGATTACTCGAGAAGACAAAGTTATACCGAGTATTCAAGGACAGATAAAATTGTTTATACGGAACTTCCTGACGGCACTAAAATCCAAAACAATCGTTCGGCTAATGTAAGCAGCATCACAAAAACAGATGGTGTGCAGGAGTACCAGATGGCTAAACTTAGTGCGCAATATAAGCACACGTTTGCAGAGAAACATAATTTATTTGCTCAGTTCGGAATGCAATCTGAGGAAAATGACTATAGATCTCTAACGGGCAGCAAAACAGATCTGTTTGCCCAGGATTTGATCCCTGCGCTTAGTGCTGCAGCCAACAATCCGCAGACGAGTGATAGATTATACTCCTGGAGTACGTTGGGTTATTACGGAGTTATTACTTATGATTATATGGAGAAATATATGGTAAAGTTCGCTGGGCGAGGAGATGCGAGCTCACGCTTTGCACCAGAATCCCGCTGGAGTTTCTTCCCTTCTGTATCCGGTGCCTGGAATGCGGCCAAAGAAAATTTCTGGCCATTGAAAAATCTGATCTCAGAGTTTAAGCCCCGGGTTTCCTGGTCAACGTCTGGTGATTTGGCATCCAATGGTGCTGACAATTATTACACTTACATATCCACGCTTGCCATGTCGGTGAATAAAAACTTGCTGTTAGGTGGAGGTTATTCTAATGTGACCACGACGCCAGGTTTGGTCTCTTCAGATCTGACCTGGGCAAAACCCACTGTTCTGAATATAGGGATAGATGTTTCTGCGTTTAAGAGAAGGTTGAACCTGTCTTATGAATGGTACCAACGTACGGTAAAGGATCAGGTTGGTCCTGTTGATCCACTTCCGCAGGTTTTGGGAACTACAGCGCCGCCGAGAAACAATTCTGTTTCTGAAACACGGGGATGGGAACTCTCCATTGGCTGGAATGACCAGGTTCAGGTGGCGCAGAAACCACTGAATTATTCCTTGAAATTTAACATGAGCGATTACATTGGATACGTTACGGAATATTCTGCGAATAAATTGGGCGTAACCAGTGGCGTTTGGACCCCAGGTGAGCAATTTGGACAAAACTATGTGTATGATGTCGCAAGAATCGCTCAAAATACGGCTGATCTTAAGAAAGGAACATTACCATCAGGGTATAATTATCCGGGGTATATCATGTATAAGGATCTTAATGGTGACGGTTATATCAATTCAGGAACTGGTGGTTTTTGGTATAGCCGGGGTGACCTGGATAAGGATGGATATAGTTATCCCCGTAAATCTTATTCGATCATGCCATCAGTTTCCTGGAACAACTTTTCTTTCTCCGCAGTGCTGGAAGGTGTGCTGCAATGGCGTGTTTATAACAGTACAGAGTGGGTGTGGGGAACCAAAGCAGGTAGCGACCTTGCGTATTTTTACACACCAGCATTTGAAGAAAGTACTAAGTTGGGCTATTGGAGTCCAGACAATACAAATGCTTTTTTCCCAGCTTTTAATACAGGACGTGGATCAGCAACGGATAGATATATGTTAAATCTGGCTAACCTGAGGATCAGAAATGTTACGGTAGGTTATGATTTACCTCAATCGTGGTTAAAGAAAGTTAAAATTAAAAGAGCCAACGTGTATTTAAGTGGAGAGAACTTAGGGTTTATCTATTCGAAATCTTTTATTAAATACGATCCGGAGTTGTTAAGCAGCGGTGTGAACGGTTACCCTCCATTGCGTTACTACTCCCTTGGATTGAATATCAACTTATAAACTCATTGATCACTTTATACAATAATATAAACGAGATGAAAGCTTACATCAGTAAAACCAGTAAGGTTATATTCGCACTTTTTGTGTTGATGAACCTTGCTGCTTGTAAAAAGGATTTTTTAGACAAAAGCCCTCTAGATGCGGTAAACCCGGAGAATTTCTTTAAAAAGGCATCCGATCTTCAAATCTTTGCCAATGGATTCTATGGCCGTCTGGCCCCTCAGTACAATACACAAAATGGAACAGGTACAGTATCGGGCGGAAACAGTAATGTGGCCTTAGATGCCAATACGGATATGATGATTATACAGACAACTGTAACCAGTAGTTTGTACAGATGGAATACGGTTTCAGTTGCTGGAGCAACAAATGACAGTTGGTCTGGAGGCTATTCCAACATCAGGTCAGATAACTATTTTCTGCACTATGCCAATATGAATGCAGAAAAAACAGACGCGGCCACCCATTACATTGGAGAAGGGTATTTCTTCAGGGCATGGGATTACTTCAGCATGTTGAAAACTTTCGGAGGAGTGCCCATCATCACTGAAGCGCTTGACGATAGTGACCTGTCAAAACTTTTAACACCCAGGGCATCAAGGTATGAGGTTGCTAAACAAATTATAGCAGATCTGGACCTGGCCATCGCCAAGTTAAACTGGAAAGGCGAAGGTCAGGGTGCTATTGCGGGCAGAGTTAACAAAGAAGCTGCCCTTACGCTAAAAGCAAGAGTAGCACTGTACGAAGGCTCCTGGGAATATTATCATGGTAAAAAAGGCACTCCTTATGCAATGCCGGGTAAAGATGGTATGGAATTTCTGGGAATGATAGAACCAACAGTATCGCAGCTTATAAGCCGCTATGGTACCAAAATATATACCGCTGGTGGCGATAAAACGATGGCCTACAATCAACTGTTTGCCCAAAAGAATGCATCAAATGTTGATGGTGTATTTCTTTACAAAGTATATGATGCCTCCCTGCTGACACTCAGCAATAACTTCTTTTTCAAAATCCTTGATTCTGGCCCCTCTATCACTGATCACTTGATAGATGTCTATCTGAATAAAGATGGCACGCCACAAGTATCTTCCGGATCTTATGCCAATACGCTGAATCAGCTCAGCACTACTTTAGATCCGCGTTTCAGACAAACGGTGTGGACCCCAGACAGAGGTCCGTTGAATCAATTGCCGGGACGCGGTGGCGACGGCGATCCATTTAGATATCCAATTATCGCCTCTCAGGCGCCTTATACCAGTATTGGCTTTACTTCAACTGGATACAGGAATTTTAAAGGGGCAGTTTTTGCACAAGAAGCCACCAAAGGGGAAACTGATGACGTTTTGATGCGGTATGAAGAAAGCCTTTTAGCGCTGGCAGAAGCAAAGGCCATATTGGGAACAATCAACCAGGCCGATATTGACAAGACGGTAAATGTAATCAGAGCCCGCGTGGGGATGGCGCCTTTGAATATGAATGCTATTCCAGCCGGAACGTATCGGGAAGATCTTGGATTTGATCCTGGTTCAACACCTGTTCTGAACGAAGTCAGAAGAGAGAGAACCGTAGAATTTGCTCTGGAGGGCTTTCGATTGGATGATTTGAAAAGATGGGCTGTGTATGAAAAAGTAATCAATGGCTATCGGCCAAAAGGTGCATTATTACAAGAGTTCCTTGATTATTTCAATCGCTCAGCTAGTCAGGTTGCTTTGGATAATGGTTCTGATCCAACCTTATATAGCCAGATTAGAAAAGATGGTTATGTCAAAAACGAATTCAATCTGGTTACAGGTAATAACGTTGATAAGTTTGCGAATGGAAGAATAAACCCCTGGTTTAAAATAGCTGATTTCAAAGAAGGGGGCAGAGGCCTGTATATCGATCCGGGAAGAGACTATTTAAGTTTCGTTCCATTACAGCAAATCAAGCTTTATCAAGCCAACAATGCGACGCTGAGCCAAAATCCCGGATGGAATTAATCCTATCAAATTTTATTCTTTAAATTATAAATCATGAAACATAAAAAGATATTATATGCTCTGACCTTATTTGTCCTGGTGGCATGCTCTTCTTGTATGAAACCCAGGGTAGAGTTGAATGATGGTGCTTGGGGTGATAACGCCTATATTACCGGTGCAAATTTATTTACTTTAGTAGAAGTCAAAAATCAACTGGGCTATAATGAACCTGTAACAGGCTATCAAGACGTTGGTGTAACCGTAAGTTCAAATGTTGTAGACAAAAGTAAGGCCTCTGTAACCATCGTAACCGTAAAGGGAACAGATCTGACAAAGATCGGCATTCGGTTTACGCACTCGGCAAAGAAAATAGAGCCTCTGAACGGGGCACCCGTTGCAGGTGTTATCTCTGATTTCTCGAAAGGTCCGTTTGTGTATCGGGTATATTCTGCCGATGGAACCACAAGAGACTGGACGGTTTATATTTCGGTAGCACCTTAAATTTATAAACAATGAAGGCATTCAATAGAAGGGAATTTATAAGCGGCATGCTGGCCACAGGCATTGTTTTACAGATCCCAGGTAGGGTGATGGCCATGTTTCCCACCAAGGCGAAGGTAATAAAAGCCGGACTGATTACCGATCTGCACCAGGATGTGATACACAATGGTTCTGAAAGATTACAGGCTTTTTTAAGCCATGTGAAAAAGATCAACCCTGATTTTATCATGCAAATGGGTGATTTTGCTTATCCTAATGATAAAAATAAAGCACTCATTGATGAATTCAATCAGGCGCATCCAATTGTACTCCATGTAATTGGTAATCACGATACGGATTCTGGACATACGAAGGAGCAATGTTTGCGTTACTGGAAGATGCCGGCTAGATATTATACTAAAGAAATAAATGGCGTATGTTTTATCATTTTAGATGGGAACGATAAAGGTTCACCTACGCACAAAGGAGGATACCCATCTTATATTAATGATGAGCAAAAAATATGGCTGCAACAGCAACTGAAGCAAATAGATAAGCCTATTGTTATTGTTTGCCATCAGCCGCTTGCAGGTGCTCTTGCAGTAGATAATGCTGCAGAAATACAGGATATTTTAAGTGCAGCTTCAGATAAAATATTGCTGGCCATAAACGGGCATACGCATATTGATTGCCAGTTGTTTATAAAGGGTGTCAATTATGTTCACATGAATTCAGCCTCTTATTTTTGGGTTGGGGACAAATACAAACACAATAGTTATCCGGAGGAAATTCATAAAGATCATCCCTGGATATCTTACACATGTCCGTATGAGGAGGCTTTGTTTACTACCTTAACTATTGATCCTTCATTGGGTATAATACATATTGATGGTAAAAAAAGCAATTGGGTAGGGCAATCGCCTGAACAGTTAAATTATGTTGATGCAACGGGTTTGTCTGCTGGTAAAGAAATTGTGCCGTTTATAAGTAAGC
>NZ_DATMRL010000690.1:0-5324 GCF_035566355.1 Pedobacter sp.
ATGCTTCTTCATCTGCCATCTATGGATCAAGAGGTGCAAATGGGGTTGTTCTAATTACCACTAAAGGAGCCAATAAAAAAGCAGGATTTTCAATTGAATACAGTGCAATGGTTTCTGCAAAAACACCTATCCGGATTCCGGACATGCTGGGTAATGAGGGAAATGGGCTCGAATATATCAATTATAAGATCGCCTTGTGGAAGAAAAAGTATGGGGAATCATCTTTGGGAAGAACTGACTTTTTTACAGATGACGAAAAAAGACGAATTAAACATTCTGAATATTATGATTGGTTAAGAGAGATCTCCAAGGTTGGGATCAGTAATAACCATACCATTAACGTTTCCGGAAACTCAGAAAAAACATCTTATTCCTTTGGCTTTGGTTATACCGACGATGATGGAATGGTTGGCAATGAGAACTTTGGAAGGATTACAGCAAACTTAGGCCTTGAACACCGCTTCTCAGACCGTTTAAAAATTGGGATAAACAACTACTTCTCTTTAAACAAGATCAACCAGGGTGCAGATGATGCCTTACTTAATGCTTATTTCCTTCCTCCGGTGGTTAGTCCATACGGACCTGACGGGCAATATGCATTTGAAGTTCAGCCAACGTCAAGTAAAATAAATCCGTTTGTTCAGATCGAAAACAACAAAAAAATCAACGAAGTCCGTTACAGTAATATTTCTGCTTTTATTGAAGGCAATCCTATTAAATCTCTAACGCTGAAATCTCAACTCTCCATGCAATATGATAATGACGTATATGGCGAATGGATCGGTAAACAAACGCAGGCAAAAATGGGAATTATAGACCCAGAAGCTTTTCGCAAAGATGGCATGAATTTAAACTATGTATGGGATAACCTTGCTACGTATAATAAAACCTTTGAAAAAGACCATAAGTTAAACCTGGTTGGATTATTCAGTTTACAAAAGGAAACACATAAAGGCTCTCAAATGCGTGGAAAAGGCTTGCCTTATGAGTCTGACTGGCACGCCATTCAAACTGCAGAAGAGATTACTGATGTAAGCAGTTACTATTGGGAATCGTCTATGATTTCTTACATGGCACGTGCAAATTACACTTATAAAGACAGGTATCTGTTTACAGCAACCGGCCGTGTAGATGGTTCGTCAAGACTATCGGTTGATAACCAATGGGGTTTTATGCCTTCTATGGCTCTCGGCTGGCGGATCAGCGAAGAAGAATTTATGAAAAAGCAGAACACTATAAGTGATCTGAAGTTAAGGTTGAGCTGGGGAAAAAGCGGGAATAACAATATAGATTATGATGTTGCATTCAGCAAATTAAATCTGGCAAAATACGTATTCGGGCAAAAGGGAACCAATGGGTTTGGTTTAGGGGATGCTAAAGGAAATGATAAATTAAAATGGGAAATGACTTCCGAATGGAACGCGGGATTGGACCTTGGGTTATTCAAAAACAGGATAACCATGACTTTTGATGCATACAGCCGGGTTACAAAAGATTTGATCTTTAAGCAATCTATAGCAGGTGTAAATGGCTTCAATACCGTACTTAGAAATATAGGTAGCACTGGAAATAAAGGAATCGAACTGGGCATCAATACAGTTAATTTAAATACATCGTCATTTAACTGGAAAACCAATCTTACCTTTTCTTTAAACAGAAATATAATTAAAGAGCTTTATGGCAATGGAAACGACGATTTGGCGAACAGATGGTTTATTGGTAAACCTATTAATGTGATTTATGATTTCGAAAAAGTAGGAATCTGGCAGGAGGATGAGCGTGCAGAAGCTTTGAAATATGGTCAATCTCCAGGTCATATTCATGTTCGCGATCTAAATAACGACGGATTAATTGATGAACGGGATTATAAGGTATTGGGTACCCCCTCCCCTGACTTTACCGGAGGACTTACCAATACGTTTACCTATAAGAACTGGGATCTTTCCATCTTTATGTATGGCCGTTATGGGGGCTTGTACAATGACGATTTTACCTACATGTTTACGGCATGGGATAATGAACAATGGAATAAATTAAATGTAAAATATTGGACCCCGGAAAACAAAAGCAATGAATATCCGGAAATTGGTGCCCAGTCTTATTACACTCAGGTACTGGGAAAGATATCCGGTAGCTTTTTAAAGATCCAGAACATTACTCTTGGTTATTCACTTTCCGAAAAATTGAAGAAAAAAGTGGGTTTAAAGCAAGTTCGTTTATATACGGCTGTCTTAAATCCGTTTACATTTTCAGCCTATAAAGGCCCTGATCCTGAGATCATTGGTGAAAATGTATATACCCAGATGTCTTTATATCCTTTGACATTCAATTTCGGCCTCAATGTTTCATTCTAAGCTAAACAACATGAAAAAACTATTTAATTTGTTTTTCGTATCCCTTTTCGCAATACTATTATCCATAGTTTTTGGGGGATGCAAAAAATTTATAGATCCTGAAACGCCTTCGATTGTAACTGATAAGTTTTACAATACAAAAGAAGGACGGGAAAAATTACTGGTAGACATCTATGCTCAATACAGAGGTGTGCTTAATACCAGTGAGCTTCAATATTACGGGACTGATCTATATATGGCAATTGGTGAGGGCCCAGTAGAAAAGATGTTCAATGGCTATGATAAAACTTTCAACTCTACAGCACCTGTTGTGGGTGGTTATTGGAAAAATTTGTATAAAATTGTTCAGGAATCCAATATATTACTGACCCGCTGTACGCCTGCAATAGCTGGAAGTGATTATAATAAGATAACCGCACAAGGCCGCTTTTTAAGGGTTTTGGCTTATTACTACCTGGTGGAAACATTTGGACCGGTACCTTTCTATAATAAAGAACAAACAGAGGTCATTGAAACCGCAACCAGAACTCCTGAGCAGGCAATTTATGCTTTTATGATTTCAGAATTGGTGGCCATAAAAGGACAATTACCTCTGGCCAGTACTGAAGCAGGAAGGCTTAACAATGCTGCGATTACCCATTTACTTGGAAAAATTTACCTGACCAGGGCATATAAACCTTTTGCAGAAGCAACAGACTTTGCTAACGCAGCGTCTAATCTGGATGAAGTAATCTTACAGGGAAAATCGGCCTTTTATCTCTCAAAGAATTACAAAGATGCCTATGATGAGACCAGACAAAATAATCCTGAAGTGATTTGGGCCATCCAATATGGTACAGATAAAAATTTCAATGGATCCGGAAATCCTCAGCAAAGTCTTTTTGGTTTCAACATTACGGCCCTTGAACCTGGCATGTTTATAAGGAACCAACTAGATTATTCTTCAATGCAAAGGCAATATTGGGTTATCCCAAAAGCGCATGAGCTTTTTACCAATCCAGACATTGACACGCGCTACGACGCTACGTTTAAAAGAGAATTCTATATCAATAACCCTGCAAATGCAAATTTTGGAGCACTTGGCATCTATTTTCCAAGATGGAACGATCAGTCTGGAATAAGCAACGGGGCCCAGAAATTCTATCCTTTCAAAAATGGTGGCAACTACAACTGGTATCCGCAGTCTACCTCGCTTGCTATTCTAAACGACGGAATAGATCGTATGCCTATCGTGCAAAAATTTAAAGATACTAAAATGGAATGGGGCGGCCTTGGGACACGTGAAGATGTGGTTTTCCGCTTAGCAGACACTTATCTTCTTGCTGCTGAAGCCTATTTGGGTGCGGGTAACCAGGGCTTAGCATTAGAACGTGTAAATGCAATCAGGCAAAGGGCTGCAAAAGATGACGCAAGCTATGTACAATTCATGCAATTGAATTCTTTAAATATTAATATGATCATGGATGAAAGAGCGAGAGAACTTTTTGGGGACCATGACCGCTGGTTTGACCTGAAACGAAGTCATACATTAATTGAGAGGGCTAAAGCTTACAACCCTTTTGTTCAGCAATACAACAATATCAACAACAACCATTTGGTACGCCCGATCCCTCAGGACGAGCTCAATAAGTTATCAGGAATTGCACAAAATAATGGTTATTAATCTTACAATTATGCTAACAAATAAAATATCGTTACTATCTTTTTTTACTTTGATTTCTATGTGCCTGAGCGGCTGTAGTAAATATAAAAGCCCAGAGATCAACCAGGGTCTTAACGATCCTAAACCTATTCTCTATAATAGTTTATATGACCCAATTAGCGATCAAGGTCAATATAACCTTCCGGAGATGACCAAAAAACCAAAAAAATATTGGTCCCTTGTTGAAGTGATCACTGTTGGAAACCGAAATAATATTGGTGAAACGGAAGAAATAAGAGGGTTGCAATATCACCTGCTAAGCCAGTCTATTGCCGGATTAACTAATAAGGCCGTTGAAGAAGGTCGCAGTGAAATTGGTGTCTGGATGCAGGATCACGGAGGTAGTGAGTCTTATACTTTATCAAAGCAGGCGCTTAAAAACATGGGTATTTCAGAACAGGGCGGACAAAGTGGTATAGAACTTGCACGCAACACCTATGGAAGTTCAGATGGTGTTCATATCCAGATAAAGGATCTTTTTAGCGGTTATGTACTAACTGATGTAACGAATAATCCGGAAAGTAACATGGTGGCGTCGGTTGCCTCCTCAATTTATAATTCCATTATCGTTGATGTCAGGGATAAAGCAAAGTACGATGCTGCCGGGTATAAAATGACTTACGATGCCAGAAGCAAAAGTACAGCTGATGCATGGAGAGAGTTTAAAGATAAAGTGAGTAAAAAGGCACTGGTGGTGATGCCGGTACAAACCGGGGAATTAAGAGATTTTGCCATTAAAAACAATCTATTCGTACTGAACATCAATAAAAAGTTTAACCAACCGTCTGGTGGGCAGAACCTTGATTTGCTAGATGAGATATTAAAATCGCTGGATCCCGGAGCCCCGGTTTACGGATGGGAACAAGGAGTGGATGAATCGCTGTTTGTGGATAGAGCCTCCATTTTAGGGCACGTTTGGGTACCCAGCGACTGGATCTACAACTTGTCAATGACCTCCCTGCTTTACAAAAGCAGACAGGAAGCCAAACTGGCACAAGTTGTTAATCCACAATTCATTGATTGGTCCAAAAAGAAAAAATTCGTTTCGTATTACCTTTCAGATGGGGACAACATACAATGGATGATGAATGATTTCGTACGTGATTATTACAACAGTCCATATGCCAATGATATGAAAATGGGATTTGGTGTCCCTGTTTCTAATTTAAACATGATGGCACCTGCACAGTTTAATAACATCTTTAGCCAGCAGAAGCCAAACTATACACTAATTGAGGCGTTAGGCGGTGGTTATATGTATGTAGATA
>NZ_DATMRL010000691.1:0-2876 GCF_035566355.1 Pedobacter sp.
GCTATTAGTGTGGTTTTATTGAATAAGTTTGCGCAAATGGCGGCTAAGTACATGCCGCAATGGGAAATCATTGATTATGCAAGTGATCAAAAACCGGATTCGCCGAGTGGAAGTGCGTTGGAATTGGCTTATAAGCTATCGCAGGTGGGAAAACCGGTCCATACGATCGCTATTGAGGATACGAAAGGGGTTAAAGAAACCAGGGGGGCAACGATTAATGGAACACAGGTTCATGCGGTAAGACTGCCGGGTTATGTGATTTCGCTGGAGGCTATTTTCGGGAAAGCGGATGAAAAGCTGACGATAAAACATGAAGCGGGGAGCAGTGCAGCGCCTTATGTGGATGGGGCGTTGCTGGCGATCCGGGAGGTTGGGTCGTTTAAGGGTTTGAAAAGAGGGCTCGACAGTATCATGTAAAGTCGCACATTATGAAAATTTCGGATAGCTCCTCTGCGGCTACATATTCTCGCTGAAGGGCTCGAACACGTCAGGCCGCTCGGAGTATCCGAAATTTTCTGAGCATGGTGCTTAAGCGGGGCGGTTATCCGCGCATGACGCAGATACTTTGTTGATTGTTTATTGCGGAGTGTCTGTTTTTTGGTTCTCAATGTATGTTTAAGGTGATCTCTGATGATGCATACAGATCGTGCAACATACAGATGTTATCATACAGGTAAGCACCCTGCAGAAAAAGAATAAGATTTTCGCAGAGAATGCCTTTTAAGGTTTGCGGGCTTTTTCAGCCCGCCTAAGCTTAAGCAGCATTCGAGCGGAAACCTTATTCTTTTTCATTTTAAACAACCTGTCTGGTTCATTTCAAACAACCCTATCAGACCACAAATTCCTCAAACCTTACTTAAGCAATTCCTGAAGTTTACGTTCTAACGCAACTCCTCTAAGGTTCCTGGCAATGATGACGCCATTTGGATCGACAAGGTAATTGGAAGGTATGCCCTGGATGCCGTAATAAGTAGACACTTCATTTTTCCAGCCTTTCAGATCAGAAACTTGTGTCCAGGGCATCTTATCATCCTCTACGGCTTTTTTCCACTTTTCCGCACTATCATCCAGAGATACGCCAAGAACGGTGAAGCCTTTGGGTGAAAATTTCTGATAAGCCTTCAATACGTTCGGATTTTCGGCCCTGCAGGGACCACACCAGGAAGCCCAGAAATCAACCAAAACATATTTACCCTTGAATGAAGAGAAATTCACTGGTTTTCCTGAAAGGTCATTCTGCGTAAAATCGATCATTTTCTGTCCATTTCCCCCACGCTTTAAAACGGCTATGGTGGCCTCTACTTTTTTACCAGCTTGAGAACTCTTTAAACCAGCATCAAGCGATTGAAACAACTGCTCTATTTCCGAGTAATCTATGCTATAGCCCATTCCTTTGATCTTATTAAGGCTCACATAGCTTTTAGGATGGCTGCTTATAAATGTCTTTGTCAATTGATGTTCTTCGGCATCCAGCTGTTTCAATTCCTTTTCTATGCGTTCAACAGCAGCAGAATCCTTCGCCTTCTCTGCAGCATCATAATCCTTGTACAACTGACTGATTTTGGTATTCAGAGATTTTGTACTTGCTTTCAAGGCATTTTCTTCCTCCTGGGTCTTACCCCCGGTCACTTTAAAGTCATTTAGTTCTGTCACCTTTCCACGGATAGTTACGGGTGTATTTTCTACATAGAACATTTCACCAAAACTGGCCTGGTCGGTAAGGTAGGCGCCTGAAGGTTCATCTACACTCCCTTTGTAGGTGAACTTACCGTCCTTTACCGGAACTGAGTCTCTTTTCCCTCCTACAGACAGATAAACGTAGGGTGTCTTTAAACCCTCAATATACCCATCAACTGAATAACCTGCCTTCGGCGTTACGACTTTCTTTTTCTGTTGTGCACCTGCACATAAACCAAGCCCCATGAGGCTTAAAAGGATAATTTTTTGTTTCATAATCGTATTTATATTAAAATTCTAGTAGCCGGGGTTTTGTAAAATAACACCCGCAGAAGCATCTACACTCACCTGTGGAATTGGCAGTATTAATTTATTTTCATCTTTCAGCGTAGCTTTGACACTTTGTGCCTGTACATCTCCATTTTTGATGTAGCGGACAATATCAAACCAATCTTCGCCTGATTCTGCACCAAGTTCCAATTCCTTTTCAGTTCTGATCAGCGTTAATAGTGCTGCTTTTCCAGAAGCGGAAACTATCGAAACACCCCGTTTGACCCGCAAGGTATTCACTGCGCCAAGAGCATCTGCTAAATTTCCGCCGTCTCTCCGGGCCTCTGCCTCAGCATAGATCAAATAGGCTTCTGCCAGTCTGAAATAGTATTCCGTATCGTTCCGGCTGCCATCTACACCTTTACTAAACTTCCCATCACCATGCCATTTTGAAGGATCTGCAGGATCTTTAGTCGTCTTAACAATTATGGCCTTTCTAGCATCATTGGCCAATAAAGCGGTATAACGGTCTGAAAGAATGTAACCTCCCAGGGTATAATAATAAGTCTTACCGTTTTCGTAATAGATGTTGTTATTATTGGCGAAAGTAATAGCAGCCAGGACCACCTCATCAGAATGGTATTTATCTGTTTGGAACATATTCACAAAATTTGAGCTCAATACAGCTGGCCCAGCCATCACTTCTTTGGCAAGTAATGCAGCACCAGAATAATCTTTCTTATACAGGAGTACCCTGGATTTTAAAGCCTTAGCGGCCAACTTTGTAGCATAACCTTTATCTACTCCGATGGCATAATCAGGGCAGTTCTTAATAGCTTCGTCCAAATCAGCCAGGATAAAATCATAAGAAGTTTTCACATCTGCCCGGGCGGTAATGGGAAGATTCGGCTTGTCTTTGATCTCTATTC
>NZ_DATMRL010000692.1:0-3851 GCF_035566355.1 Pedobacter sp.
CGAGTAATTTTAACGAAGTTTATGAACAGGGCTTTAATAGTACAAGTGTAAATTTGAATTATTTAAATATTCCGATATTATTATCCTATAAAATTATTCCTATACTCAGCATTCAGGTAGGTCCGCAATTCGGAATTCTAATGAATACGAGCCAGAATATAACATCTAATGCCTCAAATGCATTTAAATCTGGTGATTTTTCTATCGTTGGTGGTGCGCAGTTAAATTTAGGAGGGTTTAAAGCAGGTGCCCGGTATATATCCGGAATAACCAACATCGATAATGTGACAAGCGTCGATACATGGAAAAACCAAAATTTTCAACTTTATATTGGATTCCGGATTTTATAATTCTTACGAAGCTTAAAGCCTAAGGCTCAAAGCCTGAAACTTCTGAATATGTAAAAGTCCTCTCGTAATTTATTGCGAGAGGACTTTTTTTGCAAAACGAGAAAGGATATTTACGGAGACTAAATTCTAAGCCCTGTTTTAGGCTTTGGGCTTTGGGCTTTAAGATTGAAAGGATGGCACCAAACTTGAGCCTAAGGGGTTCAACTATAAAAAGATAGGATAATTCCCAAAGAGGTGTTATTTTGTCACCCCTTTATAAATATGAACGATAAACTCTTTTTTCAGCGAAGCGAACAGGAAATGGATTTTATGCCCATTATTCCTATAAACGAGACAGAACATGATAACCTGGCAGACACAGAAATTCCCAAAGAAATTCCCATCCTTCCATTAAGGAATACCGTACTTTTTCCTGGGGTTGTGCTCCCGATAACCGTAGGTAGGGATAAAAGCATAAAAGCGGTAAATGATGCTTATAAGACTGACAAATTGATCGGCGTTTTGGCACAAAAAGACAGCAGTGTGGAAGATCCTTCACTGGATGAATTGGTTGCTGTCGGAACCATCGCCCGTATTATCAAAGTAATTAAAATGCCGGATGGCGGCACAACCGTCATTCTCCAGGGAAAGAGAAGGTTTAAAGTGGGTGCTATAACTACTGATGATCCTTATTTTAAAGCACAAGTAGTCCTGCTTCAGGAAGAAGAAGCGCCGAAGGACCAGGATTTTGAAGCCTATGTTTCCAATATCAAAGACCTTGCCGCTCAGATTATTCAGCTTTCACCAAATATTCCAACTGAAGCATCTATCATACTGAAAAATATTGAAAACCCTTCCTTTCTGATCCATTTTATTTCAAGCAACCTAAATTCAGAGCTGACTGATAAACAGGAACTGCTGTCAACAGATCATATCAGATCCCGCGCGGATCTCCTGATGCAATTGCTGCAGAAAGAACTGCAGTTTGCCGAATTAAAAAATAAACTCACCAATAAAACTAAAACGGAACTCGACAAACAACAACGCGATTATTTTTTACAACAACAGCTTAAGAGTATAAAAGATGAACTCGGAGGCGACAGTAATGAACGCGAGTTGCGCGAAATGCAAAAAAAAGCTGAATCAAAAAAATGGCCGCAGGCAGCAAAAGAAATATTTAAAAAGGGGATTGAGAAGCTCGAGCGTATGCATCCAAGTACACCGGACTATTCCATTGTGTATAACCATCTGGACCTGATGTTGGATTTACCCTGGAACGAATATACTGACGACCAGTATGACCTGAAGAAAGCTTCGAAAGTGCTGGATCAGGATCATTACGGGATGAAGAAAGTAAAGGAAAGAATCCTTGAATATCTTGCTGTATTAAAACTCAAGGGAGATATGAAAAGCCCTATACTTTGTTTTGTTGGTCCTCCTGGTATAGGGAAAACTTCCCTTGGTAAAAGTATTGCCAATGCCATCGGGCGTAAATATGTGCGCATCAGTCTTGGAGGACTGCATGATGAGAGCGAAATTAGGGGTCATCGTAAAACTTATATTGGGGCCATGCCTGGAAGAATTTTACAGTCATTGCGGAAAGTAAAATCTTCTAATCCGGTCATGATCCTGGATGAAATTGATAAAGTCGGAACTGATTTTCGGGGAGATCCTTCTTCAGCACTCCTCGAAGTTCTGGATCCTGAGCAGAATAATACTTTCTATGACAATTACCTTGAACTTGAATATGATCTCAGCCGGGTTTTATTCGTAGCAACTGCAAATGATATCGGTCATATTCAGCCAGCTTTACGCGACCGAATCGAGATCATTGATCTTAGTGGGTATGCAATCGAAGAAAAAATTGAGATTGCCAAGCGGCATCTTATTCCCAAACAAAAAGAAGCACATGGTTTAAAAGGAATGCCACTCAGATTGTCCGATAAGAATCTTGGTAAAATCATTTCAGATTATACAAGGGAGAGCGGGGTCAGGGATTTAGACAGGCAGCTTGCATCCATCATGCGTTATGAAGCAAAGGAATTCGCCTTTAAGTCCAGGCTTAAAGCATCCATTACAGAAAAAGATATCGAGAAAGTCTTGGGTAAGCCGAGATATAATAATGACCTCTATAAAGTAGCCAATATGCCGGGTGTTGCTGTAGGGCTTGCCTGGACCTATGTAGGTGGTGATATTCTTTTTATTGAAACCAGTATAAGTGATGGAAAGGGTGAGCTCAAACTTACCGGAAACCTTGGCAATGTGATGAAAGAAAGTGCAACCACCGCACTGACTTATTTACAGTCTAATGCAAAAAAATATGGGTTGAACCCGGATATTTTTGCCAAGAAAACCCTGCATATCCACGTTCCCGAAGGAGGTACACCAAAAGACGGGCCCAGTGCCGGTATCACCATGATGAGTTCACTTGCTTCTGCTATTACGGGCAAAAAGATAAAACCTTACCTGGCGATGACCGGTGAAATCACATTGCGCGGACAGGTATTACCAGTTGGTGGGATCAAGGAAAAAATTCTTGCGGCAAGAAGAGCCGGCATTAAGGAAGTGATTTTATGCTGGCAAAATGAAAAAGATATCAGTGAAATAGATTCTAATTTCATCAAGGGACTGAAATTTCATTATGTGAAAACCATGCAACAGGTTTTGGATCTGGCGCTTGTATAAACTTAAAGCCCAAAGCTTTTTAATGAGGTAAATGAGGAATTGTGGATATGAGAGAAATAAAAATGGAATTTTTATTGATAATGTGCAATTAAGAAATTGAAATTACTCAGGCATCCAATAAGAAGTTTTGAGCTTTAGGCTTTAGACCCTAAACTTTGGGTTTATTAACAGGTCTTTCACAAAACTGGATTAAACCATTGGATAATCCTTACGTTATAATTACAACCACAAAGATTTTCATGTTGGTTGTTTTAAGGGTTAAAAAAAGTTCCTCCATTTCTATGGAGGAATTCTTGTTTTAAGCCTTTCTTAAGCTTAAAGCCAAAGCCCAAAACTTTTTTATTTGTGGAATATAATTAAGATTTTAATTTTTTACATTTTCCACATTTAGTTTTAGGCTTTGAGTGTTAGGCTTTAAGCTTTTAAAAGCCGGCATAGCATCCAATCCGAGCAATGAAAACATGGCATTATCTTCTTCAAATGAGGGATTAGGTGTAGTTAGAAGTTTATCTCCGGCAAATATTGAATTGGCTCCCGCCATAAAACAAAAAGCTTGCTCAGGAATACTCATTTCAGCGCGACCGGCACTTAATCTTACCATGGATTTGGGCATTAAAATCCTTGCGGTTGCAATCATTCTTATCATATCCCAGATTTCGACCCTTGGATTATTCTCGAGGGGAGTTCCTTTGATCCTTACCAGTGCGTTAATAGGTAAACTTTCAGGGTGTTCCGGAAGGGTTGCCAGTGTACAAAGCATATTTATCCGGTCCTCATGTGTTTCACCCAGACCGATTATACCTCCACAACAAACACTTATGCCTGCTTTTCGGACAT
>NZ_DATMRL010000693.1:0-24388 GCF_035566355.1 Pedobacter sp.
GACACCACGGTAAAAACAAGTATACAATTGTTGAATTACTATTTTTTGACCAACTGGGGGATTCATATATTCGGACTGCTGATCTTTATTTCCTTTTACAGCTGGACCTTACTCTCTGTCCGAAAGATCCGGCTGCTGAAATCTGAGCCGGAAAGTATTTTGAATCAAGCCCATTATATTCCCGAAAAGCCACTTTTATCGGCTCTTCTCATTTCCTTGTTCATCACTTTTTTCCTGTATGACCATCCTCCGGTGGTCTTTATGGAAATCATTATGCTGGTATTGATTATAGCAACAGGTTTGCTGGTGAGAAAGACCTGGCCAAGACAGTTGTTCAGGTTCTGGATCATTGTTCTTTGTTTAACATTGGTTGCAGGTCTGAGTAACTTGTTTTTACTGGTTTCCTATACAGACCGGATCATTGTTTTTTTATTAGGTATAGCCGGAGCCGGAGCAGGCTGGCAGTTTTTACAGATTCTGAAGAATTCAAAGAATTCCTATCCGGAAAAATCCGTGTTATTTGTAAAGGTTTTTGTTGCTTTGCTCTTGTTCTCTGTTTTCTGCAATATCATAGGGCGTTTTAGTCTGGCAAAGATGTTCCTTGTCGCATCTGTGCTTGGAATCTGGCAGGCCATGAGCCTGGTTATTTTTGTCCGTGTATTGATGGAGGCCGTATTCCTGCAATTGGAAGCCAGTAAGGAAAACAGTGGAATGCCGACCTATTTCGACTTTGCACTCCTGCAGCAGCGCTTTAAAAGTGTGCTGAATATCATCGCTATTCTGTTGTGGCTGATCCTGCTGGCCGGAAATTTGAATATCCTGGATGCCTTGTATGATTTTGCAGCTAACCTGCTTACACAAACACGAAAGATTGGCGGCAACGAATTTACTTATGGCAGTATTGTGGTCTTTGTACTGGTTATCTGGGCAGCTACAGTAGTGAGTAAGGCCGTAAGCTATTTTTTCGAATTTGCAGATTATCATTCCACCTCTAAAAGCAAGAAGAACAAGTTGAGTTCTTCTATTTTACTCATCAAACTCGCTATATTTTCTGTAGGTTTTTTACTGGCTATTACAGCTTCAGGTATACCTATGGAGAAAATCACCATCATTTTGGGTGCGCTGAGTGTGGGTATCGGGTTTGGTCTGCAAACCATCGTGAACAATCTCGTTTCCGGAATTATCCTGGCGGTAGAAAAGCCGGTAGAGGTTGGAGATGTGATTGAAATAGGAACGAAGTCTGGTACGGTGAAAGAAATGGGCATCAGGGCCAGTAAAATTGCCACTGCAGATGGTTCAGAAATTATTGTGCCCAATGGAGACTTGCTCTCCCAGCACCTGACGAACTGGACCCTGAGCAATAACCACAGAAGGGTGGAACTCATCATTGGTGTAGCCTATGGGAGTGACCTAAAGGTGGTTAAAGACCTTTTTCACCAGATCATTGACAACCGGGAAGATATCATGCAGGATCCAAAACCTATGGTATTGATCCATTACCTGAATTCCAGTTCTGTAGATTTTAGAATTTTGTTCTGGGTAGAAGACATCAGTAACTGGGTCACGCTCAAGAGCCAGGTATTGAGCGATGTATATGAAGTGTTTTACAGGGAAGGAATTTCTCTTCCCTTCCCGCAGTCTGATGTCTATATTCATTACCCTGATCAACCGGCCGTTCAGGAGTCTAAAGAAGAGAAAGAGGATTAGTCTATTTATCCATCAACAGATTGACCAGTTCTTTCAATTCCTCCAGTTCCTGTTCCAGTTTAACCACCCGTTCTTCCAGTTCTTCATAATTTCTATGCTCTGCTGCGGTTGTTGGCAGGTTTTCTGTTTCCTGAGTTTCAGCTTCAGTTTCACCGCCAAACAACTGCATATATCTCGCTTCCTTTTGTCCAGGCCTTTTAGACAACTGTTTAAGGTAGGGTGGTTCGTCGGCCGAAAGTTTTTGAAGTATTTCCTGTATTTCTTCAATCGTTTCAAACTCATACATTCTTCCGGAATTCGTATTGATCTCTCCGGGGGTTAAAGGTCCTCTGAGTAAGAGCAGGCAGAGTATAGTCAACTCTGCAGGCAACAGCGGATAAACAATAGCCAGGTTATGTTTGTACTTAATGCTCCGGCTTCCTGCTCCGGTAGCTGTGCCAACCAGACCTTTTATTTTTAAAGCATTGAGGGTTAGTGTAACGGTTTCTTCATCGTAGTTCACAACCGGATTTCTGGATGTTTTCTGGTTGCAGGCAATAGTGATGGAATTAATGGTCATCGGATAATAATCCGGAGTGGTTTTACTTTTTTCAATCAGGACACCGAGAATCCTTTGTTCAATAGTGGTCAGGATCAGCAGAGGTTTCGTTTCTTCCATGCAAGTAAAGATAAAAATAATCCTTTTTGATGCTAATAAATCTTAATGAATTGCTGATCGGCAAGAATGCATGTGGAGCACAAACTGTAATTTGGCAGAACCAAATATAAAATAAATGAAAAGATTGATCCTTCTTAAGTGCTGCAAACGGGCAGTATTGACTTTGCTGGCTTTAACCTGTACATCAGTTGTTTTTGCAGAAACCATCGTCGTTTCTTCCGTTGCTGAATTGCAAAGCGCTATAGATAAGGTAAAACCTGGAACGGAGATCCGGGTAAAGGATGGACAGTATATAACTGAAACTGATATCCTGATCAGGGCACGAGGTACCGCAAAACAACCTGTACTCATCATTGCAGAACATGCCGGAGCAGTTGAAATATCAGGCAGGGGAGGTTTTAGCTTACTGGATCCGGCAACGTATGTCACCATTAGCGGTTTTAAATTTACACACCAGGCTTCAAAAGCCAAATCGGGAGCGGGAACAAGTTTTTGCCGCTGGACACATAATATTTTTGAAAATACAGGGAATGGAGAAGACCTTACACTGGCAGGAAACGATCAGGAAGTAGACTATAATACCTTTCAGAATAAGGCCAGTATGGGGCGTTTTATCGCTGTAAGAGGTCATGATAGTCAAATTGCCCAGCGCCTGCACATTCATCACAATTATTTTAATAATTTTTCGCAGCAAACCGGTAATGGGGCAGAGGCACTTCAATTTGGTTTGAGTGGTTTCAGTATGTCGACCAGCAACAGTATTGTAGAATATAATGTATTTGAAAGATGTGCCGGAGAAAATGAACTGATTTCAGTTAAAGCCTCGGGCTTGGTGCTGCGTTACAATACCATTAGGGATTGTCCGGCCCAGTTTACCTTACGTCATGGCAATAAGAACGCTGTATATGGCAATTATTTTACCCATACCCCAGGGCTTCGGATATTTGGCGACGATCAAACTGTTTATGGTAATTATTTTGAAGACTGTAAACCTGCAATTACGATTGGAAACGGAGATGGAGAAGTAGCCGATGGTAGTAAACTGACTGTTCACGACCGGCCAGACCGGATCCTGATTGCTTTTAATACGCTGATCGGTAATCCGGAGAACATCATTTTGCCCAACCGAAAAGATGGAATGGGCGCAACTCTGGTTACAGTAGCCTATAATGTGATCCAGGGAGGAGGCCAGGCCGCTATGATTGCAGGGCCACTTACTGGTGCAACATGGGAAGGGAACATGATCTTTAAAACCCGGAGCGCGGGAGATATGCCTGCAAGCGGCTATGTAGACAGAAACCCTGAACTGGAGAGGACAGCGAACGGTACATATGATTTTAAAAAAGGAAAAAGCCTCGCAGATCAGTTTGCAGCACGTTTCCCAACTGTAGGTTCAATGGCTCCTGTTCCGGTACTGACCGCAAAAGAGGTGGGGGCTGCTGCTGGTCAACGCTGAGAAATGTATGCAGCCTTCTGGAATATAATTACCTTTGGGGATGAATTCTATTCCAAAAAACCGGAAACACCTGATCATTTTAGGGATCGTTGTGTTTCTGTGCCTTTCTGCGATAGCCTTGTTTATGAACAGCAGGATCAAGCCCCGTATTGATCAGATCAGCAAGAGTATTGCAGGATATGCCTATGAGCAAAAGGCAACGAATGTGAATTATGAATTTAACAAGCTGATCAGTGGACTTCCTGCCGGAACAAGAATAGCAACCGGTTTAAAAGACGGGCCTGAATTCCTTAAAAACTCTGGTACCATCTATTCGGTGATCATGAATGATACAGCAGTAAGCCATGCCTGGTCTGCCGTATTGACTAAAAAAGATACCTCCTTTCATACCTTTGGAAGAGGCGGCCAGGATGGAAATGCAAAAACAAAAGCTTTTGCAACACATTGGGTAAAAAAAGCATTTTCTCTTCAAAAACAAACAGCGCAATCTGCCGGTATCCTATTCAGCGTAAGCGATTCACTGCATTGGCTGGTGGCCTCTGCCTGCCGGCTCAAAGACTCTAGTCTGGTGGTGGTCGGACTGGATATTAACCTCAAAAAATTTCAGAATTATTTGTGGAATGTGAAGGATAAGAGTAAAGCCTACGCCATTATTTTTAATGAAGAGGGATACTGTATTTCACACCCCGAAATTAAGTTTATCGGTCAGCGTCTCCTGGATCCTAAAAAGACAAGTCTCGCAGAAAAAGTATTGGGAGATAGTGCAATCCTTAAAGAAACCATATTTTCCAATTATCTTGCCGTTCCGGTGATCAGATCTTATTCTCCGCTCAGAATTGGGCCAATGAACTGGATTATGGCCATTGATACCCCCGTTTTTGTTGTGGATGATGAGGTCAATGATATTGAACGAAATGTGATCGGAATGGGCATCCTTTCCGTCCTGATCATTGTTGGGGTGGTGGCCTACCTTCAAAAGAAGTGGCAGAATGAATTTATAGGTCGCGAACAAGCCGAAGCCAACAGGAAAACACTATTGCTCGAACGTCAGGAACTCCAGATGGTAACCGAAAAGCAGGAAAAAGAAAATGCGCTCCTGCAGCTGAAGGTTTTAAAAGATAAGGTCAATCCACATTTCCTTTTCAATTCCATGGGCTCACTGAATGCCCTGATTGACCGGGACCCTAAACTGGCCAGGGAGTTTATTGTACGTTTATCCAAGGTGTACCGTTACCTGCTCGATAGTTATCCAAATGGGCAGGCGAGTGTGAAGGAAGAGTTGAACTTTGCCAGCCAGTACTGGTTCTTGCTGAACATTCGGTTTGGCGAAGCCATGCTTCCCTTAGAAGTCAATGTAAAAGAGAAACATCTGAAGAAGAATCTACCCTTTATGAGCCTGCAGATTGCCCTGGAAAATGCCGTGAAACACAACATTGTGTCTAAACAAAACCCGTTGGAGATCAAAATCAAAAGTGAAGGAGAGGAGATTGTTGTGGTCAACAATTATCAACCCAGGAGTCATGTGGACAATTCGGGTAAACAAGGCATTTCCTATTTACTCAGTACCTATCAGCATTTTGGAGGGCCGGTTTTAAGACATGGCATTTATGGTACCGAGTACCGTTGTTATTTTCCTTTGCTCTAATCTTCATAGAAATTTAACCTGCCGGACACAATTTATTCACTCCGGCTATTTGCGGTTTCACTGCTAAATCTCACTGATTCACTCCTGCTGCTTTTATAATCTATAAAATATAGGTCATTTTTAAAGGGTAATTAAGCAGAGACTAAAGAATGATAAGACCTTTACTACTAAGTACAACACTTACGGTAGCCCTTTTGTTTTCGGTTCCCGGACAAGCACAGCAAAAAAAGAAAACCCAGAAGATAGATCTAAAGAAAAAACAACCTGCAGATTCCTTAAAAAAGAAGCTTGATCAGGACACTGTTAAAAAAGGAAATCTAAAAGACTATAAGACTTTACTTAAAAAAGCAAAGACTACTGATGGTATTTTTAAAGTACACCAGGTAGAAACAGACTATTATTTTGAGATCCCGCTGAAAATGTTGGGAAAAGACTTTTTACTGGTCAACAAAATCTCTTCTGTGCCTTTAGCCGTTAATGAGGCAGGGGTAAATAAGGGAATGAATTACGAAAATAAGGTCATTCGTTTTTATCAAAATAAACTGGCAAAGACGGTATGGGTAAAAACCATAGTGCCGCAGGTAGAATCTCCGGAAGGCGATGCGATCACACAATCTGTAAAAGATAATTTTACAGGCTCAGTTATAGAAAACTTTAAGATCGAAGCGTATACTCCAGATTCTTCTGCTGTAGTCATCAAAGTGAATAAAGTATTTGATGGAACAGAGAAGAGCTTTAACGACGTATTCAATCATCTGAATTTTGGCACCAGCCCTAAAACAGCCTTGTCCGCTATAGAGCACATCAAGAGTTTTCCTCAGAATATTGTCGTAAGGTCATTATTAAGTACTTCTGTAACAGAAGGTCAGAGCACCATTGCGGTCAGTATGGCCGTAACTACGAATTTATTGCTGTTGCCTGAAAAGCCAATGAAACCCCGTTTTGCAGACAACCGGGTTGGATTTTTCAGTACACCGAGATGGTATTTTTCAGATAGCCAGCAGAAAATGGAGACCAGGGAACTGATCACCAAATGGAAACTGGAACCCAAGCCGGAAGACCGTGCACGTTATCTGAAAGGCGAACTGGTAGAACCGGAAAAACCAATCGTATTTTATATAGACCCTTCTACACCTAAACAGTGGAGATCTTATATCATAGACGGTATCCACGACTGGCAAAAAGCATTTGAAGCCGCAGGTTTCAAAAATGCCATCCAGGCCAAACTGGTTACAGATACCGCCGATTTTGATGGTGACGATGTTCGTTACTCTGTGGTCACCTATGCTGCATCTCCTAAATCAAATGCGATGGGGCCTGCAGTAGTTGATCCCAGATCAGGAGAGATCCTGGAATCAGATGTGATCTGGTGGCATAATGTAATGACTTCTCTGCAGTACTGGATGAGGATCCAGACCGGAATTATAGATAGCGGAGCAAGGAAGAATAATTTTAGCGTAGAGCAGATGGGACATGCCATCCGTTTTGTGTCTTCACACGAAATTGGACATACTTTAGGTTTGAAGCACAATATGGGTGCATCATTTGCCTACCCGGTAGATTCCCTGCGTTCCCCGGCCTATACTTCCAGAATGGGAGGAACGGCACCTTCAATTATGGACTATGCCAGGTTTAACTACGTTGCACAGCCAGAAGATCATGTAACTAATATTACCCCGCAAATAGGCGTCTATGATAAATATGCCATAGCCTGGGGCTACCGCTGGTTAGACAATGCCGACCCGCGCGAGGACTTGAAAATACAAAAACAGTGGATAGCCAAACATCAGCATGATCCTTTGTACCACTACGGTGAACAACAAGAAGGTCTGAATATTGTAGACCCGAGAGCCCAGTCAGAAGATATTGGTGATAATGCGATGAAAGCTGGTGAATACGGTTTAAAGAATCTGCAGCGTCTGGTTCCCCAGATCAGAAACTGGGCCGCAGAACCTGGAGACAACTATTATCAGGCCGGTAAATTATATATGGCCGCCATTTGGCAGTGGAATACCTATACAGACCATGTAATTTCCAATATCGGCGGGTATTACCTCGAAAATCCCGTAGAGGGAGATGGTAAAAAAGCTTACACACCAGTACCAAAGGCAACGCAGCAGGAAGCCATGAGCTTTTTAAAGAAGCAATTGTTCAGCCTTCCACAGTGGCTGTTTAATCCCGAATTGTTGTCCAGTACCTTTGCGGTTAAAGACACACCTTACGGTCCTTTTGAATACGGCCCCTACAATCTGAAACGCGAGCAGCAGTACAGTTTAATGTACGGACTGGTGAGCGATGAGCGTTTGCTGAGGATGCTGGAAATGGAAACGATACATGGAGATAAAGATGTGTATACAGTTTCTGAATTATTGAAAGAGGTCCGCGAAACGGTATTTCAACCCACCATTAAAGGAAGAAGCTTATCTCTGGATGAGCGTATGGCAGAACAGAACTATGTAGATGTATTGCTGGTTGGTACAGATAAGTTAATGGAAAAGGTCAACAAAAAAGCCCTGCAGCCGGTAACTGCCCTAAACAATAACCTCCCTGAATTATGCGACCTGACACCTCGTGCTTTTAAAGAGGAGAAAGCCAGTAGCGGGGCAGAACTGAGAACAGTATACGTAAGTTCTATGGTGCGTACTTCTGACGTTGCTCCTGCTAAAAGAGGAGAGCTGATCAAAATTTTACATCTGCTTGAGAAAAGTAAAAAAAGTGGTAATGAGGAGACCAGAAGCCATTATTTAGACCTGATTTTAAGGATTCGACAAAGCCTGAGAATGAATTAAACTGAATCAATAAACTATAAACCAATAAATTTGCACAAATGAATAAACTTTTACTAATGTTTTTCCTGTTTGCGATTGGCCTTAAAAGCTTTGCACAGGAACAAACCACCATCACAGGAACGGTGCTGTCAGAGGAAGACGGACGACCTATTCCAGGTGCATCGGTGTTCGTGGACAAATCCGGAATCGGTGAACAGTCAAGTCCTGGAGTGATCCAGAATTCGGTGATTGGCGCAGTAACCAATACTGATGGACATTTTACTTTAAAGGTTCCTGCAGGAACCACTTATTTGAAGGTGAGTTACCTGGGTTACAATTCGGCTTTAGTCAACATCAAGAATAAAACCAATATTACAGTTTCCTTAACCAGCGACAACAATGTGTTGAACGAGGTTATCGTAAACGGTTATACCGATATTGCTAAACGTAAGAACACCACTTCAGTAGCGAAACTAAACTATGACAACATTCGCCAAAGCGGTGTTTCCGGGATTGACCAGATGTTGCAGGGACAGGTAGCCGGTGTGTCCGTGACCAATTTAAGCGGAGGTCCTTCTTCGGCACCTAAGATCCGCATCCGCGGAACGGTTTCGTTGAACGGGACACAAGATCCTTTGTGGGTTTTGGATGGTTTGCCTTTGGAGGGTACAGATTTACCGAAGAACATCCAGGATAAAGAAAATATCGATCAGCTGCGCAATTTGCCGATTTCAGGCTTAAATCCAGATGATATTGAGGACATCACCATTTTAAAAGATGCTGCAGCTACAGCCATTTATGGAGCAAGGGCAGCCAATGGTGTCATCGTGATCACCACTAAAAAAGGTAAAAAAGGTCCGATGGCAATTAATTTCAGTGCCAATACTTTTATTGATCAGAGACCCGATTTTAGTAAACTGAACTTGATGAATGCTACCGAGAAGGTAGATTTTGAACTTGGGCTGGCTTCCAGATCAGATTTAACTTATAGGGATAATCTGGGTGCGGTGTCCAGAATCCTGAACAAGTCAGGGGAACTGAATGCCTATAGAAATGGCGGTTTTTCTGCCCTTAATCTTTCCACACAACAACAAATCAATGCTTTGCGCAACACCAATACTGATTGGGGAAAGGAATTATACCAGGCTGCAGCTAACCAGCAGTATACGCTGGGATTATCCGGAGGAACAGACCAAGCCAGCTATTATTTTTCAGGTGGCTACTATAATGAGAAAGGTTCAACCATAGGAACAGGACTCAAAAGGTACAATACCACTTTAAAAACAGATTTTATCATCTCGCCAAAATTAAAATTCGGTGCTTCTTTATTCGGTTCGGTGACCAATCAGAATAACTATCTGACAGAATCAGACTCGTTTACAAGCCCTTCCAGATACGTCAGAAATGTAAACCCTTATTTAACGCCAAGAGATGCAAGTGGTGCTTATATCTATGACCCGGATATCCAGGGTACTGCCAATTTAAGCGGCGATGTATTTGTGCCTTTCAATATTCTGGAGGAGCGCGAGAATACCAGGTATAAATTGAACAACAAGAGCTTTAAAGGTATTTTTGATGTCAATTATAAGATTCTGAAAGAATTGAATTTCCGTTCTGAAATGGGACTGCAGTTTGAAGAAAATGGTTCGGAAAAATATGGTAGTGCAGATACTTACTATGTACGTAAATACCGTGAAAAGTCAAGGTTTTACAATTCTGCCACCAAGAAGTACGAATATTTCCTTCCTGCCGGAGGTGTAATCCAAAACCAGAATACTTCTTTCTTCCAGTACAACTGGAAAAATATTTTTGAGTTCAATAAAGTGATCAATGAAAAACATGAAATAGAAGCCCTGGCTGGTGCAGAATTTCGCCGCACTAAAAACCAGGCAGTCATGACCCGGGGATTTGGTTATAACGACAGAACGCTTACCACACAGGACATCATATATCCTAACGCCAATTTTACAACTGGTGATTCAAACCCTTTCAGAAACTATCAGAAAACATGGCTTGAGAACGCTTATGCCTCTTTTTACGGTACGCTTTCTTATACTTATGACAGAAAATACACTGTATATGGAAGCATTCGTTATGATGGATCTGACCTTTTTGGTGTAGACCCTAAGTATAAATATCTACCCATTTATTCGGTATCTGGTGCATGGAATGCCAGAGAAGAAGAGTTTGTTAAAGACATTAAATGGATTTCCAATCTGCGTTTTAGATCTTCTTACGGTATCCAGGGAAATATTGACAAAAACACTTCTCCGGCGATTGTAGGCGTGTATGGCAATACGAATATTTTGCCAGGTGGAAACGAAACAACCATCAATGTAACCAATCCGCCGAACCAGAAATTACGTTGGGAAAAGACGGCAACCTTTAATGCTGCGGTAGATCTGGGCATACTTAATAATGCAGTGCAGTTTACTTTGGAATACTATAACCGCGTCAGTAAAGACCTGATTGGCATCCAGGAACTGCCTTTGGAGAATGGTTTTGACAATACCAACAGCAACTGGGCCCAGGTAAACAACAGGGGGTTGGAGTTGAGCATTTCCACACGGAACATCAGCACCAAAAACTTCAACTGGTCTACAGACTTTAATATTGCCCATAACAAAAGCAAGGTGATACGTGAAAAAGTTAGTCTCAAGTCGTTTGCGCCTTCAAAAGAAGGTTATCCTCTGAATGCGCTTTTCGTACTTAAAACAAATGGCTTGGATGCTAATGGAATTCCTCAGTTTATGCAAAACGGCAAAACAGTTTCTATGGAGAATTTTTATAAGTTGTATGATCCATATGCAGACTTTTTTCCTGGTGAATTTACACAAAGTAATTTGAGCAATAAGGAATACCAAAGCTTGTTTACTTATGCGGGTGATAGGGATCCAAAATACACGGGAGGTTTGGTAAACCGTTTCCGTTATAAGAATTTCGATCTGGCGATTTCAGCGATTTTCAATATAGATCAAATGGTGCTGGCCAATCCTGCCTATAACCCTGGTTTGCTGGACCGTGGGCAGAATTACACCAGAGATGTATTAAATGCATGGACGCCATCTAATACAGGATCTACGTTACCGGCGCTTATTGGTAAAGATACAGGCGATGGCAGCAGATGGATGGCTTATAACTGGTTAAATGGTGGTGACCCGGCCAATTCTTACAATAGTCTGGACATATGGGCAAAGAAAATGAGTTATGTAAGGATCAACAGTATCCGTTTTGGTTATACGCTGCCTTCAAAAATTTCAGGTAAGATTAAAGCAAACAGCCTGCGCATAAGTGTAGAAGGGCGAAATATGCTGGTATTCGGATCTGATTACAAAGGGTACTTCGATCCGGAAACTTATGGCAATATCTATGCTCAGCCCATTTCAAAAAGCATATCTATTGGTTTAAACGCAACTTTTTAATTTAAATCAGATGAAGAAATTAATTACACTCAGCCTGGTTGTCTTGTCTATGGGGATCAGCAGCTGCAAAAAATATTTAGACATCACTCCTGTAGGAAAAGTAATTCCTACAACTGCCGCAGATTTTAGGGCATTATTAACCTCTGGTTATTCTACTTTTCCAAGGCATAAAGCTCTACTGGCGGTGCGCACGGACGAATTTCTCCTGGATGAAGACAGCCAGGATTTTCCAACATTAAAAGATATTTACAGCTGGAACGATGCAAATCCAGATGGGCTTACCGCTCCACTGCCATACATGGATTTTTACAAAACCGTTTTTTGTGCGAATGAAGTGATCCAGGATGTAGATGCTAAAGCAGGTATATCTGCCGAGACCGCACAGATAAAAGGAGAGGCTTACCTTTTAAGAGCATATGCGCATTTTGAGTTGCTCAATATGTATACTAAAACCTATAATAAAGCGACGGCTGGTACGGATAAAGGTGTGCCTATTGCAACAGGCATAGATCTGGAACAGAAATTTCCGCAGGCAAGTGTAGAAGCTGTTTATACGCAGATTTTTTCAGATCTAGCTGCAGGCCAGCAATTGTTGAACGTAGACAAATGGGAAGCAGGAAAGAACTATCGCTTCGGTAAAAGAGCTGCACAGGCGCTTGCAGCCAGAATCTATGAATTCAGAGGAGAATGGGACAAAGCATTAACAGCAGCACAAAATGTTTTACAAGCCAACAATGCACTTGAAGACTTAAACGTTAGCGGAAGTTTGCTTCCAAACAACTATCAGTCTAAAGAAAACATCATGTCGCTGGAAGATGTAATGGATGCAAGGACTTCTAATATTGGCATCGTTTCCGCTCATCTGATCGGAATTTACGATCAAGCCAACGACTTACGTTTTTCAGCTTACTTCGGTAAATCGGGCAGTCGTTACGTTTCCCAGAAAGGAAACTCCAATGCCTTGAAAATTACGTTCAGGAACGGCGAAATGTACCTGATTGTGGCAGAGGCATCCTTACAAACGGGTAACAAAGACCTTGCGCTGCAACAATTACTGGCCTTAAAAGTCAAACGTTTAAAACCAGCCTATTTCCAGACAGAGAAGACCCGGATATCTGCACTTTCTTCTGCAGATCTGCTAAAAGAGGTGTATGCAGAACGTGAACGCGAACTCGCCCTGGAAGGCCATAGATGGTATGATTTAAAACGTTACGGGCAACCGGAACTCAAACATTCCGTAAGCGGCATAGAATATACCCTGCAAAAAAATGACCCGAGATATACGCTGAGGTTTCCAAAGGCAGCATTAGCTAATAATCCAAACTTACAACAATAGATATATTAGGTTAGGTGAATAATCTGTTGGCTCCGGTTTCTTTTGAGACCGGAGTTTTTTTGTAAATTTACAGCTGGTATTTCGAAACAACCATGACTGTACTGATTATAGAAGATGAAGAACTGGCAGCACAGGAGCTGAAAAGTATGCTGCTTGAATCCGATCCGGGCATAGAAGTATTGGGCATGATCGAAACCGTTGCAGGAGCTGTTCAATGGCTCAAAAACCATCGGGCAGACCTGATCTTTATGGATATCCATCTGGGAGACGGAGAAAGTTTTCAGATCTTTCAGCAAGTACAGATTCAAAGTCCGGTTGTATTCACCACCGCTTACGACCAATATACTTTAAAAGCTTTTAAACATCAGGGCGTAGATTATCTGCTGAAGCCTTTTGATAAGGAAGATGTTGTTCAGGCCATCAAAAAAGTACAAGGTTTGCGGCAACTAGGCGCAGTTCCCGCGGTGGTTTATCCCAGAACACGCTTTATGGTCAAAATGGGGACCCGTCTTAAAGCCGTTCAAGCCCATGAAATTGCCTATTTTATGGCCGATGATAAGTATCTGTTCCTGGTTACCCGCGATCAGCAAAACTATATTATAGAAGAAACGATCACCAGCCTGGAACCTCAGTTGTCTACCGCCGATTTTTTCAGGATCAACCGGAAATTCATCATTCACATAGATTCCATTAAAGAAATGTATAAGGTTTCCAGAAACAGGGTCCGGGTGGTCCTGGATCCGGAACCGGAGCAGAATCCACAGGTATTGGTTACTGAAGAACGTGCAGAGGCCTTTAAGGCTTGGCTGAACCTGTAGTATTTTAACATTCTTTAACACTAATTAACAACTCCTACACAGTGAGATAACTAATTTTGATAAACTGCCAAATTAAAATTAGAGCTCATGAAACATTACCAACGCATCAATAATCTCCTCGGATTTGTTCTATTCTCTGTTGCCCTTATTGTTTACTGGTTAACCATGGAACCCACAGTCAGCTTCTGGGACTGCGGAGAATTTCTCTCTGCCTCCAATAAGCTGCAGGTAGGGCATCAGCCCGGAGCACCTTTGTTTTTGATGATTGGTAAAATGTTCTCTCTGCTGGCACTCGGACATACCGGAAGAATTGCCTATTGGACCAATTTCCTCTCCGTAGTGGCCAGCGCGGCAACGATTATGTTCTTATTCTGGACCATCACAGCCCTGGCTTCAAAGGTATTTGTAAAGAAACAAAGCCAAACTGAAATGTGGGCTATTCTGGCTGCAGGAGCTATAGGTGCACTGGCTTATACTTTTTCAGATACCTTTTGGTTTTCTGCGGTAGAGTCGGAAGTTTACGCTCTGTCAATTCTGTTTACGGCCATTACGTTCTGGGCCATTCTGAAATGGGAAAGGGAATTGGATGATCGTTGGCTGGTGTTTATTGCTTTCATGATCGGGCTCTCTATCGGGGTACATCTGCTCAGCTTGCTGACCATACCTGCCGTTGTGCTGATCTATTATTTTAAAAAGACAAGTCAGCCAAATTGGAAGGGGCTACTGAAAGCTTTTGCAATCGGATGCGTACTGGTGGGTATCGTACAATTTTTTCTGATCCAGTACCTGGTGTTGCTGGCCGCTAAATTCGATCTGTTCTTTGTCAACCAGCTGGGCACGGCTTTTGGTGCTGGAGCCTTATTTTTTCTGCTTCTGGTTGCAGCATCATTGATTGCCGGAATTCTTTATACTGTAAAAACTAAAAAATATCAGTTAAACCTGGGCTTAATCTGCCTGACCTGTTTATTGATAGGTTACAGCTCTTACTTTCTGATCATCATCAGGGCCAATGCCAAGACCAGTCTGAACCTGAGCAATCCAGACAATGCCTTTGGCTTATATGATTACCTTGGCCGTACCAGTTATGGTGAAACGCCATTGGTCTATGGACAAACCTTTGATGCTAAAGTGACCGATAATACAATTAACGGAAAAACCTATAGAAGGGGGCCTTCGAAATATGAAGTGTCTGGCAACAATTATAAAACCACTTACGATAAAAATCAACTCTTTCCGCGGATGTACAGCAGCCGGGCAGACCATGTACAATTTTATCGCCAATGGCTCAATATGGGAGAAGATGAGCATCCTTCCTTCCTGCAAAACTTAAGCTTTTTTTCCAGTTATCAGGTTGGTTTTATGTACTGGCGCTATTTCTTATGGAATTTTGCCGGGAAGCAAAACGATATGCAAAGCCAGGGCGAAATACAGAATGGCAACTGGATTACCGGAATCAAAGTGCTGGATAAAGCCAGACTGGGCAGTCAGACGAATTTACCAGCTTCAGTTATAGAGAATAAAGGTCATAATGTATTTTACGGATTGCCCCTGCTGCTGGGTGTTATTGGCATGATCTGGTTGTATCGGAAAAGTAAATCTATGAGTATAGTCCTTGCGGCACTGTTCTTCTTTACAGGTCTGGCGATCATTCTGTACCTGAACCAGGATCCCTTGCAGGTGAGAGAAAGGGATTATGCCTATGTTGGCTCTTTTTATGCCTTTGCCATCTGGATCGGTCTTGGCGTGTTGGGTATAAAGGAATTTCTGGGCAGGTGGGCTGCGCCGAAATGGAGTTTGGCTATAGCGGCTGGCTTATGTCTGGTCGTTCCTTATCTGATGGGAACCGCTGGCTGGGATGATCATGACCGCTCGGGAAAAACTACCGCTCTGGACTGGGCAAAGAATTATTTGAATTCCTGTGCCAAAGATGCCATTTTATTTACCACAGCCGACAATGATACTTTCCCTCTATGGTATGCCCAGGAAGTAGAAGGTTTCAGAACGGATGTCAGAGTGGTTAATATCCAGTATTTATCAGATCCAGCCTATATTACGCAGATGAAAAAACGACTTCGCCAATCGGCACCATTGCCGATCAGTATGAACGAAGATCAGTATAAAGCAGGGCTGAGGGATGTATTTCCATATGTGGATTATGGTTTGAAAGACAGTGTTGAGCTCTCTGATCTTTTTGCGGTAATGACTTCCGATCAGAAAGCGGACCAGGTGGAAATGAACGATGGCAGTTACGCCAATTTTGTTCCGTCAAGGAAATTAAAACTCAGCATCAACAAAACAGCTTTACTGGAATCCAATATCATCAGGAAGGAAGACAGTGATAAGCTGACAGATGTAATGGAATGGGATTTTAAAAAGAACTATGCAACCAAGCCAGATCTGGCCATCTTTGACATCCTGGTACACAACAACTGGAAACGGCCAGTGTATTTTGAAAGCTCGGTGTCTAATGACACTTATATGGGGTTGGATAAGTACCTTTATCTGGAAGGCTATGCCTACCGCCTTTTACCGTTTAAAACAGATAAAAAAGACAAAGAAGAGCGGACTCATACTTCAGTGATGTACAGCAATGTGATGAATAAACTGGAGTTTTCCGGATTTAAGACAGCAGCTTATATGGATCCTGAAAGCAGGAGGGTATTGGATCAGACCTGGAGATTGCACAATACGCTGGCCGGAAATCTCCTGGCAGAAGGGAAAAAGACAGAAGCACACAGACTGATGGTCAAAAGCCTGGATGAACTTCCGGTAAAAAACTATTCCATCAGAGACAGTATCCTCAGGCTGGGTACCATCACGAATCTATATGATCAGCAGGACTTTGCCCGGGCCGGTAAACTGACCACTGAAACAGCCAACTTCCTTGCGGGAGAACTTCATTATATGGTGTCTTTAGAACCTAAATTTCAGGAGGCTTACCTGGAAGATGCCCGCCTCGGCTTTTCTGTACTGCAGGAACTTGGGAAACTGACAGAACAATACGGTCAGACGGAACAACATAAGAAGATTATGGAGCAGCTTTCCATGCTGCAAAGGGTATCTTCAGGCGTATAGGGATAAATCCTTTCCAAAGACTTTGCCCGGCTTTGTTATTTGAGTTAAAGTATATAGCTTTATTCAATGATGAAGGAAGAGCAACCTAATGAGGAAGATGTATTGCTGGGCGTGGTGTCTCATGTGCTGAGTTTTACATTGGGTGAGTTTTGCAAGTATGGCTATCTGCTGGCTTTTGAAAAGGACCTATCCGATTTAAAAGGTTTGGTAGATGCCGCTTCTATGTACGAGAATGACTATGAAGTTCTGGAGGGTGTAAAGGATCCGGCTGTTCAACTGTTGCTACAGTCCTCAGATAAGGTTTTTAATTGCAGTAAAACCTATCTGATGATTAATTCGCTGGATGAATTTGAAGTCATGACGAATGAAGAGTTTAATCAGCATGCATCCAATAACTATCATTTTTATGTGGACCAGCCTTTAGGCCAATCCTATACAGAGTTGATGGAGGAAACCTGCCATCTGTATTTTTCATTAATGCATATGATCTATCATACCTGCTGTCAGCTGGATCTTGGGCGGATCGATTTACCAGACGAATTATTTGATGATTTCTATACAGGATTTCTGGATGTAATTGATGGCTGCGGGACGCCTACAGAAGACAAGAACATTAAACTACTTTATGATCTGCTCTTCGAACTGAACCAGGATATGAAACGAATGGAAGAACTGCGCTAATTCAGGTTGTATTTCTCCATTCCTGCTGCGGGTACCCAGCTGGATGCGGGTTCATAGTAATGCCAAAGCATCCGGCTCAGGTTTCTGATCAGTACCCAACCCTCATTGGATGCAGTCCAGGAGATATCCTTTTGGTTTTTTGTAGTGACACAAAATACATAATCTCCATGAGGTGCATTGACCAGTACCACTTCAGAGCGGGCTTCGTCTACTGCACCTGATTTCGAAGCGGCCTGAATATAAGGCGGAATTTGAGATAATGCCTCCTGGTCAAAATAGATCCGGATCAGATTCCGGTAGATGCGTTCTGAGGCGGCTTCATTAACTAGTTTCCCATTTCTGATCAGGGTAAGCAGGGTTGCCATTTCTTTAGGGGTGGTCTGGCCCCAGCCATATTTTTTCTGATTTTCCTGTCTGCCGGGAGTTCTGGAATTGACACGTGTATAGGTTAAGCCATATTGAGCCATCAGGTCATTGATTGCCGTACCTGTTCCGGCCAGGGATTGTGCCCAAAGACTTGCGGTGTTATCACTGGTGGTGATCATGAGCATGAGTACCTTCGAAAGTGCAATCTGTTCCCCATTTTTGAAACTGCCTAAAATGTCTTCACCTGCGTAAAGTAAGCTGTCTTTATAGGTCAGTACACTTTTGTAATCCAGCTGGCCTTTTTCAATCTGATTAAATACGCCAGCCGTAATGGCTACCTTAACCATACTGGCTGTAGGAAAGATGCTGTCTGCATTGATTCCTGCAGATTTGCCTGTTTTGAGATTTTTAACGTAAACTCCAACATCCCCATTAAAGCCCTTAACAAGCTTCCGGAGCATTTGCTCAAGTTTAGCGTCGCTGGTCTCTCGCTGTGCGAATACAGCGAAACTCAGCAAGGCCAGGCTTAATGTCAGCAAAATGGTTCTCATCATACTTTAAATCAAGAGCAAAAAACAAGAGCAAAAAAAAGCCCCTGGTTTACAGGGGCTTTTTATATAATATAATTTAGAAAGAAAAATCATCAATGCCCTTGGCACCATTTCCTTCTTGATTTTCAGAATATTCGTAACGTTTTTCTATAACTTCCTGGTGATTTTTGATATAATCTACAGTTTCATTTAGTCCTTCCGCAAACTTTTCAAAATCCTCTTTGTATAAAAAGATCTTATGCTTTACAAATACGCCGTCCTCTAGTCTTTTTTTACTTTCGGTTAAGGTTAAGTAATAATCACCTGAACGTGTCGCTTTTACATCGAAAAAATAAGTTCTTTTACCTGCCCTTACTTTCTTAGAAAAAACCTCTTCTCTCTCTTTGTTGTCAAATTCTCCCATGGTTGGTACTGATCTTGGTTTTTGGTTCGGGTAAATATAAAGCAATAATTATTAAAGTTCAAAATAGAATTAAAGAGATTTATTTTCTTCTTCCAATAATTGATGCTGATACATCTCCCTGTAGGCTCCATTTAGGTCTAACAGAGACTCGTGTGTACCCTGTTCGATGATTCTTCCTGCATCCATTACAATAATCTTGTCTGCATTTTTTATGGTAGAAATGCGGTGTGCAATTAAGATACTGGTCTTTCCTTTCATAATCAGGCCAAGATTACGGAGTATTTCTTCTTCGGTTTTGGTATCTACAGCAGAAAGGCAATCGTCGAAGATCAAAATTTTAGGCTCTTTGATCAACGCACGTGCAATAGATACCCGCTGTTTTTGTCCACCGGAAAGTGTAATGCCTCTTTCGCCCAGCATGGTTTCAAATTTCAGATCAAAGTCAATGATATTATGATATACTGCTGCACTTTTTGCCGCATTTTCCACTTCCTCATCGGTCACCTGGTCCAGGCCAAATGCAATATTGTTTTTAATCGTATCAGAAAAAAGGAACACCTCCTGCGGAACAAAACCAACCTGATTGCGGTAAGGACCTAACTGCAGGTTCTTCAGATTTTGTCCGTTAAGCAGTATTTCTCCCGAATCTACATCATACATACGCATGATCAGATTGGCAAGTGTAGATTTTCCTGACCCTGTTCGGCCTATGACGGCTACGAACTGACCTTTTTCTATCTCGAAACTGACCTTTTCCAGTGCCTTGATGCCTGTGTCCGGATAGGTGAAACTGACCTCGTTAAAACGGATGCTACCATCAAAAGGTGCCGGGTCTACATGGCCGGAAACAATGTCTGGATGCAGTTCCAAAAATTCGTTGATCCTTTTCTGAGAGGCTGCTGCACGCTGGATCAGCGTAGTTACCCAGCCCAGCATGGTTACCGGAAAAGTCAGTTGATTGACGTAAACGATAAACTCAGCAATGTTTCCCGCGGTTATAGAGCCATTAATCACTTGTTTGCCGCCTATATATACGGTCAAAATTGTACTCAGCCCAACCAATAAGAGCATTGTAGGGTAAAAGAAAGCTTGTACTCTGACCAGGCTCATGGAATTTTGCTTATAGCCTTCGCTTTCCTGGGCAAAAATAGCTTTGGTATGGTTTTCCCGCACATAAGACTTAATGACCCGTATGCCCGAGAAGCGTTCCTGAACAAAACTGGAAAGTTTTGACAGTTGTTCCTGGATTTGCTCACTCTTTTTATTGATCTGTGTATTGACAAAATAAATGGTGACCACCAGTACCGGCAAAGGAAGCAGACAAAAAGTAGCCAGTTCTGCATTGACCATATACATAGACGTAATGATCAGTAAACATTGAACAGCTGTATTGAGCGCGTACATAATGGCAGGCCCAACATACATTCTTACCCGGTTCACATCTTCAGTAGCCCTGTTCATTAAATCTCCTGTGTTGTTGCGGCGGTAAAAACCCAGGCTTAATTTTTGATAGTGGGCATAGATCTCATTCTTCATATCAAACTCTATATGTCTTGACATGAGGATCAGCGTTTGCCGCATGAAGAATAGAAACAGACCTCTGATCAGATACAGGAAAAGTACCAGTGCGCCAAAATAAAATAAACTGTAACTGAAAATATCATAGATAATAGACTGCCTTTCGAAACTGGAAAATAGGTTGTATATCTGGATGTTTTCGGTAATCAGGTTGAAGGCATGACCAATAACCTGTGCCGGGATGACCCCAAAGATGTTTGATATAATGACAAAGAAAACACCCGGAACAATCCACCACTTATATTTATAGAAGTACTTATTTAAAAAACGAAGGTGTTTCATGAGCAGGTAAAGTTAGACAAAGGCAGGTAATTTTTTTAAAGACTTTCGTTAAAACTAGGTAAAATAATGTTTTTTTATGCTAGTTTTGCGACATATCTGATAATTATAAGCGTATGTCTGATAACAGCTCTGTGGTAACTTCTATTTTGGATCAATTAAGTGCATTAGGTCATAAGAAAGTTGTTTTTTGTAACGACCCCGATACGGGTTTAAAAGCCATTATTGCCATACATGATACCACACTGGGACCTGCATTGGGCGGAACACGCATGTGGAATTACAATTCTGAATCAGAAGCATTGGAAGACGTTCTGAGATTATCCAGAGGAATGACCTATAAATCTGCCATTACCGGATTGAATCTTGGCGGCGGAAAAGCTGTGATCATCGGAGATTCCAGAAAAGGCAAATCAGAAGCCATGATGCGTAGTTACGGACGTTTTATTAAAAATCTGAACGGCGAATTTATCACTGCAGAAGATGTGGGTACAACCACAAAGGATATGGAATATATCCGTATGGAAACCAGCCATGTTACAGGTGTTCCCGAATCTATTGGTGGTGCGGGAGATCCGTCGCCTTATACCGCAAAAGGCGTTTATCTGGGGATTAAGGCTTGTGTTAAAGAAGTTTTTGGAACAGATATGCTGGCCGGAAGATCTGTGGTCGTTCAAGGTATAGGGAATGTAGGAGAGCATCTGGTCGAGTTGTTGAGGAATGATAACGTAGAAGTTTTTATCAGCGATATCAACGAAGAGCGCTTACAGTATGTAGCCAGGAAGTATAAAGCAAAACCTGTTGAAGCAGATAAGATCTTTGCGCTTGATGCAGATATTTACGCACCTTGTGCATTGGGTGCAACCGTTAATGACAAGACTATTGCCAAAATGAAATTTGCCATTATTGCCGGTTCAGCAAACAACCAGCTGGCAGATGAAACCAAGCATGGTGCACTCTTGCTGGAAAAGAATATCTTGTTTGCACCAGATTATCTGATCAATGCAGGCGGTCTGATCAATTGCTATTCTGAACTGACTGGCTTTGGCAGAAAAAGGACGATCCAGCTCACTGAAAATATTTACGATGCAACACGCAACGTGATCCGTTTATCAAAAAAAGACAATATTCCTACCATTTTAGCTGCAAACCGTATTGCCGAACAAAGAATGGCAGACATTAAGAAAATCAAATCATCATTTTAATACACACATAAACAGGTAAATTTACCACTCGTTCTTACATTCATGTTAAACAGAAGGCACCTAAGAATTAAAGCTTTGCAAAACATATTTGCATGGCAAATGTCAGATAAGAAAGATCTGACTTCATCAAAGAAAGCATTGATGAAAAGTATTGACGACGTCTACGAAATGTACGTCCGCATGCTTGCCCTTATATCTGAAATCACAGAGTATACTGCTGTTGATGCCATTGAAAGGTCTAATAAACACTTTCCGACAGAAGAGGATCTGAATCCCAATCAGAAACTGCTGCACAATGCATTTATTGTTTTATTACAGAAAAATCCTGAATTTCAGGCTGCTGTTAACAAATACCAGATCAACTGGAATGCAGAACCGGATTTCATTAAAACCATTTACAACAAACTGAAAAGTACGCCTGAATATGCGGCATATCTGGAAGGTGACAATGAAGGATTGGAGGAATCCAAAGAGATCATTAAGTTTATCTTTAGAAAGATCATTCTTAAAAACCAAAATATCATCCAGGCTTTTGAAGATAAATTTATCAACTGGTCTGTAGATAAAGAGGTGATGCAGGGGATGGTGGCTAAAACACTGAAAAATTTCACTTCTGAGGACCCATTTGCGAATAAACTGACGCCCATTAGCCAGGACTGGCCGGAAGACAGTAAGTTTGTACAGGATCTATTTGCCTATACTTTAAAAAATTACGATAAATACCAGGAGCTTATTGCTGAAAGAACTAAAAACTGGGAGTCTGAGCGTATTGCTTTGATGGATACCATTCTGATGAAAATGGCGATTTGCGAATTGCTTAACTTTCCATCTATTCCCGTTAAAGTAACCATTAACGAGTATCTGGATTTATCAAAAGATTACAGTACACCGAAAAGTAACTCATTTATTAACGGTATCTTGGACAAAATTTTGGGCGATTTAAAACGCACAAATAGCATTAAGAAAATTGGACGGGGATTAATAGACGAATAATCACATGAAACACTTATTTGTATTGGGCATTGCCGGTGTATTACTGGCTTCCTGCCACCAGGGAACGGCTAAACAAGATGTAAAAGCCGGCAGTTTAACAGATACGACATCCAGTGCCGCAAAACCTGCTTCCCCGGATGCTGCAGTCCTTTCTTTTGAAAAGGAAAGCTATGATTTTGGAAAGATCAAACAAGGAGAAAAAGTACATTACGACTTCAAATTTAAAAATACTGGAAAAAGCCCGCTGATCATTTCCAATGCAACGGCGACTTGCGGGTGTACCATTCCTGAGCCACCTGCTGAACCGATTAAGCCTGGTGAGGAAAGTATGATCAAAGTGGTTTTTAACAGTGCCGGTAAAATGGGAATGCAGGACAAAGTAGTTACCATCACATCTAATGGCAATCCGAATACCAATCAGGTGCATTTAACTGGAGAAGTGACTCAACCTTAATATTTTATTAAAAAAACAAAAAAGACAATATGACTACAGGAATAGTAATTTTACAAGCAGGCGGAAATGGAATGTTGGGTACTTTAATCCCAATGGTTCTTATCATGGTGGTGTTTTATTTCTTCATGATCAGACCGCAGGTTAAAAAAGCAAAAGACCACAAGAAACTGGTTGAGGAATTGAAAAAAGGAGATAAAATTGTAACTACTGCCGGTATCCACGGTAAAATTGTAGATATGAATGAAACTACTTTCCTGATCGAAGTTGAGGGTGGTACTAAAATCAGATTTGATAAAACTGCGATTTCATTAGATGCAACCAAGGCTACTTTGCCTAAAGCATAATTGAGATGATCATTTGAAATATTTAAGCCGCTTCATGCGGCTTTTTTTTATGCGCCTGGGTTTTGTGTTTGCTGGCATTGTCATTATTTCGTATAAACAAAAAAGGGATAAGAATATTTTCAGGCTGCACCAGCTTAGGCAGCCTGAAGGGGCTGCAAACCTGCTAAGGCCTGAAAATATTCTTATCCCTTTTTTGTTTGCAGGGCGCCTATAACATGGGGGGCAACATAAATGTAGTAAAGATGAGATGTCATTCACCTGCGGATAGCGGAATTGTTTCTCTGATTAATAGGTAATCCTTTACATTATTGTATTTTTGTTTACTTTACAGTATGCCGATCATAAAATTAACAAAAATAGAACGAAAGCGATTTTTGACCCTTGTGGTCTGTTTGCTGCTGGCCCTGGGTGGTTGGTTGTTCCTTGCGTTAAATAATAAATATGTATATACGGCAAAAACAGTCCTGATCTACACCAATGTACCGCAGAAAAAGGCATTTCACCCCCTGCAGTCGGATACGGTAGACCTGCAGGTAGAAGGTACGGGCTGGCAGTTGTTATTTGCCAGGCTCAGGATCAAACCTCAGTCTATTTCCATCAGTCTGGATAAGCTGAATAACCGGAATTTTGTGCTGTTTTCAGAACAGTT
>NZ_DATMRL010000694.1:0-16248 GCF_035566355.1 Pedobacter sp.
AAAGGGAACTTCAAGACACTATGCAGATTGACTATGAGTATCTACAATACGAGTGGTCAGCTGATAGACACTCAGGTTTTAACCTATACGTGTTATGGAGCCAGCGACATGTTCTACAGTAATTGTGGTGAATACTTTAGCGCCACTATACAAAATTATCAAAATTATTACGGAAACCCGAACCATAATTAAGTCGCACCTATGAACAACAACAAAGTGAACCGGAAGGTTCACTTTGTTGGTTTTTAAGATCCATGAAACAGTATTTACTATTTAGTTTGCTGCTGTGTGCTTCGTGGAGCGTGCAGGCACAAAAATTACATGCGGTATATGAATATATACCTTCTGCGGTGGCGACCTTCCGGGAGCATGTCTATTTCGGAGACGGTGTTAAAATGGCTGTCCGGGATTCAGTGCCGGTTGCAGCGGATAAGGGAGAAGGTAAAAGTCAGGATGGCGAAATGTTTTCCAGTTTTTCTTTGGTACTCCATACCGATAAAAATTACAGGAACATTGTTATTCAGAAAAACAATGAAAATGATCTTTTAGAAATCCGGTCGATTCAGGGAAAGAATTATCAGGTGACCGATAAGTTTCCCCAATTGCAGTGGAATACGGACTATACCAGCACGGATACCATAGGCAAATACGTGTGTCACAAAGCGACAGCCAGTTATCGGGGTACCAAGCTTATCGCGTATTATACCAATGATATTCCGGTGCCGGCAGGTCCTTACAAATTCGGCGGGTTGCCGGGTCTGATCGTGATGTTGTATAATGAAAGTGCAAATCCGAACTATTGGACACTCAAAGAAGTTTCCTATCCGTATAAGGGAAGCATTCCTGTAGATCAAGGCTACATCTATTCCTTGCCCAAATTGTCCTTACAGAACTATATCAAGAAAAATGATGCCTTGGTAGAGGAACAGATGCGTATTATGGAAAGTAAAATGCCGGCGATGGAAGGTGTAACGATTGAAAGGAAAAAGGTGAGGGGCACGGTAGAGCAGGTCTATGAATGGGAAGAAAAAAATCTGCGTGAAAAGTAGATTTTGGTGCTGTGGATGGGTATTGCTTTGCTTGTGGTTTGTTGCATTTCCTGCCCGGGCACAGGTATCGATCGACGGAAAAGTGACTTCAGGGGGCCGCCCTGTTGGTGGTGTCCGGGTAGACCTTCATCGGGATAGCATTGCTGGTCTTTTGGCGTATACATTTACAGATGGCGAGGGAAAGTACCATATACAAACTACATACGCCGGCAAAATGAACCTGTATTTTAAGGCACTGAGCTATGAGCCAGTACTCAAAGAGATTAGACCGGGGCAGTCCAATAGGATTGTGGATGTACAGCTCAGTACTGGTGGTGTGGAGCGTTTACAGGAAGTTGTGATCCATTCGAAGCGGCCATACAGGCTGGGCAAGGATACGATTGAGCTGAATGTACAATCGTTTCTCCAAGGTGACGAACGGACTGTGGAGGATTTGCTGAAGAAGATTCCTGGATTAAATATCGGTACCGACGGGAGTATTAAAGTTGGTGATAAAGAGGTGGAAAAGGTCATGATAGAGGGCGATGACTTTTTTGAAAAGGGTTATCGGTTGCTCACACAAAATATGTCTGTCCAGCCCTTGGAAAAGATACAGGTCTTGCAGCGTTATTCTAATAATAAGCATCTGAAAGGGATTGAAAACTCAGCCAAGGTAGCCCTGAACCTGCAATTGAAAGAAGACAGCAAAAGCCAATGGCTGGGTTCGGTGTCTGTTTCCGGTACGCCGATAGCACCGGCATTCTACTACGGCAGCGTCAACCTGATGAATTTTGGAAAAAAAAACAAGTATTATCTGTTGGGCACCGCGAATAACAACGGAGCGGATGCCGTGAGCAGCATCAACCATCTGCTGTATCCTGGCAAATCTGATGAACCTGGACAGATCGGTCTGGGCGTGGCTACGCCTACGATTATCGATTATACACCTGATCTCCCAGGTTTTGATTATAAAAGAACAAATTTCAATCGCGACAGGCTGTTGTCATTCAATACCATATTAAACCCCACCAAGCAGCTTAAAGTAAAGTGGCTGGGCTTTGCGAATCCTACAAAAAAATCGTTCTATCAGAATATATTGCAGGAATATCATATTAAGGATATTCAGTTTACCAATACAGAGGTTTATGAATTTAACAAGCGCATTGACAATTACTTTTCGAGATTAGAATTGCAGTATGAGATCAATAACCAGTCAACGCTCATCTACACCGGAAATCTGGGTTCACTTGGCAGGCACGATACTGGAAACCTGTTATTCAATGGAGCCAGCGCCACAGAGCTGACCTCCACCCAGGGCTATGTAACCAATCACAACCTTACACATACCTATAAGTTATCAGACCGGGAAGCCCTTGTGAGTTCCGCCCGCTGGATCATGCAGCGATCTCCCCTGGATTACAGCATTGATCAATACTATTATGAAGATCTGTTCCAGGTCGGCGGCATTTCGGATGTACATCAGCATGTAGAGAATAATCTGCAGTACCTGGGGGTAACCTCACACTATGTACGCAGGCAAAAAGGTGGGGATTTTATGGAAATTGCCTTTGCAAATGAATATAAGAACCAGGAGCTGGTGACGGATTTCGTTTTGCAGGGGGGTGATGGCGATCAGATTCGCCCTTCCGGCTTTTCAAATCAGGTAAGTCTTTTTACCAATCAGTCCCGTCTCCTGACTAAATACACATTAAAGCGTAGAAAATGGGAATGGACACCGCAGTTGAATGCAGGGTTTATACATAGTGGCCTGCAAACGAACGGACTGGCTCGGGACCGAAATAACTGGTTGATTTCTTCGCGGTTATCTGCAAAATGGGAACCATACCGCAGGGGAAAGCTGGAGACAGAACTTTCGTTTCAGCAGACCAATACCGAAGTGATGGACGTCATTCCCAGCTACTATAATACCGGCCTCCGGAATTTTGCAAAGGGGCTGGACGATATGGCTACTTTGAGCAGTTCGGGAGTGATACTGACCTATACGCATGGCAATATGCTGGATAAATTTTTTGCCAGTTTATCGATAGGCTATAAAACGCTGTTTGATTATATGAGTAATCAAAGCATGTTAAATACAAACTATAACCTGGCTCAACAGGTGCTGTTGAAGAATAAAAAAGTGGCCTTTTATAAAGCACAGTTCAACTACTATTTACAGCCGCTGAAAGGGAATTGTAAATTGGATATAGGTGCTGACTTCTCTGATTACGAAGCCGGTATAGTGGGCGTGGGAAACCGAAAGATACAATCCGGGTCGTATGATTATGGCTTGTCTTTCAGGAGTGTTTGGAAATGGAAATTAAACATACATGCCGGAACCCGTATGCAGTTTACTTCTTTTAACAGCGAGAGCAAGAGCCGCTTGAAGAATACCTACAGTTTTCTGAACCTGTTCGTTAATGTTGCTGATGGTGTTCAGGCCAATCTGAAAAATGAGGCGTACCATTTTGGCGACTCTTTTGCTACTTCAAAAACGTATTATTTTTCTGATTTTTCACTGTCATACGACGTGAAAAAAATGAAGACCAGATTTGAGATTACCGCAAAAAATCTTTTCAATAATCGTCAATTTAAGAATGCAGTCATTACAGATACCTACCAGGCTGTTACCGAATACCGTCTGTTGCCACGCTATATTGCATTGGGGGTTGATTATAGTTTCTAGGTTAATCAGATGAAAGTTCATCCAGCATGTTAAATGTGGGTACAAAAAACAAGCTACCCGTTTTTGGGGTGCTGAAATCTAAAATCCTGTCATAATTTCCTGCAGGAGAACCAATAAACATGTTGTTCAGCATTTTCTCTACGGTACTGAATGTGCTTGCATAGGCTATAAAGTAGGTTCCCATTTCATTTGTAGAGATGTTACCAAAGGGCATATTATCACGTACGATTTTAAAATCATCCCCCACATTGGCCAGCGCGATGTGGGCATTTGCAGGTTTAACATCATCTGGCATTTCTACATCATTAGATTTGTATCTTCCAATTACTTTTTCCTGCTCCTCTGTAGAAAGCGCCTTCCAGGAGGATAAATTATGAATATATTTTTGTACGAAAAGATAGCTTCCTCCCTTATAAACAGCATCATCCTCTCCGATCATACTGAAGAATTCCCGGTCTTGCCCCTGTGGGTTTTCGGTACCATCTACAAAGCCTAAAATGGAACGGCTGTCCCAGTATCTGAAACCATGGATTTCTTCTACACTGGTGGCTACTGGTTCTAAAATATTGGTTATGGCAGCCGCCATATCGTAACAAATGCTGGTATTATCAGCCCTTATATGGAAATGTAAGTCTCCTTTGGAAGAAATGGCGGTATGTTTTTCGCCAGTAATGGGTACGAAATTCGCCAATTCCCTAGGCAGTGGGAGTGGAAGGTTGAGCTGATGCCAGGCATCATATCCGATTCCCATTACACAACTGGCCCTGGAAACCGGGAAGCGAACGTTAACCGAATTGTTCAGGTTGATCACGAGCTTGCAAAGTTGGTTAAACACAGACCTAACCTCTGAATTATCCTTGAAATTCCATACCATAAATATGGTGTTGTTGTTGGTATAGTCTGTTACATTCTGCGAATCCTGTTTCATCTGCGTATAATTTGTGGAATGGTACGAAAATAAGAAAAATTGGTCATGTTAATTGAAAATTACACAATCGATTGTGCCATCCCATGCAACCGATTGTGTAGTTTTTACAGCTATAAACACCCAATTGCAGGAAATATTTTATTCCAGGTTTTAATTAGATTCGGGTCATTAGAAATTGAAAATCAACCTTAAATTATGCGAAAATTTACCTGTCTGCTCTTGTTCTTAATTCCATTAGATCTTTTAGCCCAGCAATTTAGACCTGTACAAGATCTGATTAAAAGGAGGGTCCCCTGGTTAGAAAATCAGGTTGTTTTCAAATCATTGAAAAGCGGAGAAAAGGATATGGTTGAATTACAGAGCCAGGGAAACAAACTGGTTATTACGGCTTCAGGTCCGAATGCAGCTGCAGTAGGATTAAATTGGTATTTAAAGTACTATTGTCATCGTTCCATGTCACATATGGGAGATCATCTTGCTCCGGTGCCTTCGATTCCAGTGGTCAATGAACTTGTACGTATAGAGGCACCGGCCAAATACCGCTACGCCTTGAATTATTGCACCTATAATTATACCATGAGCTTTTACGATTGGAAAGACTGGGAACGCGAACTGGACTGGATGGCTTTAAATGGAGTAAACTTAATGCTCACCGTAAATGGAATGGAGGCGGTGTGGCAAAACACATTGAAACAAATTGGATATTCTGATCATGAAATTAACGATTTTTTAGTTGGGCCTGCCTATACGGCATGGTGGTTAATGGGGAATATACAGGGTTGGGGCGGGCCAATGCCTCAAAGTCAGATCGATGGCCGGAAAATATTGCAGCAACGGATGATGGGGCGGATGAAAGAACTTGGAATAGAGCCGGTGTTGCAAGGTTTCTATGGAATGGTACCGAGCTCTTTAAAAGACAAGACCAAGGCACCAATTATTGACCAGAAAACATGGGGTGCATTTAAACGCCCGGATATTTTAATTCCTGGTCATCCCGACTTTTCCAGGATTGCGGGGATATACTATAAGGAATTAAAAAAAGCTTATGGTAAAAACATCCGCTTTTTTGCAGGAGATCCTTTTCATGAGGGGGGAATTACAGATGGTATAGATTTAAAGGAAGCAGGTCAGTCTATTCAAACCGAAATGCAAAGGAGTTTTCCCGGATCTACCTGGGTATTACAGGGATGGCAGGATAATCCTAAACAGAAAATGCTGGATGGACTCGATAAATCCCATGTGCTGGTGCAGGAATTGTTTGGTGAGTTCACTAATAATTGGGAAAAAAGAAATGGCTATGATTCGACACCATTTATTTGGTGTGTAGTAAATAATTTTGGAGAAAGACCTGGTTTGTACGGTAAATTACAGCGTTTCGCAGACGAAGTTGACCGGATAGGTAAAAGCTCATTTAAAGATTTATTCAAAGGAGTAGGCGTTATGCCTGAAGGACTCAATAACAATCCCCCTGTATATGATCTGATGTTGGAACTGGGCTGGAGAAAAGATCATGTTGATGTTAAAAAATGGGTGACGGATTATACCAAATATCGGTACGGAAGTGCAAACAAACATATTGATGTGGCCTGGCAGGGATTCCTGGAAACGATATACCAAAGCCTTCCAGGCTACCAGGAGGGTGCAAGTGAGTCTGTGTTTTGTATCCGGCCGGCGTTGGATTCCAAACCTGCCTCTCGTTGGGGCACCCGGGAAAGAAACTATGACTGCATAAAATTTAAAGAGGCAGTTCTGGAGTTTGCTAAAGCGGCACCTGAATTTATAAATTCAGATACTTATCAGATCGATCTGATTAATATGCTAAGGCAAGTGCTGGCAAATGACGGCGAGGTGGTTTTTCAGGCTATGGGAAAAGCCTACCAGGAAAAGAATACGGATGAGTTTACCCGGCTTTCCCGTCAGTTTCTGGATATGATCCGGTTAACAGATGATCTGCTGTCTAGCCATCCTTATTATCAGTTAAATACCTATAAGAATCAGGCTTTGAGTCTGGGGAAAACTAAGGAGGAGAAGGCGCTTAATATCAAGAATGCCATGATGCTGATTACCTATTGGGGCGAAAACATCAGGACCGAGGATAACCTGCATGAATATGCTTATAAAGAATGGGGAGGGTTGATCAAGGACTTTTATCTCGTAAGGTGGAAAATGTATATAGATTATTTACAAGATAACCTACAGGGTAAAAACACGCAGGCTCCCGACTTTTTTATGTGGGAGCGTGCATGGGTAGAGCAGAACCTGGAGGTTAAGCCCGAAAGTCAGGCTAAGCCCTTAGATCAGATAACTGCTGAAATTTTAACATTGAAAACAGGTGTTCAATAGCCTGACCGGATTGATTTCCTGCGATATCCCTGTTGTCTAAAGTAACAACAGGGATATTGTATCTTCTGAGCTGTTCAAACTGGTCTATATCTATGGTGGATTTGGTCACTGCAATCAGAATGCCGTCAACCCTAAGGTTCTTCATGTTTTCCAAAATCTGTTTTTCCCGGTCCGGCTCTTGAAAAGACTGACCGAAAATTACATTATAATTTTTATCATGAGCGCAGCACTCTATTTCACGTAAGATTGAACAATAAGAATTTTCTGCGATATCCGGTAAAACAACACCAATGGTAAAGGTCTTTCCCTGCTTAAGGAATACTGCATTCTGGTTGGGGTGATAATTTAATTCCTTAGCTATTTTATTGACCCGCATGGTGGTCACCAGACCGATACTTGGATGTCCCCGAAGTGCTCTGGATACTGTTGAAGGATCTATCTTGAGTCGTCTCGCTATATCTTTGATTGTGGGTATCTTTTCCATTTTCTGCTTAAATTTGAGTAAAACTTAGGACTAACTATTTTTAGAGTGGAATTGGCATCCTGACCGCTGTTTTTTTTCCAGATCAGGAAATCGGTAATCGGGTTGCCACTGGTGCTGTTCCATATCCATTGAGGCTGTGTTGTGGTAAAATAGCTGTTGTGATCAATGGTATTATGACTTCCGGTTGGGGTGTATTTATGCACCAGCAGGTCCTTAGGTCCGGCATACACGGTATTGTTCTTAATTACATTACTGTCGCAATGTTCCGTTAGTCTGAGTTCTCCTTCAATTTCTCCAAATGCCCCGGGAACACGATTATTCTGAAATAAGGTATTGTTCAAAATGCTACAGTTTTTTGTGCCGGCGATGGTATAGTTTAAATAATCTCCCATATAAATACCTGCCCTGTAGCAATTGTAGACCAGATTGTTTCTTACAGTCGTGGTTCTTGTTGGATAGATGTTGCTTTCACTGACCAGACCAATCCCTCTGTCGCTTTCGTAAACTACGTTTCTTTCAATGATGGTATTTGCTCCGCCACAAACATAAATGGAAATGGCGCCGAACCTGTCAGGGCCCCATGTCTCAGGTGTTTTGGTCATTGTGTTGTGATGGAAAATATTGTCGCTGATTACGCCGTTGCGGGCATAATTGGTTTTTACCTCTCCGTGAGGGTTTAAACCATCGCCTCCGGCTACAATAACTCCAATGTTTTCAGTATCATATACCCTATTGTGACTGAAAATGAAGCCGTCAATATTCCCCGCCAGCGTGACGTTTTCGCTTGTTCCGGTTTGAGTATCGTGTATTGTACAGCCCGTGATTAACAGGTTAGATATTGGCGTGTTGTCACTTCCAATAACCAATATAGCGTGGCCGCTTCGTCCTTGTGCAAGTGTAGCCGTACTTTTGATATTGTAAATATTGCAGTTTTTGATCGAAATGTGCTGTGCATTCCCGTTGATTGTGATGCCTTGGGGGTCTGTATTGATACCGGAACTACTGAGGTTGCAAATGTCGAAACCCTCAATAGTTACATAGCTTACATTACTTACGGTAACCAGTGCCATCCACCCGGAAACCATAGTTTTGCTGCCGTCAATGACGGGTTTTTCTCCGGGATAGTTTTTTAGACAGATGTATTTACCAGGACGGCCTGATTTTGGAAATTTCACTTCCTGATGATAGATGCCTCCTCTAACGACTACCTGGTCGCCAGGCGCAGCATGGCTCAGTGCCTTATTGATGGTTTGAAAAGGGGCAGTGATATTTCCGGTATTGGTATCGGAGCCCTTAACTGATACATAATATGTATGGGTTTTTTCTTTAGCTTGAAATACTGTTGCAAAAGTATTCGTAATACAAACGAAGGTTTGTACTACGAATACCAGGCTTAAAAAAGCAGATGGTTTCATGTTTTAATTAAAATTAGGTGTATGTAGGGCTTTGAATTATTCGGAAACGATCTTCCTGATTCTGTTGTTGTTCTTGTCCAATACATATACAGTTCCATTTTTGTCTACCGCGACTCCGGTAGGGGCACTGAAGGAGGCCTGTCCACCCACTCCGTCTGAGAAACCAGCACTGCTGCTCCCGGCAAATGTGCTTACTTCATATGTGCCAGCCTGAATATAGCGAATGCTTTGGTCTGGATTGGTCGTGCTTCCACCACCTGTCCCGTTGCCGGCCACATATATATTATTACTGTTGTCTATTGCAATTCCCCATGGAAAGGAGAATAATGCAGATGTAGCTGCTCCATTTACATAACCTGCATTTCCCAATTGACCTGCAACGATACTGCTCTGCCAGGTGCCGGCAGTGAATTTTCTGATCACCTGGTCGCCGTGTACGGATACAAATAAATTGCCGGTATTGTCAAATTTAATACCCGCAGGGTAATTGAGTCCGGAGATGATCGCCTCGCTGTTACCTTGGGCATTGATCTGATAAATGTTGCCAGGACTGGAACAACTTGCGTAGTAAACATTGCCGCTTGTTTTATCAAAGGCGACGCTCCATGGTGCCTGGCTTCCAAAGCCCCATGTGGTGGCCTGTCCATCTGGTGTAATCATTCTTATATCCCAATTGCCAGGATCTACACAATATAGATTTCCATGGGTATCAATAGCCAGGTCATAGGGTAAGGAGAAATTTGCGGCGGTACCTTTACCATCAGCGTAACCCGAGAGGTTTGGATTGCCGGCTAAGGTACTCACGTTTCCTAGCGAATCAATTTTTCGGATGCAGTGGTTGCCAGGATCGGCGACATAGACATTGAGATTATCGTCTACTACGATACCGGAACTCCTGTACCAGTTCTGGCCGCCCAGGTTAAATGAGGCATCTGTTCCTTTGCCATTGGCAAAGCCTGGGTTGCCAGAGCCTGCCAGGGTAGTTACCGTCCTGGTATATTCATAATTGAAAATGGCCTGGCTGGATCCCTCTCCGTTTTCTATTTTTACTTTTATGGGTCCTGTCTTTGATCTTTTAGGTACAACTGCCATAATCTGCGTTGCATTAGCGCCTATTACTTTGAGTGGCCGGCCGTTCAATGTTACAGAAACCTTAGAGATGTCGGAAGAAAAGTTACTTCCGGTAATGAGTACTTCAGTACCACCTGAGCCTTTTTTCGGAATGAAATCTGAAACAGTGATGGGTGAAGAAGCGTTGTAAGTACTATCCTTGTCTTTTTTACAACCTGCAAACAAGAGCAGCAGGCTGGCAGCGCAGCATAATAAATGTTTGCGTTTTACCGGTATATTGATGAATTGTTTCATGGATTACTTTGTTAAATACATATTGATGTCTGATTTTACCAACCTGGATTCTGCACAAGGGCTCTGTCTCTGTCCATCTGGTATTGGGAGATTGGAAAAAGATACATTTTGTTGTTCCAGGCTCTTTTTTGAAAAAGGGTGCGGTTGTAAAACCGTGTAAAAGCAAAACCCTGGCCACCATCATCTTCATTTACATTCATACCATAGATAGTTTGGTTTTCCGTAGCCCCCAGCAACATCCTCCTGACAAGCGTAAAGTACCTGTCGCCCTCAAAGCAAAGCTCCACCTGTCTTTCCTTGAGTATGTATTTTCTCATCAGTTCCTTATTTCCAACTGCTAAAGGGTATACGGTCTCTATGCCTGGGAGTCCTGCCCTTGATCTGACCAGGTTCAGCATCCTTACAATATCTGCATTGGAGGGGTCGTATTCATTTAAAGCTTCGGCATAGTTCAGGAGTATTTCAGCATAACGGATAAGGATAAATGGCCTGTAATTGGTTGCATCCTGTCTGATGTTATCAGCAGGGCCTACATTTTTCAGAAAATCATAACCTGTAATGTTATTGGTGATCCCGGATGCTTTCGCACCTGCTTTGCCTGTATAGTAGAATTCTACGCGACCGGTACCATCAACATTGCCTGTTGAAGAGAAGAAGTTTTTATCATCGACAGTAGGAGCGGGTAATACCGGGCGGGCATTATACTGTACGTAAGCATAAAAACGTGGTTCACGATTGGCATACATGTTCCACTGACCTTTTTTATGTGCCCAGTAATGTGCCCCGTCGGTTCCTGCAAATCCTGTTTCATTATATTGGGACAGAGGATCATCAATACTGCGGCCGTTGTCCATGTAGAAGGCATCAACTACGTTTTGGGTGGCATTGTAGAGGTTAATACCCCCGGGGTTGGGTGAGGAGGCCTTAACGTAACCCCAATAGTTCCATGAATTTCTGGAGAACAGGATTTCGCTGTTCCAGTTGGTCAGAAACAAATCACGTACAGATAGGTAAGGGTCAAACTGGCTACCACCGTTATCCAGATTAGTGAACAATTTATAGGCATTAAGGTCGATCACTGCTTTTGCAGCATCTGCAGCGATTTTCCATTTATTGGCGTCATAGTTTGCAGGGGCCAAAGCAGTCCCGTCCTGATTTTTAAACGAAGCGAAGGCCGGATTTCCGTTCCATAACGGGCTGGCTGCCCATAAGGCCAGCTGTGATTTAACGGCAAGGCAGGAGCCTTTGGATGGTCGGCCATAATTGCTGGAAGCTGACCAGCTGGCGGGTAGAACCGCAGCTGCTTCATCCATCAACTGATTAATATAGTTTTTACAGTCGTCAAATGTAGCCCTTGGATAGGTATTGAAATCTGCATCCAACGCCAGTGGGCCGGTAAGTTTTACAACCGGTCCATATTGTTTGATCAGCTGCCAGTAAAACCATCCCCTCAGGAATTTGGATTCTGCTTTGTACTGCGCTTTCAAGGCAGAACTCAACTGCGATTCCGGAACCTTGTCTACATTGGCCTCAAAAATAAAGGAAGACCGGATACCCCTGTAATAATTGTCCCAGTGGTCATAATGGGCATTTACCGGGCTCCAGTCTCCGGCAGCCATCCGTCTTGCGCTGGTGCTTGGTATAGATATGGAAGCTTCGTCGCTGGTCCCCTGGTGCGCATAGTCGATTTCCAGTATGGAACCGTAAATATTGTATAAATAGGATTCTGCATTGGCCCTGTTGCTCCACAGGATATCCGAGGTGAGCAAATTATCCGGTTTTTCATCCAGATGTTTGCAGGAGAACAAAATGCCTGTCAATAAGCATGACCCTATTGCGATAATGAATATGTATTTTTTCATCTCTTTATTTTTTAATGCTTGTAATTGATCCATAGCTCTGGTTAAAACGATACTTTCAGTCCCAGTGCAAATGTTCTTAACGGCGGATATCCTGCGGCATTGGCACCCAATTCCGGATCCCATAATTTGAATTTGGAGAAGGTGAGCAGGTTCTGACCTGTCAAATAAAAGTATACCGACTTAATACCCGATTTTGTCAGAAATGCATCTGAAAATCTATATCCCAAAGTAGCCTGTTTCAGACGGACAAAACTGGCATCTTTTGACCACCAGGTACTTGGCTGGTAGTTGTTGCTGTTTTGATTGGCAATACCCAGTCTCGGATAATCTACATTTTGGCTTGGGTTCTCAGTAGTCCACCTGTTTTCCAGGTTGGCCAGCATTCCGGAAGGATAGAGACCCATTCCAGTAAAAGGTACTATACCGGCACCTGTGGCTCCGTCGCCAGTTATTGCAGACCCATTAGCCATAAAGGTTGCACCGGAGATGCCCTGGAAGAAAAGGGAAAGATCTATGCCTTTGTAGCCTACAGTAAAACCCGCACCATATAAAATGGTAGGAACATCAGATTTACCAGTAAATATCCTGTCAAAGCTGTCTACCACACCATCGCCGTTCACGTCTTTATATTTAATGTCCCCCGGTCTTAATATCGCACCAAACTGACCCGGGCTTTTGGAAATCTGGTCTTGTGAGGTAAACAGCCCTTCAGCAACATACATCAGGTTGTCTCCATATTTACGCCCGGTTGCCTGTTGATAGGCATAGAGCTGCTTAGGTTCGTCCTTCTGTATGATTTTATTGTTGTTATAGGTGAAATTGCCATATAAACGGAAGGATACTTTGCCAAGATTTTCATTATATTCTATATTGGCATCTACCCCGTGATTGTTCATCTCGCCTAAATTGGCAAATACAGTACCTGTGGTACCCAAAATGCCTGAAAGGGAACTGCGTGAAATTAGTATGCTCTTTCTTTTTTCCCTGTAAAGGTCTATGGTCAGGCTTAATTTGTTCAATAAACCAATCTCTATACCCAGGTCGTCTTTAGTGGCTTTTTCCCAGGTCAGGTTTTCGACACCGATCACACTTTCCGTAACGCCGTTGAAAATGGTGCCATTGTATCCAAGGCCTATAGAGCTGCCGGGACCATACTGGTTGAGATAAGGGAACCTGTTCAGGCCTATAAATTTTCCGATCTGGTCGTTTCCCACCAGACCGTGGGACCCTCTGATTTTCAATAGGTTTACTGCTGAAGATAATTTGCGGAAAAAAGGCTCTTTTGAGATCACCCAGCCTGCAGAGAAAGAGGGAAAGAAACCAAATCTTTTGCCAGGCTCAAAGTTCTCGGAACCGGTATAACCCGCATCAAATTCGGCCATGTACCGATCGGCATAGGAATAGGTAATCCGGCCAGCCATACCCTGATTTTTGAAAGGAATAGAAGAAATCACATCGCCGGCTGAGCTCACGATCCTTGAACGCATATTGTATAAAAGCAAGCCACCGAAATGATGATTGCCAAAGTTGCGGTCATAATTGATATTGGTCTCCAGGTACATCGTTTTTTCTGCCTGTGCAGATTGGGAATAACCTAAAAACTGATCTCCGATCCGGGACTGGTTCAGGACCAGGTTTCCATCTGCATCTCTTCCGCTGGCCATATACAGACTGTTTTTTCCGAACCTTCGGTTGTCGTTTTCACTATAGGAGTCAAAAGAGAACCTGGCCATGGCGCTTAGACCATTTGTAATGCGGTCCAGTTTTTGGTTGATGGAGAAAATGGACTGTATGGTTGGTCTGAATTCTGTTGCATAGCCGGTGTTCTGGATCTCATTGAGCGGATTGGAGCCTACATTGTTATAAGGCCCAGCCCAGGATCCGTCGGGATATTGTATAGGAAAAGCGATAGGTGGCGTCAAGTAAGCATTATACCAGATTTTGCTAGCAGAAAGACCCGGGTACCTGCTGCTCACCAGCATTGCGTCCAGGTTCATGGACAGAAGCGTGGTGGGGCTCAGGTCAATGTCAAGATTGGTCCTGAAATCATATCTTTTGAAGTTGACATTTGGGTTATAGCCGTTTTGTTTGGTTACTTTATAGCTGCCGTCCTGGTCATAAAAGGAAGCAGAAACATAATATCTTACGGTCTTGGCTCCCCCGCTCACATTTAAGTTGCTGTTGAAACCGGGTGCCCAGTCTTTATAAGTCGCTTTGAGCCAGTTGACATTCGGATACAGATAGGGGTCAAGACCACTGGCAGTCTTTTGGATCAATTCTTCTGAATATACGGGCTGGTTGCCATCATTAACAGTGGCTTCGTTGTACAACCGCATCCAGGAAACCCCATCGAGCATTTTTGGCATTTTAGTCAGGCCTGACATGGAAACTTCAGTTTTAACAGAAATCTGCGGCTTGCCGGCAACCCCTCTTTTTGTAGTAATGATCAATACACCATTGGCTCCTCTGGCACCATAAACTGCAGTAGCCGATGCGTCTTTTAGCAAGGAGATACTTTGTATGTCCTCCGGGTCAATATTATTATAGGAGCCTCCAAAGGAACTGTTTACATCGTCTCGCTGTACACCGTCAATAATGATCAATGGATCTGAGTTGCTTGTAAATGTGCCGATACCCCGAATGGTAAAGGAGGCGTTGTCGTAACCGGGTTCCCCACTTCTCTGCATAGAGATAACCCCGGCAACTTTACCTGCCAATGCATTGGAGAGCGATCGGTTAGGTGTTTGCATATCAGCCATATTGATAGTACTTACAGATCCGGTAATGGTTACCTTCTTTTGCTTACCATAGCCAACAACGACAACCTCATCAAGTGCCTTATCCTCATCTGTAAGGGCAATATTGAGGACTGTTTCATCTTTTACGGGTATTTCTCTGGTTACAAATCCTATCATTTGGATCATCAGGATATCATTTGGGTCGGCCTGGATTTTAAAATTCCCATTGTAGTCTGTTGAGGTTGCTTTTTTTGTGCCTTTGACGATTACTGTTGCTCCCGGAATTGGATTACCTTTTAAGTCTGTTACTTTGCCACGGATGTCCAGGGCTGAGAAAATGTCAATCAGTTTGTCTACCGCCTTATCCAGGATTGAAGTTTCTTTTGGTTTGATCATAATGGTTTTTCCATCTATGATATAGGTTAAGGGCAGGTTGTTCAAAACTTTTTTAAGTGTGACTTCCAGTTCCTCATTGTTTACGGAAATGGTGATGGGTTTGACTCCATTGAGTATCTTTCGGTCAAATAGAAAGTTGTATCCACTTTGATTATGGATCTTTTCTAATGCACCCTTTAATGATACTTTACGTTCATTCAGTGTAATGCGCTGCCCAAAGGTAGCAGCACTGACCTGCATTAAAGTGAATAGGAGCACGATGGTGGTTAGGCGCATAATCATCCATATTTTACGGATATAACGGCCTGTTATACCCGGTTTGCTGGCATAAAATCTATACATTTTGCTATATTTGGTTGCGCAGTAGCCTCTCAGCTCTAATTGTTAGGCAACTGCATGTTTCGGTTAATATGATTTGTTTATTAACGATGCCAATAATTATCGGGGGTGTTTGCAGCACCCCTGGTGATTTGGCATTCCAGGGAAGTAGTTATTCTGTCACAATTATCCTCCTTTCTTTTATTTGGAAATGAACATTGCCAACAGTTTCTATCCATTTCAGTACTTCCGAGAGGTTGCTTTTTCTTGAAACCAATCCTTCAAGGATGAGGTTTGAGTCGACGTTTGACTCGTAAACGACCTCAACATTATACCACCTTGCGATCTTACGCATAGCAGATTTCAGGTCTTCTCCATCGAATATGAAATTCTCATTTTTCCAGCCTATGGCTTCATTTGTGTTGACCTGACTTATATTTATCAAGCCTGCAGCATTAAGGGAAGCTTGCTGGCTAGGTTTTAGCACAAGAGCTTTCCTGACCTGCTTATCTTTTAAGCTCTGGACCTGCATACTGCCTTCTACCAGTGTTGTTTTCGTGTAGGGTTCGTCAGAATAACTGTTAATGTTAAAGGCTGTCCCCAGGTCCTCTGCTATTTGTGTTGGTGTCTTTACCCGGAAGGGCTGTTTAGCATCGTATTTAACTTCGAAATAAGCTTCCCCGCT
>NZ_DATMRL010000695.1:0-10169 GCF_035566355.1 Pedobacter sp.
CCTTTATTGTTTAGTTGGTATATCTTTATTGGCGGATCCTGGTATTACCTGATCAGCTTGCTCCAGATCATCATCTTGCCTTACCGTTCACTCCACCAGGCTATATTTGAATGTATTACCAGTACGGCAGCTTTCCTGAAATCAAAAGCAAATTGCTATAATGCAGATATTCCATTAGAGGAGTGCTACCAGGAAAATATTGCTTTGCACATCAAGGTCAGTGAAAAGCAGGAATTGATCAGAGAACTTCTGCTTAGTGATAAAACGGCTATGAAGCCGACCAATGAAAGAGGGCAGCAATTGTTGAGAACAGCCATAAGCGTAATTGATTTATATGAGCAGGTTACAGCCATACATTACGACTATGCTTTTGTGAGAAAAGCTTTAAGTAAAACGGGTGCTTTAAACCTGATCATAGAGTTGATTGAAATTCTTGCTGAAGAAATGAATGTACTGAGTGGTACTTTCCTGAGGCCATCCAGAAAAGCACAGCAATCGCTTCGTTTGATCAAGTTTGAACAGATTAAAACCTCTTTAAGAAATTATGCAATTAGTGAAAATGAGACAAATGCATCTATTCTTCTGAAGGTTCTTAAAAACCTTGAAGATATTGACCTACACATACAGGTGATTAGAAAGGATCAACCCATATCAGCCATTCATCCTGATCTTAAATGGAATGATATTGCTTATGAAGATTTTTTACCTCCTCAGCTTCTAAAACCAGGTTCATTAAAACAACATTTCTCCTTTAGCTCTCCAATTTTCAGGTTTTCTTTAAGGTTGGCATTTCTGTGTTTAGGCGCTTATTTGATTACATTTCTATTTCCATATGGAAAATATAGCTACTGGATGCTGCTGACCATTGTCATTGTTGCAAAACCCAGGTTCGGACTGACATGGAAAAGAAATATTGAACGTTTATCGGGTACTTTTATTGGAGCGATCCTTGGACTGGTTTTATTGCTGATCATCAGACAGGAATCCTTACTGCTTAGCCTTTCCACATTTTTTCTGCTTGGCTTTTTTACATTCAACCGCATTAAATATGTGGTCAGCGTAATCTGCATTACTGCAATGGTTATTCTTTGTCTAAGTATTTACAGTGGTCATGCCGATTATATTATTACCGAACGTATTGGTTATACCATTGCAGGATGTGCGATGGCCTTTCTTGCTGCTTTTCTTTTTCCAATATGGGAGCTTAAGGGACTTAAATCGTTGATATCAAATATCCTTGACGCCAATATTAATTATTTAAATAAGGTGATTGCGGAGCTATGGGGAGAAGGGGTCGGAATTACAGAATCTAAGCTCGCCCGCAAAAGTGGTTATATCCAGCTGGCTAAGTTTTCTGAAGCGCTTCATTATGTCCATCTGGAGCCTAAGGGTAAAAGTATTGATATTCAGGGTATCCATAAAATTCAAATTCTCAACTACAGGATCAATGCGATTATAGCTTCACTCTCCCTGTCGGCAAAGCAACAGGATCAGTTGAATTCTGATCGTCTTACCGTAGAAGAGGTTGTCAAAAACTTAGATTATTGTCTTAAAAAAAGTCATTTATTGGATATTAAAAGAATCAATACAGAAGTGCATTGGTCAGAAAATGAGATCAATAGCAGTAACGAAGGTACATTGCACCATCAACTCCATCTTTTGTTATCATTATCTTCAGTGCTGAAGACCAATTTCAGTTAATGTTTTAAGTATACCCTTGTGTCCTAGGAAATTATTAAATTAGGCCTTAGAACTTATAACATAAAAACAAATGAAGAAATTAGTATTACTACTACTTGTGCTGCCATTTATAGGTATCGCACAGGAAAAAGGAACCCATTTTGAACATGGGGCAACCTGGCAACAGGTGAAAGAAAAAGCAAAAAAAGAAAATAAATACCTCTTGGTAGATTGTTTTACCACCTGGTGCGGTCCTTGTAAATATATGAGCAGCACTATTTTTCCGCAGGAAAAGGTGGGGGCTTTCTTTAATAAGAACTTTGTGAATGTAAAGGTGCAGTTTGATAAAACAAACGGTGACAGCGAAGAGGTTAAAAGCTGGTATGCTGATGCTGATGCGATCAATAAGGCCTATAAGATCCAAGCTTATCCAACCTTTCTGATCTTTTCTCCAAATGGTGAACTTGTACATCGTATTGTTGGCGGTGGAGAAGCGGATCAGTTTATTGCGAAGGCCGAGAAAGCATTGCACCCGGAAACGCAGTATTATACACTGTTGAAAAAATACGAAACAGGAAGTAAAACTCCCGAAACCTTAAAGCAACTTGCTTTTGCTGCAGAAGAGGCTTATGACAAGGAAAATGCAGGCAAGCTGGCAGCAGCTTATCTGGATACACAGAAAGATTTGTATACTAAGGAAAATCTGGAATTTCTAAGCAAATTTACGGATAACAGTAAGAGTAAAGGGTTTCAGTTATTGCTTAAAGACCCTAAGAAGGTAGATGCCGTACTTGGAAAAGGTAAAGCTAATGCGGTGCTGGGCGGTATCATCCTGCAGGAAGAAGTTTACCGGTACCTTAGAAATCCCAAAGCAAATCTGGATTCTCTGATTGCTGTTGCAAAGACAAAATATCCTACTGTAGATATGGGTCAGCAAACAGATCTTCTTCGGGTTCAGTTTTATCAGAACACAGGTAACTGGTCTAAATTTCAAGCTGCTGTATTAGCCTATATGGGTAAATATGGGAAAGAAACAAATGGACAAATGCTCAACAGTTTTGCATGGACAATTTTTGAAAATTGCAAAGATCCGGAATGTGTTGCACAGGCTCTAGCCTGGAGTAAACGAAGTGTAGATGAAACGCAAAGTAAAGAACCTGCTTTTTTAGATACCTATGCTAATCTGCTATATAGAACTGGAAAAAAAGATGAAGCCATTGCTGTGCAGCAGAAAGCTATTGCATTAGTTCCTGAAAAAGAGAAAGGAACTTATCAGACTACCCTTGATAAAATGCAAAAAGGGGAGAAAACCTGGGTCGAAAAATAAGATAAATACATAAGCTTTTACTGGAGGGGGGCGTATCTGACGCATATCTTGTTGGGGTCTTGTTGGGATAAGGGTGCCTTTTACCCCAACAGGCCTCCACCCAGACCCCAGACAGATTTTTTGGGGTTCCATTTAAGCCATCATCTGCTATAATTTTCATTATATCCTTCAAGAACCAAAAGATAACACTGACTTAGATTTATTTTCTTTGTTACTTGTGTTTAGTATATATGTACTTTGTGTATTTTTACTATACTTTATTTGAGCTCCAAATTGAAAGATAGAATGATGAAAAATGAAAACCGAAGATATTTTCTGCAAAAGCTAGCACTTGGTGCATTGGTGGTTAGTCCGGTTCAAAAACTATTTGCCCAAACAGACCGTGTGCAAACTGTATTGAAATCGGGTAAAGCAAAGATCAGGTTTGGTGTGATCACAGATTTGCATCATGATCTGATTTATGATGGCTTAGATCGATTATCTGCCTTTATAAGTGAAATGAACAAGGAAGTGCCTGATTTTATCATACAGATGGGGGATCTTTGTTTTCCTAAAAATGAGAATCTACCATTAATGGATGTCTGGGCTAAATTCAAAGGCCCCAGCTATCATGTGATTGGAAATCATGATACCGATGGGGGTTACACACGTGATCAGGTCGTGGAATTCTGGAAAGCCAAAGCGAAGTATTATTCTTTTGATGCCAATGGATTTCATTTTATTGTGCTGGATGGCAATGAACATAACCCATCTCCAGACCGTCCTGCCGGGTACGCGCGTTTTATTTCCAGGACACAATTGGATTGGTTAAAAAAAGATCTGGACGGAACGGTATTGCCTACGATTGTATTTTGTCATCAAGGTCTGGACAATGATGCAGGTGGATTGGAGAACGGTACTTTGATGCGTTATACTTTGGAACAGGCAAATCTAAAGAATAAACATAAAATAATTATGGTGCTGAGCGGACACCATCATCAGGATTATTACAACCATATCAATGGGATACATTATGTGCAGATCAACAGCGCATCCTATCAATGGCTGGGGGATAAATATAAAGAGGTCCGTTATTCCGAGGCTGTGGACAAAGTTAAACCTATGTTGAAATACACGGTGCCTTATAAAGATCCTTTATGGGCGATGGTGGAGATTGATCAGAACGGAACTATTCGAATTAAAGGAAAGCAATCTGTTTTTGTTGGATCCTCTCCTGAAGCACTGGGAGTAGATTTGACAGATTATGTTTATCCTATCGTGCCCTTTATTTCAGATAGAAGGCTATAAGTATAAGTTCTGTAATCTTTTTTTGGAGGTTATTTATCTAGTGTTTATTTTTGGTAAATATTTACGTAAATACTTACATATATGGCACAGAATATTATCAATGAACTTGGCCCATTAGCCATTGGTTCCAGAATGAGACGGCTTTATGACGTTTTATCTAAAGATGCAGCAAGGATATATGAAGATCATGAATTGCAATTTGACATCAAATATTTCATTTTATTTTTTCTGATCAGTAAGAGAAAACAGATCGGAATAATGGATATCGCTGACGAACTTAGCCTCACCCATCCTGCAATTATTCATTTAGCAAAAGATTTAGAAAAGAAGGGGTATATAGAATCGGTAAGTGCTCCGGGGGATAGCCGAAAGCGGCTGCTTCAGCTCTCTGCTAAAGGCAAGAGAAGTCTTCCGGCTTTTAAAAAGGTATGGGAAAAGCTGAATGATTTAAATGAACAGCTTTTTGCTCAGCAGCACCAGTTGCTGCAAACGCTTGAGGCAATAGAAAAGACCTTGGAGGAAACATCCTACTATAAAAGATTTCAAAATGTTGGAACTCGATAATCCTACCTGGTATGCCTTAACCAGTACACATAAGCCTTTTGGTATCGGGACAAGCAAGGCTAAACGATATCCCGCAAATGTTCTGCCCTTTGTGGGCTTCGATACAGATGCAGCTGATCCTTTGGGGATGCTTCAACATGAGACCAGACCTGGGGAAGTTATTTATATCATCGGTGAACTCCCCAAACTTCCTCCATCATGGGTAATATTGGGTGAAATTGAGGGGGACCAAATGGTCTGTGAGAAATTGATTGCTGTTAAATATGAGGATAATATTGAACTTTTGAAATTAGCTGAACCAGATATTCCGGAAATGTATGCGCTGATCAATAGCGTTCAACCTGGTTTTTTTAAGGAAGATACAGCAAAAATTGGTGCTTATTATGGCATCAGGGTAGAAGGGAGGCTGGTTGCGATGGCTGGTGAAAGACTTAAAATGACAGGTTTAAGTGAGGTAAGTGCAGTCTGTACACACCCGGATCATACTGGAAAGGGATATGCTGGCCAATTGGTTTCGCTGGTTGCTAAGCAGATGATAAATCAAGGCAAGATTCCTTTTTTACATGTGGTGAGCAGTAATGACAGAGCAATTAAGCTCTACGAGAGACTTGGTTTTGTGAAGAGAAGGAGCATCACTTTCTGGAAGATTAAAGTTGGAAACTAAGGCTGAGCTTTCTAAGCAATAGGATTGCTCTGGATTGCAAATTTGCCTCCTGATTTAGGAGGCAAATTTTTGCTTACAGTTTATGATGTGTTAAAAAAAACTGTAACGATTGAAAATTGTGATAAAACTATTCTATATTCGTAGTATGTTCGAACATATGAACAAACTATACTATCTGATTTAAAAAATATCAAATTATCAATGGAATCTATTCAAGCAGTACGAAAAACACTACAGCCTTTATTACCTCTTACCAGTTCTTCCCCTTCTCTGCCATTTTATAATATCGTTCCAACTTTTAGTACGCAATATGCAGTGCAATCCGGTTATGACTCTTTGTGTCAGAGTTTATTAAGTGAGAAAAACATAACCATTGATGGTTTTGGTGGCGTATTGTGGGATTCGTTCAGAATGAATTTACAACGCTGCTTTGATGGCTATAGAAAAAAGGTATTATGGTATAATATAGATTCTTCTCTAAAAAGCCCCGAAGAAATCAATGAACTGATCGCTGCTAACTTAAATGGCAACGATCCGGTATTTGGAAAACAATATACCGGTAACTTGATTGACTTTTTTGATCAGGAGAAATTACCACTCCTAATACCCAATGATGATATTGACCTTCACATTGTTTACGGAACAGGTGCTGCGTTGAGTAATTGGCAAGGACCAGTTATCTACCTGGATGTCCCTAAAAATGAAATCCAGTATCGTATGCGGGCTAAAAGCATTGCTAATCTTGGGTCTGAAGAAGTACTTGAGAATACCCAGATGTATAAACGGTTCTATTTTGTAGACTGGCCGGTATTAAACAAACATAAAGAGGTGGTGCTTTCCAAGCTTAATTATATTGTTGATGAGCAGCGTATCGATGAAATTACCTGGATGAAAGGGGACGATTTCAGAAATACACTGGACAGTATGTTTGAACAACCTTTTAGAGCGAAGCCTTGGTTTGAGGCTGGCATATGGGGTGGAAATTGGATGAAGGAAAGATTTAAAGGACTGCCTCAGGAGGAGATAAATTATGCCTGGTCTTTCGAATTAATTACACCCGAAAATGGAATTGTACTGCAAGGCAACAAATACTTGCTTGAAGTTTCTTTTGATTTCCTTTTATTCCGCAATAATTACAAAATGCTGGGAAAAGCTGCGGGCAGATTTGGCAATGAATTTCCAATCCGTTTCGATTTTCTAGACACCTATGACGGCGGAAATCTTTCTATTCAGTGTCATCCAAGAACCACATATATTCAAGAGCATTTCGGGGAAACGTTTACCCAGGATGAGACCTATTATATTTTGGATTGCGAGCCAGACGCCGACGTTTATTTAGGCTTCCAGGAGGACGTTAATCCGAATGAGTTTAAACAAGCACTACTTGAAGCGCAGAACAATGGCGTTGAACTGCCAGTAGAAAAATATGTGCAAAAGCATAAGGCGCATAAACATGATTTATTTCTCATTCCAAATGGAACTGTCCATGCTTCCGGTAAAAATAATATGGTACTTGAAATTAGCAGTACACCTTATATTTTTACATTTAAAATGTACGATTGGCTTCGTTTGGATCTTAACGGAAACCCTCGGCCTATTAATATTGAGCATGCATTTAACAATTTACATTTTGAATACAAAGGGGATTATGTGCCTGAAAATCTGATCTCGCATCCCAAGTTAATGAAGGAATGGCCTGGAGGGAGAATGTTGAAATTACCTACTCATCAAGAACATTTCTATACGGTTGACCGCTATGAATTTGATGATGAAGCCATTATATATACGGATGGACAATGTCATATTTGTATGTTGGTTGAAGGGCAATCTGTTGACGTGAAAGTTGGAACTGGAAATTCCGTATTTCAATATGCCGAAACATTTTTGATTCCTGCAGCTGTTGAACAATATACCGTTCGCAATTCTGGAACACAAAAGGCCTTTTTAGTGGTGGCTTATGTCAAAGAGATTTGCTGTTAAAATTGAACCAAGATAAATAACCAAATTAGACTATTATGGAAAGAACAGGCGCAAATTATTTTATTTTTCTCATTACACTAATTGCTGCGTTAGGCGGTTTTTTGTTCGGTTTTGATATGGCTGTGGTGAGCGGTATTATCGAGCCTTTAAAATTGCAGTATACATTGTCATCTGCACAGGAGGGATTGTTTGTTTCGTGTGCCTTATTAGGTTGTATTGGTGGCGTGGCCTTTTCAGGTTATCTCAGCGATAAAATAGGCAGAAGAAAAGTATTGTTTATTTCTGCAGTATTGTTCTTAATCAGTGCAGTTGGTTTTTCATTCTCAGAGGTATACCCGATGTTGATTTTCTTTCGTATTCTTGCAGGTATCGGGGTAGGTGTGGCTTCCAATGTCTCCCCGCTCTATATTTCGGAGGTAGCACCTTCGCAGAGCAGAGGCAGATTGGTTGTATTTTACCAACTTGCCATCACTGTTGGGATTTTGGCTGCTTATATCAGCAATTTATTTTTACAAGATTATGCTACTGCCAATGCGGGAAGTGGTGAGGGGTTGTTTCACTGGTTCTTTGTGGAGAATGTTTGGCGGGGAATGTTTATTGTTGGGGTTATTCCGGCGGCTGGATTTTGCTTGTTATTGCTTATCGTACCTGAAAGTCCACGCTGGTTGGCGCAATATGGCAGAAATGAGGAGGCCCTGGCGATCCTTAGTAAAATAAATGGAGAACAAACGGCACGTGTAGAGTTGGATTCTATTAAAGAGATGGCCAGTCAAAAATCAGGCGGCTATAAAGAGTTGCTGCGTTTGCCGTTAAGGAAACTATTAACGTTGGCAGTGGTGCTTACTGCACTGTCGCAGTTCAGTGGGATCAACGGTGTAATTTTTTATGGACCTACCATTTTAAAGTCGGCAGGTATTGTGACCAGCGACGCCTTGTTTTATCAGGTTATTCTGGGGTCGGCCAATGTGCTTTTTACCTTTATAGCGATTTCAAAAGTGGATACCTGGGGTCGCAGACCTTTATATATTGTTGGTTCTCTGTGCGCTGCCCTTGCTTTGGCACTAACAGGGGTGTGTTTCTTAATGAATATCACAGGGTGGTTCATGTTGTCTAGCATCATTTTGTTTCTTCTGTTTTTTGCATTCTCTCTTGGACCGTTAAAGTTTGTGATCTCGACAGAAATATTTCCAACACATATCAGAGGAACCGCTTTGTCTATGTGTATTATGACCATGTGGGTTTCTGATTGGGTGGTGAACTTGTTGTTTCCGATGATGAGGGACGGCTTTGGTATCGCGACCACATTCTTTATATTCTCTTTCTTTTGTCTGCTCTCTTTCCTGTACGCAAAAAAGAAACTTTTCGAAACAAAGGGTAAAAGCCTGGAAGAAATTGAGAAAGCCTGGAATTCAGAAGTAAAATAGATCATGAAAATACCATCCAATATTAAACACAATATAATATGCCATCAGATAACATTTCCTGTGTGATAAAAAATGGGCTTTTAATGCTCATCGCTCTATTGTTTGCAAATAGGGTACAGGCGCAAAAAGAGGTTCCCTATTTCGGTAAGATCCAATGGATTAATGGTTATGCCAAAGAGATTAAGGGAGAAAATATAAGTTATGATTCAGCTTTCCCGGATTATGCAACCATGGCTTTACTGACCAGATGTACAGATGGTCAAAAGGTAATCGAATGGGAAACGGCCCCGGTTCCACAGAAAATAAAAGGGAAGTACGTATACTTTAGTTGGGTTGCCGCGCATTCATCGGGCAGCAGCAGCGGGGCACGAAATTTTGATTTGTATGTGAACGACGAAAAATTACTAACTTTTACCACTCAGCCAGCGCATAAAACGCCAGACTGGAGGTTTGTTGCCGCCGATAGTTCTGCCTTGGTTTTTCATCAAACTAAAAGAGATGGCGCAAATGATGCTCATGGACTGTCCTATCTTCGTTTGCCAGTGAGCAAACTTAAGCCTGGCATGCCAGTGCGACTTAAAATTGTTGGGCAGGCACAAAACAGCAATGACTGGTATATGACTTTTAAATTCTCATTTGAGGAAAAAGCAGATATTTATCCCAGACCATTTTTATTAAAAGACGGGAAGCAAATCATTACAGTGACAGCTTTGCATTTTGGCAAAGAGGAGCCAGTAACTATTGATATCAAAGGCCAGCAATCACATGCATTTCAACTTCGCGATGGCGTAAATCAATTTGACATTCCCGTCAATCCGGTTTCGAAAGAGGACAGCGTTATGATCAATGTTACAACTGGTAGCAAAGTCTTGATCCATAAATTCATGGTGTTGAGACCTGTAAAGTACCGTGTTTTACATTTTATACACCATTCGCATACCGATATAGGTTATTCTCACCTTCAGCCGGAAGTACTAAAAATTCACATAAAGAATATTGATGATGCTTTGCAGATGATTGAGGCTACAAAAAAACTTCCGGAAGAGGCCCGGTTCAAGTGGAACATTGAGTCGTTATGGGTAGTTGAGAATTACATGAAACAAGCCAGTCCCTTACAAAAGGAAAAATTTATACATGCGGTAAAATCGGGTAGTATTTGCTTGTCGGCTTTGTATGCTAATATTCTGACGGGTCTTAGTGAGCCAGAAGAAATGTTTCATTATACAGATTATGCAAATCAGTT
>NZ_DATMRL010000696.1:0-4474 GCF_035566355.1 Pedobacter sp.
GAGTTGATCCTAATTGCAGATGATTCGCATGGGATTGGGGTATTGAATGGTGGCAGGGGTAGTTACCCGGTTTTGCCAAGGCAAGAGCAGGTTAGAGGGGTTGTAGTGGCTTCTATGGCCAAAGCTCTTGGCGTAGACGCAGGTCTGATCCTGGGACCGGAGGAGCTGATCGGGGAGTTGAAAAATACAGCAACTTTTCTCGGGGCTTCTCCGCCATCGGCAGCAGGTTTGTTTGCTTTCATGCGGGCAGAGGATATTTACAGAGGGGAATTGGAGCGGCTCCTGGAGCTTTGCAGGTATTTTGAGACTGGTCTGGGTGCTTTGAAATCTGGTCTTGCCTACCTGGAAGGTTTTCCGGTGTATCTGAGCGCAGACAAAGAACTGGCACAGCGGCTGATGGAGAAGGATGTTCTGATCTCTTCTTTTGCTTATCCAGATCAGTTTGGTGAAGCATTGAATCGTATTGTGCTCAGCAGCTGGCACAATGAAAGTGACCTTGACAATCTTTTAAATATTCTATCGGGCTGCACTTAAATTGCGCTAACTTTGAGCTTTTCTTTTCCAATCCTGTTTTAAAGCCCATGCAAAAGAGTTCTGAATCTATTTATACCCTGCAGTTTGCCCTGGTTTGCCTGAGTTCTTTTCTTTTTTCGGCCAGTTTTAATATGCTGATTCCTGAATTGCCGGCTTACCTGACGGCCATGGGGGGAGCACATTATAAGGGGCTGATCATTGCCTTGTTTACCCTTACTGCCGGGATTTCCAGGCCTTTTAGCGGTAAACTTACGGATACGATAGGCCGGGTGCCGGTGATGGCGGTTGGATCCATGGTTTGTTTTGTTTGCGGCTTCCTTTATCCGGTACTCACTACTGTAGCAGGTTTCCTGTTGTTAAGATTGGTTCATGGATTTTCGACCGGCTTTAAGCCTACTGCAACAGCGGCTTATGTGGCCGATCTGGTTCCTGTTCACCGCTGGGGCGAAGCCATGGGGGTACATGGGGTTTGTTTCAGTACGGGGCTGGCCATCGGACCCGCAATAGGGAGTTTGATCACGGATCATTTTTCTATAGATATTCTGTTTTATTCTTCGTCTCTATTTGCCTTAATGTCTATTGTGATCCTGGCCAATATGAAAGAAACGCTTCCGGATAAACAGAAGTTTAAGTTTAGTCTGCTGAAGATCAGCCGTAAGGATATTATTGAATGGCGTGTGATTCCAGCAACGGTTATTATTTTTATGAGTTATATCAGCTACGGGGCTATTCTTACCGTGATTTCGGACTGGAGCGGTCATTTGGGAACGAGCAATAAAGGTTTGTTTTTTATGGTCTTTACAATTACCTCTCTGCTGATCCGTTTTGTCGCTGGAAAGGCTTCTGACCAGTATGGAAGAATTGTAATTTTGAAAGTTTCGCTGGTTTTGCTGGCGGTAGCCATGCTCTGGATTGGGTTTGCGGGAAGTTCTTTTTCTTTAATGGCTGCCTCGGCATTATATGGAATTGCGACAGGTATGCTTTCACCAACAGCAACGGCCTGGACGGTAGACCTTAGTGATCCTGAACACCGGGGAAAGGCGATGGCCACCATGTATATTGCTCTGGAAGCGGGAATTGGAGTTGGCGCTTTACTGGCTGGCTGGCTCTTCATCAGTGATATTTCTATGATCCCGGTTATTTTCTACTGTTGCTCGGCGGTTACCCTATTGGCCTTGCTGTATCTGCAGTATGGGTATAGAGCAAAAAAATGGTCTAGAGATCTTTGAAGGGGATATCCAGCAGTTCATAATTTTGCCATCCTACAAAGTCATAATGCCACCATTCATTTTTAAGTACTCTGAAACCATGTGCCTGCATGGTGCGGATCAGCAGGTTGCGGTTGCGGATCACAGATACAGGTAGCTCTGCATAATCTGCAGCGGCTTGCGGGGCAAAACTGTCGTACGGAGTAGGCATAGGCAGTTCTTTACCGGTCTTTAAATTAATCAGACTTAGATCTATAGCACAGCCACGGTTATGCCTGGATCCTTTTGTTGGATTGGCTACAAAATGCTTGTCTGAGGCTTTTTGATAAAACGCCACGGTAATTGCATAAGGACGATAAGCGTCGTAAATCCGAAGTCCCAGACCCTTTTTGCGGAGCTCATCCTGTACTTTTTGAAGCTGCTGGACCACTGGCTTTCTGGCAAATGCCCTGGCTTGCGGATACATAATTTGCTTCATGAAATTGTTTTTTGTGGCGTACCGGATGTCTAGTTGCAGGTCGGGAATGGCTTTTTTCAATTCGATGAGCTGCTTATCTGGGTTTTGCCGACAGGAGTTTTTATATACAGCAAAGGAACTGACCACTTTCAAAGGGGCCGGGGCTTTCTTTTGGGCGAAAAGAAGCGGACCGCTGAAGAGCCATAAGATGAGGGAAAGGCTTATTTTCATATTTTACTGGTTAGAAACGACCAGTAGTTCGATATCTTTAAAAGGCAAGTTGAACATATTGGCAAGGTCTTTACTGGTGAGGTGGCCCTGGTAGGTGTATAAAGCTTCCCGAATTCCGGGTTTGCTCCAGACCACATTCATCAGGCCGCCCATATCGCCGATATCGACCAGGATAGGTGTAAAGATATTGGTGAGGGCATAAGATGCGGTTCTGGGTACCCTGGAGGCAATATTGGGCACGCAATAATGGATCACATCGTACTTCCTGAATACGGGGTCTTTATGGTTGGTGACCTGGGAAGTCTCAAAACATCCACCTTGATCAATGCTGACATCGATGACGACCGAATTGGGTTTCATCCGGCTCACTGTTTCATCCATCACAATACAAGGACTTCGTCCATGTTTGGCGCGGATGGCGCCGATCACAACATCACAGGTCGTAATGGCCTTGCCGAGAACGATAGGTTGCATTACAGAGGTAAACACCCGGCTGCCCAGGTTGTTTTGGAGGCGTCTGAGGCGATAAATGGAACTGTCAAATACCTTGACTTCGGCTCCCAGAGACAACGCGGTACGGGCGGCATATTCGCCTACGGTACCTGCCCCAAGAATCACAACTTCTGTAGGAGGCACGCCGGTAAAACCACCGAGCATCAGTCCTTTTCCACCAGTCACATTGCTCAGATATTCTGCCGCAATAAATACGGTTGTAGCACCTACGATTTCACTCATGGCCCTGACTACACTCAGAACATTTCCTTCATCGCGCAGATGCTCAAAACAAAGGGCATTGATCTTCTTGGCCAGCAGGGCTTTTAGATAGGCTTCATCCAGGTTACCCATCTGAAGGGCTGAAATAAGGGTTTGTCCCTTGTGCATGATGGCTATTTCTTCGGGAGTAGGCGGGGCTATTTTTACAATAATGTCTGCATCAAAGACCTCTTTTTTATTGTAGGTAATGATGGCGCCTTGCTCACTGTAGTCCCGGTCGGAAAAGTTGGCACCGTTACCGGCCCCGCTTTCTAAAACTACTTTATGGCCATTATTGACCAAAAGCGCAACGGAAAGGGGGGTGAGTGCGATCCTGTTTTCCTGAAAGGAAATTTCTTTTGGCAGGCCGATGTAGAGGCTGTTGCTTTTTTTTCCGGTTTCTGCTAGTGTCTCTTTGGGTTGAAGTAATCCTTTTTGAGCAATAGAGGCCATTCCTTCTCTTAATCCTGTAGCCATTTTAATGATTTATCTGCCTAAAATTAATAATAATAACCTTAAAGGGAGCAAATTAGCTTTTTAAATTTTAATAAAACTGAACGTTCTTTTGCCTTCATCCTGAATGCCGATCCGGATTTTAACATAGTGTTCGGGAAGAATTTCTTCAATCTTTTCCGGCCACTCGATTAAGCAGATATTGCCCGAGTAAAAGTAATCTTCATAGCCGATGTCATACGCCTCTCTCAGGTTTTTGATGCGGTAAAAGTCGAAATGATAGACGGGCTGTCCTTCTGCCGATTCATATTCGTTGACAATAGAAAAAGTTGGACTGGAAACCACATCGGAGACACCCAGCTGGTGGCAGATCTCTTTAATAAAGGTGGTTTTTCCGGCGGCCATTTCTCCTTCAAAGATGAAGATCTTTTCTTCATCTGCAAATATTAAAAGCGCCTGAGCGGCCTCCGCTAAATCCTGGAGACCGTTAATTTCTAGGTTCATTGTGATCTTAACTAACGTGAACTATAGGTTGCGACCGGAATGATCATCTCTTCCAGTGAAATCCCTCCATGCTGGAAAGTTTCATTGTAATAGTTGACAAACTGGTTATAATTATTCTGGTAAACAAAGTACCTGTCTTCTTTTGCAAAGATATAATTGGAACTGATATTGATTTTAGGTAATTGCGCTTCATGTGGATTTTTGATCAGAAAAACCTCTTTTGCATTAAAATTGAGGTTCCTGCCTTGTTTATAACGCAGATTGGTATTGGTATTCCGGTCTCCGATTACTTTGCTTGGGTGTTTTACCCGGATGGTACCATGGTCGGTGGTGA
>NZ_DATMRL010000697.1:0-12999 GCF_035566355.1 Pedobacter sp.
AGAGTAACCGGATTCGATTTTTCTATCAATTGTGCATCATAAAGCAATTGATACCCACTTTGCTTCTTGATTTTGATCAAGACCTTTTCCAGAGATGCATTTTTTTCGGACAAGGTGATCTGTTGAGAAAAACCTGCAGCAGAAACATGGATGCAGCAGATGATCATCATAATTGTGGTTAGTTTCATAATTAAAATCATTTTAGATTTTAAATCGGAGGAACGAGTATTGCGTTTTTTAAAGCAATGACATTCCTTGTATAGAATCTTGAAATTCATACATTTGTTAAGTTAAGGTTGTGGTCGGTTGATTGATTCGTTTAATTACTGATGTGCCTTAATAAAACCAGTTGCGTTCCAGCGCACCTGGTTTATTTTTTTTCGGCTTTGTATACATGTTACATAGGCTTAAATTTAGGTTTGCAAATATCTTTACGGTTTTTACCCAACCGGAACATTAAAACTCACTTCAGTTGCCTGTTTACACTCTTTATCGGTGCACACCATATAAGTAACTGTTGCCTTAAGAACCGTCTTTTTAACCAGCTTGATCTTCTGCTGAAAAACTACGGCATTCTTAAAATAAAGCAGATCAAACTTATAAACATCACTGTATTCTACAATAGGTTTAGGCTCAGCAATCTTACCCAAAAGCTGATAATTTTTAGAAGCCGCAAAAGCAAAAGTTGTTTTCTGAGGTCCACCTGCTTGCTGGTTTGTTGAATAAATATGCCAGTCTTTATCCATAACAGCCTTAAACATCACGACGACTTCCTTCGGATTAATTTTTTTCACTCCATAACTCCAGGTTACAGGATTGCTGATCTGTGCAGATGCCATGAATGCCATTAGCATTGCAGCCAAACTTAAAATGGTCTTCTTCATATGTTTACTTCTTCATTTTTATGGTGTTGTCTTCTATTACAAAGTTAATACGACTCGTTTCATAAAGCATTTTTAATACGCTGGACAAATTTGACTCCCGTTTTATAGCCCCGGAAAGCGCTCTATCTTTAGGAACATCACTATAATCAACATGTACATTATACCATCTCGACAACTGCATCAAAATATTCTGGAGTTTTGTTTTATTGAAAATAAACAATCCATCTTTCCATGCAGTAGCCATTTCCAGATCAGCAGGACTTATGGTTATCTTTTCTTTCAGTTCAGATTGCTCTCCAGGTTTTAAAACAGCAAAGTCTTCCCCCTCCAGGGGATTTGCAATTTTTCCTGAACGACGAACCATTACAGCCCCTTTGAGCAAAGTAGTAATTGTTGTCTCGCCAGTGTAACTGGTAATATTAAAATGAGTACCCAGAACAAGTACTTCTTGCTGTCGGCTCTTTACAATAAAGGGTTGTTTTGCATTATGGGCTACCTCGAAATATCCTTCTCCGCTTAAATCAACTCTACGTTCTTTTAAGCCCGTAAAAGAGGAGGGAAATTTAAGGACTGATGCTGCATTAAGCCACACTTTAGTACCATCAGGCAAAATGACCTGGTATTGCCCACCATTGGGTGTTTCTATCGTATTATATACAGGCTTGTCGCTCGCAGCCTCCCGGTCAGACAGCTGATATATCAATTGGCCGTCTGCAGATTTCCGTATAGCCACCCCGGCTTGTTTAGCCAGTTCCCCATTAGCCACATCCGTCAAGGTAATCCTCTTTCCATCTGCGAGGGTCAGATAAGCTTTGTTTCCTCCCGGAGCAACATCCTGCTGAACCAGTTCCTGCTTCGAGGCTAAAGAATGACTTTGATAAAAATATAATCCCAAACTCAGGCTAAGAAGCAGCACCGCAGCAGCAGCAATACGCGGCCATAACACTATTTTTTTCTTTACTTCAACATCCAGCTTCAATCTATCCCAAATCTGATCTACCCTACGTTCTGCCTCTGCTTCCTCAAAGTCTATAGTCTCCTCAGATCTCCATACCAGGTACCAGCTTTCCAGCATACCAATTTCCTCAGCAGTGCATTGTCCTGCATCGAATTTTTCCAGTAATGTCTTTAATTCTTCTTTATTCATCTTTAATGAGGCCTTAATCGGTCGCTTAAATATATAGACCCTTAACTCCAGCCCAACAGGTAGATAATTTTTAAAAAAAATTTAATGCCTGATCAGAAAGATTAAAAAAGTCAATAAACCCAGTTTCGTTCTTAAAATTTTCAATGCATTGGTAACTTGCTTTGAGACAGTTTGCTCAGAAAGATGAAGGTGGTCTGCTATTTCTTTATGAGAAAGATGTTCTTTGCGGCTCATCTCAAATATTTGCCTCATCTTAACTGGAAGCGATGCGATTTCCTTTTCTATCTGGACCATAAGTTGATTTTCTCTAACCAAATGGTCCGTTACATTCACAGCCCGTTCACCGGCCTCAAAAAAAGACGAGAGATAAACAGACTCAATATCCTTATGGGACAGCAATTTAAAAATCCTGTTTCTAACCGCAGCATACAAGTAGCCAGACAAGTGCGTCTTCAAAACAAACTGCGCTCTATTGTTCCACAGCACGGCAAAAAGATCATGCACCAAATCTTCAGCTTCATCCGCATTTCTAATGCGCTTATAAGCATGCAGATACAAAAGGTATTTATAACGGTTATAGATTTCCGTGAACGCAACCTGATCACCAGACTTCAATAAGTCAGCTAACTGATGATCTTCAAGTCTGCTATATAGATTCGTCATCTTAATAATATCGGACCACTATTTGGAACAATGTTAAAAAAAGTTGAGGGGTTGATTTTGAGTAAAAATACTAAATCTTCAAACTATTTAATAATTATTCCCTATTTTTATTAGGCATAAAATAAGCCACCGTATGGAAAGCCCTGAAATCTGTAACCATATTCAAGAAATCAAAAGCCTGAAGCTTGCTAAAGAACTGGTATGCGAAGAATGTGTTAAAATCGGCAGCGATTGGGTGCACTTAAGAACCTGCCAAACCTGCGGTACCACCCTTTGCTGTGATCAGTCTGCCCATGCCCATATGACCAATCATTACCACAAAACGGATCATCCGGTGGTTATTTCTGCAGAACCCGGCGAAAAATGGTTGTGGTGTTATAAAGATGAAGTCTTTGCAGACTATCAATAACTCTTCCTATTGAGTACCCTCCCATAGATCCTCTCCCCATTTAGCCAGCCCCGATCCAATTCCATAAGTACTTCTTAGAAAATCAAGCAATTGACCTTCCGGATTTTCCGCCCGCTGAACTATCGCATAAGGCAATACGAACTCCCGTAATTCCGGATGATAATAGGCTCCTGACGGCTTAACTTCACCATCTTTATACCCCTTAGGTTCAGGATACAAATAACAATAAAAGGTAGCTTCAGGAAGCGCCTCACTTCCGGGCCAGAAACCTGAACTGCTCACCTCCCTGCAATAAGCTTCTTCTGCAACCCAATCTGGTAAACCGGGCACCCCGCCAGGATGTTTAGGTGCTTTGCGTCCGGAGAAGAAAGAAAGCGCCATATCAAAACTTCCCCAAAAGAAATGAATAGGACTACATTTCCCTTTAAATTCACTTCTAAACTGCATAAATACATTTTGAATGGAAAGTAATGCCTGGTGAAAAGCAATCACCTCATTCTCTTCATAGGTATGATGAACTGTATCTGACTTAAAATCTATAGGCTCCGCGATCTCTACCGGAATAGATTTAATTTCTAACTCAATACCTAAACTTTTCAAGTCGTCAAAGATCTTTTTATAAAAGGCAGATACAGAAAGTCCATGCAAACTGAACTTCCTGGAAGCTCCGCTGCTGGTGTTCATTTTCAATTCATGACTTACAAAATCAAAATCTATCTGAAAATTCAGTTCCTTGTGGGGCATATTTTGTGTTGTCAATCCACTTGGCGTAATGTGTAAAGTAATATGCCAGGAATGATTTACCCATGGTAGTGTTGCCAGTTTTATTTTCCCGACAATCTGAGTCCATAACTGTAAAGTCTCATAAGTAGATTTGCCTTTTTCATAAGAAAGTACTGGCCACTGTGTTTTCATCAGTTTTATAATTAGTGGTGTTTTGTTATATCTTCTTAATATTCATAAGCCTTTAATAACTATTTGTTCCTAAAGCTTTACTTAACCACAAAACAAATGAACACAGTAATTGTGTGCAAAATTCATCATCACCATAAAATACCTTTCAGCTATTAAAGGAAATTTTAAATCTGGAGGCATTTACTTTTGGAAGTAATTGGCAGTTTACCTATACGGAGGCCTATAATTAAAGCGGGACCTCCCTATCCCTGGTTGGTCCCGCTCATCTAAATTAACGCTCTCACATATATATACGCTCAAAGTTTTAAAATATTGTGAGGTCATACAACCGATGTAAAAAAGAAATTAATTTTTAACATTTTATATGCTGCGATACACTAAATTATACCTGCTCTGTTTACTCAAAAAAGACGAAAACTAAAATTCACTAGTCTATATACTGATCAATTACTTCCTTTCAAAAATTTGTAGCAGTTTTTAATTTGTTACAACTATTGCTAATATTTCTAATCCTACTACCGTAGATTTGCGGCCGTATGAAAAAAAGAATATTAATTTACCTTCTATTCCCGTTGGGAATCCTAATAGGATCATGGGGTGCAATTGGTCACCAAACCGTAGCCAGAGTAGCAGAGAATCATTTAACACCAGAAGCAAAACTGGCGGTCAAAGATCTGTTGGGAAACGAAACTCTTCCAGGAATCAGTAGCTGGGCAGACCAGGTCAGGTCTGAGCCAGCATATAAAGCCACAGGCCCATACCATTTTGTAAACCTGCCTTCCGGACTTCCTTATAAAGCATTTGAAGATCAAGTAAAATCTTTAAAAAAAGACAATCTCTATTCTGCACTTTTACAGTACGAAAAAGCACTCTCTGACCCTAACAATTCTAAGGATAAGAGAATAGAAGCACTAAAGTTCGTGGTCCACCTGGTTGGCGATGCCCACCAGCCCATGCACGTAAGCCGCGCAGAAGATAAAGGAGGTAATACAATACAAGTTCAGTTTGATGGAAAAGGAACCAATTTACATTCCTTATGGGACAGCAGAATGATTGACCGCCTTCGCCTGAGTTCCGTTGAACTTGCAGAAAAATGTAACCAGGCCAGTCCTGCACAAATCAAACAATGGCAAGCAACGGCACCCGTTCAATGGCTTTATGAAAGTTATCAGTTGAGCAATAGGTTGTATGCGGAAGTGGAAAAGGGGAACAAATTATCTGATGACTACTACACCAGACATCTTCCCGAAATTCAGAGCCGGATAGAAATGGCTGGTGTAAGACTTGCCGGTGTTCTAAACCAGATCTTTAAAAACTACAAACCTTCGGCAGAAAGACCACAGGAAAACCTAAACGCTGAAACTCGCCAAAATACAAACCCAATCGTTATAAAGAATACAGCTGAAGTAGTAAATTACCTTGGAAAGTATGTCACTGTAACAGATGTTGTTTATGACTTTAAAGTAATCAGCAACAATCTTACCCTTCTCAACCTTGGCGGCAAATACCCTAATCAGATCCTTACAATTGCGATTAAAGGACCTTCTGATACTAAGGATTGGAAAGGCAAAAAAATATCGGTTTCAGGAATACCAAAGCTTTTTAAAGGCAAACCAGAAATTGAAACTCATCAGGCAGGAAGCATCAGCTTCCAGGCATCTAAATAAAAAAGAAGAGGCTAACAGAACTAGCCTCTTCTTTTTTATTTACCCTATTATTATTACTGATCATAAATCTCTATTTGCTCTCCAATTTGCTGTACCAATTCCGGGGCAATCAAATCTGCACTGCTCCAGATGATCCCAACTTCATCAATATCCGCCCAAATTTTCCCTAAAAAGGATTGTTCCTCAAATACCTGATATTTGCTGTCATTCGGGTCTACCAATACAACTAACTGTTCTTCTCTGCCGCCAGTTAACACGGTGATCTCAAAAGGTTCCATAGCATTAGTTTCTACATCCATAACATATGATGTAGAATTAATGTTTTAATTTCCTAAAACCTTAAGATAATTCCTGCAATTCCTCAGGTTTGATTCTTCGCTCAGGGCGATAACCAATCAAAGCCAAATTGATTTCATCCTGCGTATTCGGATTAATTAACCGGGAACAATAAGAAGTTCCGTCTTCATAACAAAAACTGATCACTGTACGCTCTTTGGGATAGTCAATCTCGGGCAAGGCTGAAAGCACACTGTAAAGTCCGTTAAATACTTCGCGTATATCGTCTGTTTCCGGCAACACAAATAAAATTTCGTCCCTTTTGGAATCGAAATAAGAGATAGACCTCCAGTTGCGGTTGGCATAAAATTGTTTCAGGTTAAGCTGCAGCTGCGATTTATAAAGATGTTTCATGAAGAGTTTGGTTCCGGGCACTAAGATACATTATATCCGTAATACTAAAAGCGAATAAACATCCATATTCCTAAAGAAGAAACAGATAATTTACACATGTCTGCAAAAAACTATATATTTGTAAAAAATATTATCATGCTGCGTATCCAACATATCCATCTGAATCACATTAGCCCACTTTCCCGGCTGATAGGCTTGGGTATGAGCTTAAAATTTCTTCCTGGCCACTAGCGCACACTATTTAAATAGACTAGCTTTTAAAATTTAATTCATTAACCATTCTTTGCTAAGATCTTTAACGACTTAACAAATTACAATATATATCCTTATGGACATTTTATACACTGTAGAAGAAAAGTATCTGCAGGCCGTAGAAGAACTTAATTATGGTGAGCTTCCAAAAGCGCTTCACTATTTTAATGAAATTATCAATGCAGAACCTGATTATGCAAGAGCACATTATCAGCTAGGTTGCTTCTACCATTATCAATTTAAGAACTTCCAAACCGCAGGTTACCATTACCAAAAATGTGTAGAACTGGAACCTGAATTTCCCGACGTGTATGAACATTACCTAAAATTGGTAGTAACGCTTAAAATGCACAAACTGGTAGAACAAATTGCAGAGAAGGCTTTAGCAGTTCCCGGAGCAAACAAAGCTCAGATTTATGAAAATCTGGGTATATATGCTGAAGAGCAGCAAGATTTACAAACTGCAAAAGAACAATATAAAAAAGCTGCCCTCAGTGCTGTATCTTCCACAGACCACAGTCTGTATCAAGATCACATCAAGCGGATTACGGCAAAGAAGATAGCAGGTCAAACCATGACCTACACTTACGACCAAGAGCAATAGGACTAGTCCTATTGCTCTTCCAATACTTTCAAAAGCAATTCATGCATCTCTTCGGGTTTGAAGGGCTTTGACAAAATATGTGATACCCCAATTTGTCCTAATCGGGTTCGCACTTCCTCCAAAATATCGGCAGTAAAAACAATCACTTTAGTTCGGGGATATTCAAAATGGATTCTTTTAGACAGCTCATACCCATCCATACCCGGCATATGCAGGTCCACCAACACCACGTCAAAATTCTTTTCCTCCATCCGCTTTAAAGCTGCATAACCACTATTTGCCTGGTCAGCCTTGATTCCAAACCTGTCCAGCTGGTGTGAAGCAACCAATAAATTAACTGGATTGTCATCTACAACAAGTAAATCAAAATCCGGTAAACTCTTGTAGCCCGATCGCTGAATATCTGGTGTTTTCTCCGCGAACGCACCACCAATTTTAAAATCAATCTGGAATTCGAAAGTTGTTCCCTCAAGTGGCTTACTTGTCAAATAGATTTCACTTTTAAAAAGGTTAATCAAGCCCTTGGTGATGCTAAGTCCAAGCCCTGTCCCCTGCTGCTCCCTATGAGAAGCCTGCTGCACCTGATGAAACTTATCGAACACCAAATAATGAAGGTGCTCTGGAATTCCGATTCCCGTATCGGTAACCTTAAAGAGAATCCCAGCCCATTCTGCATCTAGTTTAACCCTTTCCAAGCTGATGGATACCCCTCCGGCGTCTGTAAATTTAATCGCATTTCCAACGAGATTATTTAAAATCCTGCTCAGTCTAAGGTCATCAATCATTAAACAATTTGGAATCCCTTCATTGTGAAAGAATTCCAGTTTCAAACCTTTCGCCTCTGCCATGGGCGTAAACTGTTTCCCTATATTCCTCACCAGGGCAATTAAGTCTGTTTCCTTCTCACTTAATTCCATCTTGCGGCTTTCTATTTTCTCCAGATCCAGAATATCATTAACCAAATGTAAAAGATGGTTGGAAGAAAAGTTCAAATGGTCTATATATTCGATAGTTTTCGGATCTGAAAAAAGTGACTGATTTAATAAATTGCAGATACCGATGATCCCATTTAAAGGCGTCCGGATTTCATGGCTCATAATAGAAAGGATTTCTGTCCGTTTTCTGGCAATCTGTTCGGCCAGGTTTTTAGATTCAATGAGTTCCAGATTCATTCGTCTCAATTCCAGCGCATTTTGCTCCAGCTGGTCACTCATATCCTTTTTAGAAGTAATATCTTCTATAACACAAACAATTCTCGCTTCTCCATGTTCAGTATCTATCTTTTGAAATTTAGCACAAAACCAATGGTGTTTTTTCTGATCAAAATCAGGATATATACACTCTTGTCTTTCTCCTGTAAGAATCAGCTTTTCAATGCAGCCAATAAATCTATTTCCAAATTCGCCGAACACTTCTTTAAGGGTCTTATTCATAAATTGTTCCGGAGGAATGAACAATTTAGTCTTATCCTTTACCCAGACCCTCCTGATGACCATCTGGTCATTAAGTTCCAGCACAATATCATCGAGAGATTCAATCAAACATTGCAAACTCACCATTTTACTGAGGTTACGGTTAAGCTCTATATTTCTGCTTCTTTGTTGCTCCTGATCTACAAGCATACTCCTTAAAACAGGAATACTCAATCTGATGAGTTCACATTTCTTTTCTATATTCTCGCTCTTATATCCTATAAGAGATACAGTCCAGCAAATCTCCTTTGTATCTTTTATACCCCATGAGAGTTGTTCAATATCTTGTTCGTATCTGATAGAGCACTGCTCCTTAATCATTAATACCCTATTATTGAATAGAATAACATTCGGATTTTCTTTTGGCTGCAGAACAATGATATCCAACATAACATCTTTATGATGAAAGATTGCAGCCCCTAAAGAATCGGTCTGCCGGCAAAGCTCCAAAACAAGGCCTTCCAACACACTGGTTTTCAAATCACTATGATAATAGCCATCGAGTAGGTGTATTAGTTTATCTGCAAACACCAGATTTGATTGCAGCGAATAATCTTCGGACGTATTGGTTAAGTATTCCATATTATACAGTACTCTACAGATCTTTAGTTAAAATACACAAAAAATCTATTTTGAAGTACTAAAGACATTGAATTATTGATTTAAATGTTCGTTGTCTTACACTGAAAAAATCAGGCCAATATCTTTTTGTTTTTTATTTACATACCAAATTACAGATTTCTCCACCTATGTAAGGAGATTTGTGGCCCGATCATTTAAGTAATAATAATTTTAATGCCTTATTCAATTGCGTTGTATCCAGTTCCGGAAGAAGATTCAGAACAATGGGTTCGGCATGCATGCCTTTACCTCTGATACAAAGAAATAATAAAAAATAAGCATGGCATTCCCATCCGGAAATCACCATGCTTTCAACTTATTACTACTTTTCAGGTTATGAAGCACATTTAATAGTAACAGAGCAAACTGTATTTTGTACTAAGAGCCTCAAATATCCTATTTGCATTTGTACTTATAAATGGTTAACCTGAAAATCCATAAACTTTAAAGAAGAAGCGCAATTAAACCATATTTAATTCTAAAAAAAAGACATTTGATCAATCTGATTTATATATTATTGGGTTTATTCCTATTTTATTTACCCTTTTGTTTTTAATATCTTTATAAATAAAAATAATGGGCGAACACCATCACGAACATACACATGACCATCATGGACATAACCACGGTGCTGTAGTTAAATTATCAAATGTAGGTACTGTCTTCATTACTGGCATTGTGCTGAACATGGCTTATGTAATTGTACAGGTCGTCATTGGTTTCAAGATCAACTCCCTTGCACTGCTGTCTGACGCCGGGCACAACTTTCTGGATGTTGGCGCATTGGCTTTATCGCTGCTCGCCTACAAACTTCACCAATCAAAACCTACTAACAAATACACCTACGGCTACAAAAAATCGTCAATCCTGATTTCACTTTTCAATGCCATTGTATTACTGATTTCTATCGGTGCTATTGGATATGAAGCCATTTTAAGATTCAACAACCCGCAGCCGCTGCCAGGGGTAACCATTGCAATCGTTTCGGCCATCGGGATTGTGATCAATGGAGTTTCAGCTTTTATGTTCTTTAGAGATAAAGAGAAAGACCTGAATGTAAAAAGTGCATTCCTTCACCTCGCTGCAGATGCACTTGTTTCTCTAGGACTGGTTGCCGGGGGCATTATCATGTTATTACACACATATCTATTGGATAGATCCTGTATTGAGCCTAATTGTTTGTGCAGTAATCATTGCCAGTACATGGAATTTATTGAAAGGTAGCCTCCGGCTGTCACTTGACGGTGTACCCGAAAATGTTGACTTGGAAAAAGTAAAAGAAGCCGCCTTAAAAACAGTTGGGATAACTGGAATTCATCATATTCATGTTTGGGCCATCAGCACTACTCAAAATGCATTAACGGCCCATATTATTATCGAAGAACACACCAGCCTTGAGGAGGCGCAAAAAATCAAAGGCAATCTAAAGCATGAACTTGAACATCAAAACATTCAGCATGCAACACTGGAAATTGAAATTAAAATCAATAACCATAAATGTTAAAACCATATGAACTAGGCCATAACTTCAGTTTCCTGAAGGGACTGTTCTTTTAACCGGGTATTGATCTGATCAAACTGCGCTCTGCCATCAGGATGCAATGCTAATATGCCGTCAACCTGATTTTGTTCTCCACACGCTATCTTTGCGTTCAATTCAAGAACATCCTGCTCCGAGAGTCCTGTGGCCTCAAACTTTGAAGTCCAGTACTTTACAAACTTAGCCATGGTCTGGGTTTCCATTTCTCGAACAATTGGAGATAAACGCTCCTTCAAAAGAGCAGCCTCATTCATTTCTTTAGTGTAAAAAGGATGGAGTGCTTTTATAAAGGGAATCTGATGGTTTTGGACTTTTCTAATGATACTGATCAGATAAGGAACAAAAAGGATAACCACCAGAGCGGTGGTTATCGTAATAGCATTTATAGTCATGATTTTTATTGTCGTTTGAATTAGCTCATGCTTAGTTTTTTCTGGATATCTGTTACATACCCTTTGAATTTTTTATCGCTGTCAATCAGGTCTTCAACAGTCTGGCAGGCGTAGATTACTGTGGAGTGGTCACGGCCTCCGTAAAAAGCACCAATACTCTTTAAAGAAGATTTAGTCAGGCTCTTAGACAGATACATGGAAATTTGCCTGGCCTGTACCACCTCACGTTTACGTGTTGGCGATTTCACCAGATCAAAAGGTACTTCGAAATACTCACAAACAACTTTTTGAATATATTCCAGAGAGATTTCTTTACTGGTATTTTTAATGAAATTTCTCAATAATGATTTAGCCAAAGGCAGATCAATTTCTTTTTTGGTCAAAGTTGCCTGTGCAAGCAAAGAAACCATAGCACCTTCCAGTTCACGAACATTATTATCAATATTATGAGCAACATATTCAACAACCTCTGAAGGTACATTAACACCATCCTGGGCTGTCTTTTTTCTCAAAATAGCCATTCTGGTTTCCAAATCAGGAATTTGCAGATCGGCAGAAAGACCCCATTTAAACCGGCTCAGCAAACGCTCTTCCAATCCGGATAAATCTTTTGGTGCCTTATCAGAAGTAATGATAATTTGTTTGCCAGACTGGTGTAAGTGGTTAAAAACATGGAAAAAAATATCTTGTGTCTTTTCCTTTCCTGCAAAATTGTGGATATCATCCATAATAATCACATCCATAGCCTGATAGAAATTCACGAAGTCATTGATGGTATTGTTTTTTAAGGATTCGACAAACTGCTGGCAGAACTTTTCACAGGAAACAAAAATAACGAGCTTTTCTGGATATACACTTTTAATCTCGTTACCGATAGCCTGTGCCAGGTGCGTTTTACCCAGCCCTACCGAGCCATAAATCATGAGAGGGTTGAAGGACGTCCCTCCTGGTTTAGCTGCAACGGCGAAAGCCGCAGAGCGTGCCAGACGATTACAGTCTCCTTCTATATAGTTCTCTAAGGTATAATTAGGGTTAAGTTGTGGATTAACATTCAGTCTTTTTACACCCTGTACAACAAATGGATTTCTCAGATCTTTACCCGTTGATGAGGTGGTTGCCGGTGTGGAAGCAGGTACTGTCTGTGCTTTGGTAGATACAGAGTTGTTTTTGGATGTTTTATCCTCTACAACAATATTGTATTCCAAACGTCCTTCCTCTCCAAGTTCCTGTTTTACCGTTTTGCGTAAAAGGCCTACATAATGCTCCTCCAGCCACTCGTAAAAGAATAAACTTGGTACTTGTACAGTTAAAACGTTTCCTTCTAATTTTAAAGCAGAGATAGGCTCAAACCAGGTCTTGTAACTTTGGCTTGGGATGCTGGCTTTAATTGTTTGAAGTGAGTTATTCCACACTGCGGTACAAGTATTCTGCATAGACATTTTAATTAATTTGATGTTGTTTTTTATTCTTTATTCACCCCTGAAAAAAGCTTCCTTCTTTTTTGGGATTGCGAAGATCAAGAATATTACCAACAAAAAAACATAAACTTATCCTAATCATTAAGCCACTAAAAAGCAACCCGTTAAAAGACGTTTTTCTGGCAAAATGTGGATAACTCTCGCTTATCCACAGGTTTTGTTAATTACCCCGCTTTGGCCTAAATTTGGACATGAATTTCACCCTTATACATCTGGATATTTCTGCTGTCTCAACGCTTCAAAAAATTGCCCGGAAAACCTTTTT
>NZ_DATMRL010000698.1:0-8054 GCF_035566355.1 Pedobacter sp.
ATTGAAAAGGCACTGGAACTCGATTTCGGACAAAAGCTCCATATAAAATGGCAACACAACCCAGCAAAATACAGTTCACACTTCACTATAGACAGCATAAAGAAAACAGGCGCAGAACAAAAATTATTACTTAAATGGTCTGGAAAGGTAATTGACGCAGAAAATCAAGGAGAAGAGACGCTATTGGTACCCGCCACAGGGGTATTTAAAGTGCTAAGTTTAAAAGCCATACAAGATCAGGAAGATTATGCCCTGATCCAGTTTTCGGAGCCCCTCAATGTAGCTCAGGATCTCAGCGGTCTGGTTACCCTGGGCAGTCTGGCAGATTTGAGGTACACCATTGATGGCAGTCAGCTTAAAATCTATGCTACAGATCCATTAGATGGCAACTATGCACTGACAGCGAATCAGGGCATTGAAAATATAAAAGGCAAGAAGCTTGCTGATGCTAAAACAGGTAATGTTCTTTTTGAAAAGAAAGCACCTGCTGTAACCATTTCAGGAAGCGGCACAATTATTCCAAATTCGGGTAAACTTGTACTTCCCTTTGAGGCAACTAACCTGAAAGCGGTCGATATAACCATCATTAAGATCTATGAGAATAATATTCCGCAGTTCTTTCAGACCAACAACTATAAAGATGGCCAGGAATTAAGACGTGTGGGCCGCCCGGTGGTACAAAAAACCATTAGACTGGATGAAGACAAATCCTTAAACCTCCATAAGAAAAACCGCTTTACGCTTGACCTGGATAAAATGATCCGTACTGAACCCGGTGCAATGTACAGGGTAACCATTGGTTTTAGAAAGGCCTATAATGTATATGCATGTGCCACAGGCGTAGATAAGGCAGAGACAGATTCAGAAAACATGGACGAAGATGGAGATGCCAATGAATATTACGGAGAAAAGATCGATGAGGACGATGCTTTCTGGAGCCGATACAACAATTATTATCCACAACATTATCGCTGGGACGACCGTGACAACCCTTGTACCTCTTCTTATTACACTACTGATAAGTGGGCCAGCCGCAACCTGATCGCCTCTAATATTGGTCTGGTCGCCAAGCGCGGAAATGACAACAGCATGCTTATTATAGCAACTGACCTGCTCACTGCCAAACCATTAAGTGGAGTTACATTGGAATTAATGGATTATGCCAAACAAGTTATTTATACTGCAAAAACAGATGGCGACGGGATGGCCTCCTTTGAGCTGAAAAGAAAGCCATTTTTACTCATTGCCAAAAATGGCGATGAACGCGGTTACTTAAAATTAGACGATGGAAATTCCCTCCCTTTAAGCCGTTTCGATGTGAGTGGGGATGTTATACAAAATGGCATTAAAGGCCTGATCTATGGAGAGCGTGGTGTTTGGCGTCCGGGAGATTCACTATATCTTTCCTTCATCCTGGAAGATAAACTTAAAAAGCTACCAGGAGCCTATCCTATCACCTTTGAATTATATAACCCTCAGGGACAAATTATTAGAAAGGTTGTGAATGGTAATTCTTTAAATGGATTTTATACTTTTAAAACAGCAACCGCCACAACCGCTCCTACCGGAAACTGGCTGGTTAAAGTCAAAGCCGGAGGTTCTACGTTTAGTAAAACAGTTAAAATTGAAACCGTAATGCCAAACCGGCTCAAGATCAATTTTGACATTGGTGCCAGGAAATATTTGAGTGCCGAGAATGGATCTTCTGCTACGCTTTCGGCCAACTGGCTCTTTGGTGCAGTAGGTAAAAATCTTAAGGCCAAAGTTGATGTAAACCTGAATACCATGAAAACCACTTTCGCTGGTTTTGAAGCCTATACCTTCGATAATCCGACCGTAAAGTTCGAATCGCAGGTCAAGACCATTTTTGAAGGGACTTTAAACGAAAACGGAACAGCTGTAGTGAATACCAATCTGGATCAGAATAAAACGGCTCCAGGCGTACTGAAAGCTAATTTTACGACAAAAGTATTTGAAGCAGGTGGTAATTTCAGCATCGATAACTTTAGTATCCCATATCATGTATACAACAATTATTATGGCATTAAAACGCCTGAAGGAGAAAAACTGAGCGGTATGCTGGTGACCGGTAAAGACCATAAGATAGATTTGGTGAATGTAAACCGGGATGGAAAATTACTGGCTGGTAGCAAAACGGTTGAATTGGAACTCTATAAAGTACAATGGCGCTGGTGGTGGGAACAGGATGACCAAAATTCCTATGCCAATTTTACACAAAACCAGTACAATAAACTCATCAAAAAACAAAGCGTAACCCTGAATAACGGACGGGGAAGCTGGAACCTAAGAGTGGATGAACCTGAATGGGGCCGTTACCTTATTTTGGTTAGGGATTTAAACGGCGGACATGTAACAGGTAAAGATGTTTATATCGACTGGCCAGGCTGGGCACAGCGTGAACAAGCCAATAACCCTACTGAAGCATCTATGTTGTCATTCACGGCTAATAAAACAAAATTCAAAGTAGGTGAAGATGTTGTTCTGACTATCCCTTCGGGTAAAGGTGGCAGAGCGCTGATCTCCATTGAGAATGGCAGCAGGGTATTGAAAACCTACTGGACAGATACAAAGGCCGGACAAACGCAGTTCAAATTCAAGGCAGAAAAAAACATGTCTCCAAATGTATTTGCGAATGTTACCTTATTACAGCCACATGCCCAAACAGTAAATGATCTGCCGATAAGGATGTACGGAGCTATCCCTCTCCTGATTGAAGATCCGGAAACGATTTTAAAACCAGTCATCAAAATGGCCGATAAGATCAAACCGGAAACAGAAAATACCCTCTCTGTATCCGAACAAAACGGTAAGGCTATGACCTATACTATTGCAATAGTAGATGAAGGCTTACTTGATCTAACCCGGTTTAAAACACCTGATCCTCATGCCGTATTCTACGCAAGAGAAGGGCTTGGTGTGAAAACCTGGGACCTTTTTGATTACGTACTTGGCGCTTGGGGTGGTAATCTGGAACGCATCCTGAGTATTGGTGGTGATGGTAGCATCAATAAAAATTTAAACCCTGCAAAAGCCAACAGGTTCAAACCAGTGGTAAAATTCATGGGCCCTTTTGCCCTATCTAAAGGGGAAACGAAAGCTCATAAATTCAAATTACCACAATATATCGGCGCAGTTAGGGCCATGGTAATTGCAGGTCAGGATGGCGCATATGGTTTCCAGGAGAAATCCGTCCAGGTTAAAAAGCCTTTAATGCTCCTCGCAACCTTACCAAGGGTAATTGGGCCGGGTGAAAGCTTCACCCTGCCAGCCACCGTATTTGCAACTGAAAATCATCTTAAAAATGTAACCTTGCAAATCCAAACTCAAAACCTGGGTGTAGAAGGCAACAGAACCATTCAGCTATCTTACAAACAACCTGGAGAACAAATGGCTTACTTTGAGATTAAGGCCCCTGAAGTAGCAGGTGTTGGTAAAGTCAAACTCATCGCACAGAGTGGAGCTGAGAAAGCTGTATATGATGTAGAGATTGACATTCGGAATCCAAATCCATTTGTAACCAATGTAGTATCTGCCACCATAGAACCAGGTAAGACTTGGACACAAACCTATAGTGGAATCGGAATGGCCGGTACAAATTCAGGATCCCTGGAGTTATCTTCCATCCCTCCGATCAATTTGAAAAAACGTTTGGGCTATCTGATGCAATATCCGCATGGTTGTGTAGAACAAACTACATCGGCGGTATTCCCTCAGTTGTTTTTAGATCAGTTGACTCAACTTAGCGCGCAACAGAAAGCAACTACAGAAAAGAATATCAAAGCAGGTATTCTAAAACTGAAAGATTTCCAGACTGCTGAGGGCGGCTTGGCCTATTGGCCGGGCTCAACATCCGCAGATGAATGGGGAAGCAATTATGCCGGACATTTCCTGGTAGAGGCACAAAATAAAGGTTATTCCATTCCTGTTGGTTTACTGGATGAATTGCTTCGCTATCAGAAAACCAAAGCAAGCAGCTGGTCACCAAACAGTACAAATTTCTATGGCGGTGATCTATCACAAGCCTATCGTTTGTATGTGCTCGCTTTAGCTAAGAAAACAGATATGGCAGCCATGAACCGTCTAAGGGGCTTCCAGTATTTATCAGTGAGCGCAAAATGGAGGCTCGCAGCAGCATACAAGCTGGCTGGGCAGGCCGATGCTGCCGCACAGCTGATTAGAGGCTTAGATCTATCCGTGAAGCCTTACAATCAGCTGGGCGGAACCTATGGGTCTGACATCAGGGATGAAGCCATGATTTTAGAAACCCTAACCCTTCTTGGTCAGAAAGGAAAAGCGGCCCAGCTGCTCCAGCCACTGGCCGCGAAACTGGGCAGAGATGATTGGTACAGTACTCAAACCACAGCCTATGGCTTATTGGCCATCGCCAAATTCTGCGGACAGAATGCATCTGCCAATAAATTGAATTATAGTTTTGTTCTGGATGGCAAAAAAGGCAATGTAAATACAGATCAGTACATCAGTTCAACACCATTAAGCTTTAAGGGTAACCAGATTCAAATCAACAATGCCGGTAACAGGGTGCTCTTCGCTAGGTTAATTTTACAAGGACAGCCGGCAGCAGGACAGAACAACTTCCTGCCTAATAATCCGGAAGCACTTGAGATGAGTGTATCCTATAAATTATTGAATGGCAAACCAATAGATCCAACCACCTTAAAACAAGGCTTAGACTTTTATGCAGAAGTAGTCATTAAAAACCCAGGCAGAATGGGTTACTATGAGCAAATGGCACTGACACAGATTTTTCCATCTGGATGGGAAATCATCAATACCAGGATAAATGACAATGAAAGTATCCTCTCTTCTTCTCCATTCACTTACCGTGACATTAGAGATGACAGAGTATTTACTTATTTTAACCTTAGAGAGAACGAGACCGTGACTTACAAAGTTCTGCTGAATGCATCTTATTTAGGCAGGTATTACTTGTCTGCGGTACAGGCAGAAGCAATGTACAACAACAACATCAGTGCAACGCAAGAAGGTAAATGGGTACAGGTAATTAAGTAAAATGTTTAAAAAATTCAAGTATGAACCAGGCTTTCTGATCTCCGATCTGATTTGCCTGGTTCTTTTTCTGGTTTTCTGGTTCCTGTTGCCCTCCAGGCTATTTGTTGCCCCTACTTCTTTTGTCATAGAGGCCTCAAACGGCCAGTTGCTCAGTGCTGCAATAGCACGTGATGGACAATGGCGTTTTCCAGTAGCAGACAGTGTGCCCGACAAATTCAATAAATGCATCATTGCCTTTGAGGACAAGCGGTTTTATAAACATGCAGGCATAGACATCCTTGCCTTAGGCAGGGCAATGAGACAAAACTTTAAAGCAAAAAGTGTGGTCAGTGGCGGAAGTACTTTATCCATGCAGGTGATCCGGCTTTATAGAAAAGAAGACCGTACCCTTACCCAAAAACTAATAGAGATGCTTTTGGCACTCCGCCTGGAAGTGCGCTGCTCCAAATCTGAGATTCTAGCACTTTATGCAGCAAACGCGCCTTTTGGGAGTAATGTTGTTGGTCTTGAAGCAGCAGCCTGGCGCTATTTTGGCCGTAGTGCGAATTCACTTTCCTGGGGAGAGATGGCAACCCTGGCCGTATTGCCAAATAGCCCCTCACTGGTCCACCCCGGTAAAAATGCCACCAAGCTGATCAAAAAACGAAATGACCTGCTCGATAAACTGGCTGCACTCCATTACATAGACCAGGCAACCGCTAATCTTTCTAAATTTGAACCAATACCCGGCAAACCTCAACAGTTGCCGCAAAACGCCCAGCATTTGCTGAACCGTTTCAAACAGGAAAGGGCCAGCCTTGGGATCAGCAGCACAAGAATCAGATCTACTCTAGATGAAAGCCTCCAGCTTAAAGTAAATGCCCTGCTAAAAAGATACAACAACCGCTATCGTGCCAATGACATCAATAATATTGCAGCTTTGGTCCTGGATGTAAATACCGGATCAGTAAAAAGCTATGTTGGAAACATCTACCAACCAGACAATACTGAACTGGAGAGCCACGTCGATATGATAAAGGCGCCCAGGAGCCCTGGCAGCACCCTGAAACCACTCCTTTACGCCAGCATGCTAAATGATGGTTTTATTATGCCCCATACCCTGATTCCAGACATTCCAACACAAATCGGAGGTTATTCGCCACAAAACTATGACCTGGGTTATGATGGTGCAATCCCTGCCGACCGGGCTCTAAGCCGCTCCTTAAATATCCCAGCAGTAAAAATGCTCCAAACCTATAAGTACCAGCGGTTTTACGATAAACTTAAACAACTCGGCTTCTCCACGTTGAATAAACCTGCCGATTATTACGGACTGTCACTTATTTTAGGCGGAAGTGAAGTAACCATGTGGGACCTGGCCAAAACCTATATGGGTATGGCCAGAACTTTAAAACACTTCAATGAGTTTAGTGGAAAGTATAATCCAAATGACTATGATGCACCTGTATATGTGAGCTCAAAAAGAGATACCAGACGCGACCAAGAGAATGCACAGATCAATTCAGTATTTGATCATGGTGCCATATGGTCTGCATTTAATGCGATGGAAGAACTGATGCGCCCCGGCGATGAAGGCTTATGGGAGCAGTTTTCCTCCTCTCAAAGGGTAGCCTGGAAAACAGGCACCAGTTTTGGTTTCAGGGATGCCTGGGCTGTGGGCTTAACGCCAGGTTACGTAGTTTGCGTATGGGTAGGTAATGCGGATGGAGAAGGCCGTCCAGGTTTAACTGGTATTGACGCTGCCGCTCCGGTACTTTTTGATATATTCAGACAACTACCTAATGGTAAGTGGTTTAAAACTCCGGAAAGTAAGTTAAAGAAGATTTGGGTGTGTAAACAAAGTGGTTATAAAGCAGGGGAATACTGTACGGATAAAATAGAAGAAATGGTCCCCTCTGCCGGAGAAAAAACAGGTATTTGCCCCTATCATAAGCTCGTCCATTTGGATCCGACAGGTTCCTGGCAAGTTACCGACCGATGTGAATCTACAACTCAAATGTTGCATAAACCCTGGTTTGTACTTCCTCCCTCCATGGAATATTATTACAAGATCAAAAATAGCGATTATAAACCTTTACCCCCTTTTAAAGATGGCTGTGGAGATATGGGGAACAGCTATGTAATGGACATGATCTATCCAAGAAACAATACATCGGTATATATCCCTATTGAATTTGATGGTACACGTGGTAAGGTTGTGTTAAACGCCACTCACCGTGATCCAAATATCAAGATATATTGGCATATTGATGATGAATATCTTGCAACAACAAAAAGCTTTCATCAACTGGCGGTAAGCCCTGCAGCAGGGAAACATACATTAACGCTAGTAGATGAACATGGAGAAAGATTGTCTTTGGTCTTTACAGTTCTTGAGAAAGAAGCTTCCTCTCGGCAGCACCAATAACAATAAAATATTGCGCAAGCATATACGTAGCCATAATACAAACACCAGCAAGACTAAAAGAGGAAACAAACTTATTATAAGCCAGCAAACTGTCTGATAATACAAAAAGAATAGCACCAGCAAAGACAAGTATAAAGCTTTCTTTATTAACACGCAGATTTCTAAAAACAGACATCATGAGCATCATACTGATTACAAAGGTATAGATCATCACAGGTAGCTTTAAAGTACCCAGATGAGGACGTAAATAAAAGTAAAAGGCAATACTGCTGACGCTGCAGAACCCTATTGCAATTCTTGCATTCTTTTTATCTAATTCCTGTGCAGACCGAAAATCAAGATAGAAGGCCCTGGTGTAAAAAAGGTGCCCAAGCAGAAAACTAAACAGCCCATACATAAAATATTCTGGACGAGCATCTACGAAGAGTAACAGGATATCTCCAAGCCAGGCAAAAATAAGCCCGCTAAACAACCTCTTATGAAAGCGTCCTTTTAATTTAGTACGAATGCAAAAAAATACAGCAAGCGACAAGACAATACATGGCTTTACTATAAATCTTAATGTATTTAGCTGCTGAAATTCCGCAATAAGCTC
>NZ_DATMRL010000699.1:0-10618 GCF_035566355.1 Pedobacter sp.
GGATATTTCAAAGACCGCCAGTGATCTGCACGTGCCCGCATGGCCTTTTCCAGAAGCCCGGCCTGCAAAACAAGGCCTTCATCTTTCAGGTCCCTCAAAATCAGCAAAAATACCGTCCCTTCCATTTGACCAAACTCAACATAAGTTGGGGCAAGCGACACCATAGCCATCGACGTATGAAAAGCCAGGTCCAGATACCATTTCCAATCCTTTCCGGTCACTAATCCCCGATGGTTACGGGCCAAACGGTACAAGACCCAGTCTGCCGCAGCTACATGCGGATAATTGTAAGACCGACCGACATCGTTAGCTGCCTTATGACTCCAGGCTGCCCAGGTTTTATAATTAATATCCGGACTGTACGTCCCTGCAGGAACCGAATCTGGCTGGTAATAAAACAGGCTCTTCTTTACACCATATTTTTCGGGGCCATCTTTAACCTGCAGCCCACCCCAAAGAGTACTGTCTGCAAAACGCTGCAGTTTACGGATTTCAATTGCATTAGGTTGCACCAGTTGTTTCATCATCGCACCCAACCAACCACCTGCACCTCCTTCATCACTCAGTCCGGAAATCCAAACCCGGCTATCCTGTTTCACCTGCTCCTTCTTTTCATAATCATAACTGATTACAGAAGGGCTTCGCTTAAACAGATCACGAGGTTCTTCAAACCACTGTTCCCGGGTTAAAAAACGTCCATAATATGCAACTAACTCTGTTTCAGGTTTAATCACCTTATAACTGATGGTCTGTTCCAACCCATCCTGATAGGTCAGAGTTAGACGGGCATTACCCCATCTCTTTCCCTTCACCTCATAAGTGGCCCAGCCCTCAGCAGAAATACCTGTCCGTTGCCACTGAAGTGCCCCTTCCGGCATCACTTTGATCTCTTTGATCTGAGCTGGGTATTTAAGAAATAATTTTGCATTCACATCCATTGGCAGAATATAACCCGGTACACCAATGGCAACAGGTCTATGCTCTTGCACTAGTCTAGCTTCAATTCCTCCAATAGAATCTGCGAGTATAAATTTAAGTCCATAAACCCTGGCTTCCCCAGCTTTTAGCACAACAGAACGAGCTTCGTTCCACTGTTCTGCCCCTTTCCAATCCTGCTCCGTCCTTGCTTTGCTGTAAACCATCCATTCATGGAAGCCCTCAAAAGCAATTCCCCTGGGGGTTGGATCATCTAACAAAGGACTATAGGCTTCCAGTGGTGTCTTTCCATAAGGAAGCACCAGCATAACCGGACCTTTCCCAGTTAGACGAGTAACCTGCACATATCCCGCGTCCCGGCCAATATAGGGATCATAGAATACATTGCCCGCATGAGTTTCTTCCAGTGATTTCCCATCCAGAATATTATTAAATACCATCGGAATACCCAATGCACCCAACTCAACCGGGCCTGCACTGGTATTGCTGATCCTGAAAAGCAAGACCAGACTATTTTGATCCTTTATCCAGTATCGTCTCACATTTAAGGGCAGATTTTGGGCCAAAGTAGCTGAAAGGTCTGCAGCAGCAAGAGTGTCTCCCAGTGCGGTTAAGGTTTTAATTTCATGACGCTGGCTTGCGGTGGAAAACTTTTGCCAGGAAAGAGAAGCTTTTGTTCTCAATTGCAGATTGAGGTCTCCAAGATGATAAAACCCATCCTTTCCTCTCTTTTCCAGCCAGTCTGCCGGTGTATAATCAAAACCAACCTCGCCTTCAGGCTGCAGTCCTGCTGTGGTTTGAGAAGATTTAACAAGTTTAAGCCGGAAAGGACCTGCCTTAAGATCCATTATTCCCGGTTTCAAGTCCAGGGTAGTCGGCCTTGTGGCAATTTCCTTCCATCGATCCTGGGCTTTGCCGGAGAAACAGATGGCGCCTTGCAACAATACGAATACAATTATTTTAGGTTTTAGGGGCATAATTTTGAGGTTTGGATGAAACAAGCAAATCAAACCTAAAAGTAGGTGCCTGCCTGGCCAATATTTCACCATAAATTGCCTGATTATAGCCTATTTTTATCACATAGCAACAAAGACCTCCCTCATCCAGCCTATAATTAAGCCTATTTTAGTCAAAAAAACAAAAACCGGGTTAATTTTCGTAAAGTTTGGATCAATTCAGAGCCAGAGAATTTAAACAGGAATGTCGATGTTTGATCAGATGACCTGTTTGTTTAGACCAAATTTGATTTGATAAAATGAAGACACCTTTCCTGTTCAAAACCGCTGTGACCAGTTTCGCCCTGCTTATACTCTGCCATGAGGTAAAAGCACAACATACAAAAATCTATAGCCATGCTGATACCCTCCGAGGAAGTGTGACACCTGAACGTTCCTGGTGGAATGTCCAGCGCTATGATATCAGTGTTAAGCCGGATTATACAGCAAAAACAATTGAAGGAAAGAACATCATCACTTATCTTGTCACGGCAAATCCAGGCAGCAAACGCATGCAAATTGACCTGAAAGCCCCGCTTTCCATTGACAGCATTTTATTAAACGGATCAAAAAAAATTAATTTTACCCAGGATGGTGACTCCTGGCTGGTGGATGTACCTGATCAGAAAAAGGCCAGCATCCAAAAAATAGAGATCTTTTATCATGGTAAAGTACATGAAGCCATTCGTGCACCCTGGGATGGTGGATGGATCTTTACTAAAGACGCACAGGGCCGTCCCTGGATGACTGTGGCCTGCCAGGGTGCTGCAGGAGCCTCTATTTGGTATCCATGTAAAGATCATCAAAGTGACGAACCCGATAAAGGCGCTTCTTTAACCATGACCGTTCCGGACAGTCTAATTGCGGTGGCCAATGGCCGGCTGGCTTTTAAAAAGAACAATGGTAATGGCACAACCAGTTATAAATGGGTAGTGGTTAATCCGATCAATAATTACTGCCTGATTCCTTATATTGGAAAATATGTCAACTTTACGGAGGTCTATCCCGGAGCAAAAGGAAAGCTGGACCTGAGTTACTGGGTGCTGGATTATAACTTGCAAAAAGCCAAATCCTATATGCCTGCAGAAGTAAAATATATGCTTAAGAGTTTTGAATACTGGATGGGTCCCTACCCTTTTTACGAAGATGGTTACAAACTTATTGATGCTCCACATTCAGGTATGGAACATCAAAGCGCGGTGGCTTATGGCAATAAGTACCAACCCGGATATGGCGGAAGGGACGCGTCAGGAACAGGCTGGGGTATGAAATGGGATTTCATTATTGTGCATGAAAGCGGACATGAGTGGTTCGGCAACAACATTACCACAAAAGACCTTGCAGACATGTGGGTACATGAAGGCTTTACCAATTATAGTGAAACCTTGTATACAGAATATCGTTTTGGAAAAGAAGCTGGAAATGCCTACAACTATGGCATTAGAAAAGGTATCCGCAACGACCAGCCCATTATTCCAGCATACAATGTCAACGCACAGGGCAGCGGGGACATGTACCCTAAAGGGGCCAATATGATCCATACCATTCGCCATAGTATAGACAATGACCTATTGTTCCGCAACATCATCCGCGGCTTGAATAAAACCTTCTATCATCAAACCGTTACCTCTAAAGAAATAGAGAACTATTTGTCTAACCAGGCAGGTTACGATTACAGTAAGGTCTATGATCAATATTTAAGGACCACACAAATCCCGGAACTGGAACTCCGTTTCAACCTGGCAAAAAATGAAGTGGCTTATCGCTGGCGCAACTGTATAAAAGGTTTTAACCTTCCCTTGGTTTTAAAACGGAAAGAGCTTCGTGTGAAGCTCTTTCCATCAGAACAATTTCAGACCCGAACTTTAAAAGCCGGCGAGGTCTCCTTATTTGAAACAGCAAACATAGAAAAGTCCTATTATGTCAGCGTTAAAGCCGAACAGATCTGATCTTACATTTTCTTAAACCAAATCGCCGTTCCTGCGCCATTAAACCCACTCATTACGATGGTGGATTGTTTTTTATTTTCCCAGTCGCGTTCCCTGGAAACATGCAATTTATCTACAAATAAACCACCTGCCCAGCGCAGTTCCAACCAGGGTGCATTATAGGCCCAGGTATTATTGGCATCTCCGTTTATCTTTCCATCGGCATTCAGTGTGGTTTTACCAGCAACAGAATACTGAGGATCGGTTTGCTCTGCACCATAGCCTGGAACAGTGACATAACCCAAAACGATCTGCTCATAATCTCCGTTGATCTGTTCCTTACTTACTGCATCATCAGGTACATTGGCATAACGTTCGGGAGAAACCGATGGCCAGCCTTCAGGTGTCCAGAAAATCTTGCGGACATGCAAAACCATAAAGTTCAGATCTACACCTGGTCTGCCCTGGGTAGCAATATAATATTGTCCTTTGTCCTGAAATACCGCAGGATGGGAAACGCCCGCCCAGCCACCATGACCCATAAATTTATAAGGTGCAAGGATCATTGGTCCATGGTCTTCCTGCAGGTCTGCACTCCGGCCGTTCCAATCCAGAAAAGGTCCTGTTGGACTTGCAGAGCGAAATACCCTGACATTGTATTTGGTCGCCAGCCAGTCGTAGGCTACAAACAAGTAATACATTTTTTGTTCTGCATTGTAGATTACTTCCGGACCTTCCAGGTTCCCATTGTAATTGCCACCGGTTCTGCCCCGCCTTACAATACGTTTTCCTCGGTCACCTGCTATATTGGCCAATCCGGTTGCCGGGTTCAGCTGTACCTGGAAGAGGCCGTCCCAGGAAGATCCATAGATCATATACTGTTCTCCCGCAGGGGTAACCATAACTGTAGGATCTATAGCATTAGTTCCGGCTCCTGCAGTTACGGAACTTACAGCAATTCCCTTTTCTGTCCAGGGCCCTTCCGGAGAGGAGGCGGTAGCCAGTCCTATACAGCTGATGCGGAATCCCGTAGAAGCCAGCGAATAATACAACCGGTATTCTGATCCTACTTTTAAAATATAAGGTGCCCAAAGCCCGTCATTGGAGGTCGCTCCGTTTTGCTTGATGTAATTATTGCCCATATTGGGTATGCCACCAAACACCCAGCCTACAAATTGCCAGTTCACTAGATCTTTTGATTTGCGGATCTGGATACCTGGCCGCACCGCAATGCCATATCCGGCATCTGTACTGTAACAGTAAAACCAGTCGCCACTTTTAAAAATAGATGGGTCATGTACATTATATACCCCCCACATATAACTGTACTGAGCAGCCGCGACATCGGCATAAGTATCGTTGATGGTGTTGATGTTAAAAGCCACATCTGCATGGGCGGGAACAGTATTTCCCAGCTTATCAAAAGCATTTTCTTTTTTACAGGCATAAAACGGCAGCGCAAGCGCGATGCCCAGCCAGAACATTGTTGGTTTGAATAGGTTCATATCGGTTTGGTTATTGGAGGTGATCAGTGGTGTTCTGGTACGGCTGGCCAACCGTCCGACCATTGGAGTTTTTCTATCCGGAGTTTCGGTATGCCATGGTCTGTGGCATCATAGGCATGAAAGATCAGATAATCTGTTCCTTCAAACCGAACAACTGCATTATGACCTGTTCCATGCCAATGTTCATCCCCCTGAAGGAGCAGGCTTCCACCACCTTTGGTCATCGCGATGCCAGATTTGTCAAGATATGGGCCCTTAATAGATTTCGAACGGCCCACAATCATTTTATAAGTACTTTTAACCCCTTTACAGCAATAGTCTATAGAGGCAAACAAATAATAATATCCGTTCTTTTTAAACAAAAAAGGTGCTTCAATGGCATTTCCCCCTGCGTCTGCAGGATTACCATCTACCGCCGGAGGATTGGGCGATCCCGGATCCCTTTTCCGGCTGGCAATGGTTTGAATCTGGTTCAGGTCTTCATCCACCTGCAAAAAACCTTTTTGCAGTTTTACCAATTTTATACCATCCCAGAAGGAGCCAAAAACCATCCATGGGATTCCGTGGGTATTAGTAATCACATTGGGATCTATAGCATTCCAATTGGTTTTGCCAGGATAAGATTGCAGGATCTTGCCCTGATCTGTCCATTTAAAATCCGGAGATAAGGGATCTAACGTGCTATTGGTGGCCACACCAATAGCAGACGTATTTTTGCCAAAAGCGGAAACAGAATAATACAGGTAATAAGTTCCCTTTTTAAAAAAGATATCCGGTGCCCAGATATGTCCTTTAAACCCGGGAATAGTCTGTACCGCCCATTCCGGTGCATTTGGGAACACTGGTTTTTCAGCCTTCCAGTTTTTTCTGTCTTTAGAACTCCAAACGTTAATACCCCAGCCTGTAGCGAACAGATAATAGGTGTCTTTTTGTTTGATCATCACCGGATCGTGTACCGAAATATCAGTTTTATATTCCTGGGCACTGATACGAATACCAGGGAATAAGATCAAAAAAAGCATTGCGTATCTGGTCATGATTTCATTTTTATGCGGATCACACTAAATGAATAAGGCTTCAATTGCAGGGAAAGACGATTGTTCTTTACCGTCAGACTCTGCTCTTTCGGGCTCACGTTTACCGCATTACTAAAAGTATTGACGGCATCCAGATTCTGATTTTGCAACAAGATCAAGCGACCTTTTGCTTCCAATTTTTGACCTCCGACAATATTAATCTCTCTGTTATTGGCCGATGAAGAGGCATTGATAACCTTTATAATCAGTTCCTTCGTTTTTTTATCGATCACCGCAGAAGCATAGATGCTGTCTTGTCCGGCAAGGATCTGGTTGTCTTCGAGGATACTCACTACGTCTGTTCCCTTGTTCAGGGAATACAGCTGCTGTACATAATAATTCGGTGTACCATATACCCTAAGGTTGTCTACCCAGATCATGTCCGGAGTCCACTGCCAACCTTCTGCATGCGCAAACAAAGGTGCGTAAGAAGCCATGTGAACCACTGCTGCGTTCCTTTCCAAACCTGTTAGAAATGCGGCTTCTGCAATAGCACATTTCCAATTGTTCTTATTGGTAGGTTTGGCAGTACCGTCACTTTGCGCAGCATACTCGCCGGCGAAAACTTTAGAGCCGTTGCGGTCATAATTGTCGTAGCGTTTTGCATTCTGCAGAAACCATTCTGGAGATCGATAGTAATGTTCGTCGATAATATCGGCTTTCACTTTTCTGAGCGATTGGTTCAGAAGGTCGAAACGTTCGCCATTGGGGTCTGTCCCCGAGCTGTTGACCAGTTTAATTTCCGGGTATTTACTTTTCACTGCTTTGGTAAACAAGGCCAGGCGCTCCAAATACTGGGGCCCCCAGTTCTCATTACCAATACCCATCATTTTTAAACGGAACGGCTCGGGGTGACCCATTTCGGCTCTAACCTTTCCCCAGGTGGTATTAACATCACCATTGGCAAATTCGATCAGGTCCAGCGCATCCTGTATATAAGGATCCAGTTCATCCAACGGAACCAGCTCTGCAGTATTGAACTGACAGGCCATGCCACAGTTTAGGATTGGCAGAGGTTCTGCTCCTATGTCTTCAGAAAGCTGGAAATATTCATAAAATCCAAGGCCAAAGGTCTGGTAATAATCTGGTGACGGCCGATGGGCAAATTCAGTGTTCCAACGATTCACCATCAGTTTACGGTTCTCTACTGGTCCAATGGTTTTTTTCCATTGGTAGCGGGTAGAAAGCTCATGTCCTTCTACAACACATCCCCCGGGGAAACGGATAAAACCGGGTTTCATATCGGCCAACATTTGTACCATATCTCCTCTCAAACCACCTTTTCTCTTTTTCCAGGTATCACCTGGGAACAAGGAAATCTGGTCCAGATCTATTTGCCCTGCGCCTTCAAACCAAAGCTTAAATTTGGCTTTGTTCAGCGTTTCAGAGGCGAAAAAACTCAGGGATTGTTTCCTCCACTGCTTGTCTTGGCTTTCAGGTATCAATATACCCGCACCGATCACCCGTCCGGTACTGTCGATCAGTTCAGCATGTAATTTAAGGCCCGGACTGGCATTTCTGTAGTAAATAGAAAAGTCGTAGTTCAAACCTTTTTTAACTCCTATCCCTTTAAAACCTTCATTGGTCAGGCTGAGATCAACTTTGTTAGTCCCCCTGGAGAGAACTCTTAAAAACCGGGGGTTATTGGTATCTGTTTCCCCTTTGTTCAGCACTAATACATCACCTTCCTGCTTTTTTTGCCCCTGAACCGTCCAGCCCATCAAGGGTTTGTAGAATTCGAAAGAACGGTTCTTGATCAATTCCGCATAGATACCTCCATCGGCCCCCATATTGATGTCTTCAAAAAATACTCCCCACATTTCAGGTTGTACATGGGCCGTGATCTGGTCTGGGTTTACCTCAATGGTTTTACTTTTTTGTGCCTGTGCATGGAATAGTAGACTACATGCGGCTATGGTCGTGATTAAATATCGTTTCAACATATTATTTTCCTTTTAACCCTTCGGTTGTCATTTTGATGCGTTTTATGGTACCATCTGCGTAGTAAAACAGTTCATCTATACAAACTGATCTTCGGTAACTTCCTCCTGCTGTTGGAATGGAACCGTTATGGTAAATAAAATAGGACTTACCTTTATAATCAATGATGGACTGGTGATTGGTATTGGAATTTCCGGCCACTTCATTCAAAATACCTTTAAACTCCCAGGGACCAGTTACTGAACGACTCATAGCATAGGCGATCTTTTCAGGAAACTGGTAAGCATAAGACAAATAGTACCAGCCTTTACGTTTATGAAGCCAGGGGGCTTCTGTAAATCCCGGCAAATCAACTTTATGGATCGGGCCGTCTTGTTCAGTCATATTTGCTTTGAGTTTAATGTAATAACATTGACTATTGCCCCAATAAAGGTAAGCCTGTCCATCGTCATCAATAAAAACAGTTGGGTCAATATCATCCCAGCTAATCTTCACATCTGTGGTCATATCATTGGTAATTAACGCTGTACCTCTGGCATCTTTAAAAGGACCAATTGGACTATCGGCAACCGCAACACCAATGGCTTTCCCAGAAATACTGCCATGCTCAACAGCTGCATACCAATAGAATTTTCCGTTTTTCTCGATCACCTGGGAGGCCCAGGCATCGCCTTTTGCCCAGGAAAAATCCCGAGCTTTCAGCGGCGAGGGATGTTCTTCCCAGTCAATCAGATTGGAAGAAGAATAGACCAGCCATTCATTCATCAGGTAGCGTTCCTGTCCGGCAGGTGCTTCATCATGGCCGGTATACAGATAGACCTTATCTTTATAGACCAGAGCTGCCGGATCTGCCGTGTATTTGTCTTTAATAATCGGGTTGCCTTCCACAACCTTAACAGACTGTGCACGGCTACTGAATGCAGACAGGAAACACAGCGTCAAACAGGCATTAGGTAAAACGAAGGTTTTGAAGATCTTTCTCATCATGCTTTTAGTTAAGTTCAAGTACAGCTAAGGAAAAAGGAGGTAATTTCACCTTTAATTTCCCATCTTTCAGTACGGCACCTTTAAAGGGAATAGCTTTAACATAATCCGGCTTCTCAAAGGTATTGTGATCGTCTATTTTAGAAGAAGTCAGTATCCTGCCGCTTACGGTTTTAAATTTCGCGCCATCGATATCAATTTCAATTTCTTCAGTTTTGCTGCTGTTGATGTTCACCACAGAAACATGTGTTAGGCCGGTTGCATTTTTGGAGGCAGAGATAGATATCGAGGGCAGTTTTTCCTGTCCAAATACATAATCATCTGTTTTTACTTCTACCGGAAGCAGAGTCGCATCCTGATGTACTTTGTACATTTCCATAACGTGATAGGTTGGCGAAAGCAGCATTTTTTCTTTGTTGGTTAAAATAACCGCTTGCAGCACATTGACGCACTGGGCCAGATTGGCAATCTTCACCCGGTCGCTGTGATTGTTAAAGATGTTTAAAGTAACTCCTGCGATCATGGCATCGCGCATGGTGTTCTGCTGGTACAAAAATCCAGGATTGGTTCCTTTTTCTACTTCAAACCATCCACCCCATTCATCAACCACCAGGGCAATCTTTTTCTTTGGATCGTATTTATCCATAATGGTGGTATGTTTAGTAATCAGTTCCTCCATCCTTAAGGCCGTTTTCATAGTCTCAAAATATTGTTGTTCTGTGAAACCGGTAGCGGGGCCTTTTTTCTCCCAACTCGGAAAGGAATAATGGTGCAGGGCAATACCGTCCATCATTTGTAAGGGAATACCTTTCATTAAGGTTTCTGTCCAGTGGTAATCGTCTACGTTAGCTCCGGAAGCGATTTTAAACAGATTTCTACCTTCCATAAAGGTGGCATATCTGCGGTATTCACCTACATAATATTCAGGCGTCATATTCCCCCCGCAGCCCCAGGCTTCATTTCCTACACCCCAGAATTTCACATTCCATGGCTTGGTCTGTCCGTTCTTTACCCGCAGGTCGGACATCGGGCTTTTTCCTTCAAAATTCACATACTGTACCCAGTCTGCAAGCTCCTGAACAGTCCCGCTTCCGGTATTACCAGCCAGATAAGCTTCAGTCCCCAACAGTTTGCACATGTTCAGAAAATCATGAGTACCAAAACTGTTGTCTTCTGTTACTCCGCCCCACATGGTATTGACGATAGATGGCCGCTGCTCTTTTGGCCCAATACCATCTTTCCAGTGGTAGCGA
>NZ_DATMRL010000700.1:0-3392 GCF_035566355.1 Pedobacter sp.
CTTGTGGTGGGGAAGTGAAGTCTTAATCACAAAACTGAAATCAGCTACAGATCAGGACTCCAGACACATGGTCTATATCGGTGCCTGCAACAAAGACGAAGATGTAGTGATGTATAATGATGCACTGCAATTTAGTAAAGCGGTTCAGAAAGCCGCAGGAAAGAACACCTCTATATTTTTTGACTATTTGCCTCAGGAAATCCATTCAACTGTAATACATCAGGCGGTATACAATGCCTTCAAGTTATTTTATCCCAAAACTGAATATCAGAAATAAAATATGGCCGAAGAAAATCCGATCAACAAGCTTCTGGCATTTATAAAAACCAGGGTAAGCCTTACGGAGCAAGACATAATTCTTATTGAAGATTCCTTTGAACCTGTTTGGTTCCCGAAAAACAGAATAATTGAAGAACAAGATGAGGTGCCAAAATACATCTATTACATCATTTCCGGCTATCTGCGATTGTTCCATTATAACGATCATGGAGATGAAGTCACCTCACATATCAATTGCCCACCTGGCTTCATTACTTCATACAGCAGTTTTATTAATCAAAATAAATCTGCGGAAAACCTCGAATGTATTACAGAATCTGAGTTGTTAAGAACAACTAAAAAAGACCTTGACATGCTTACGCAGGAAAGTATCGCAATGAAGGATTTTAGTATTTCCGTTTTTCAGCAGTCCATTGAGTATAATGAAAATCGCTCTAAAGAATTGGCTACACTAACTGCAGAACAGCGTTACAGGAAATTGATGGATACTTTTCCTGACATCTTACAGAATGTACCCATTGCTTATATTGCATCCTTTTTAGGTATGAAACCAGAAAGCTTAAGCCGCATTCGCAGAAAAGTAGCGGGCTAGCACGATTAACTAACAAAAGTCAAGTGTAAACGAATTTCAACTGCTGAATTTTGTGTCGTGATTTAAATATAAAATTATGACAAAGAAAAATTTAGCATTGGTTTCAGGAGCCAATGGACATTTGGGAAATAACTTAGTCAGACTGCTTCTTAAAAAAGGCATCCCGGTTAGAGCAAGCGTAAGAAATATTAACAATAAAGCTCCATTTCATGGATTGGATTGTGAGGTTGTTGAGGCTAATATCACCGATAAGGCATCTTTTGTAAGAGCGCTGCAAGGGGTGGAGACGTTCTATGCCGTTGGTGCTTCATTCAAACTATGGGCAAAAGATCCAAAAAAGGAGATTTATGATGTAAACCTCCAGGGTACAAGAAATACAATTGAGGCTGCCGCTGAAGCTGGAGTAAAAAGAATTGTCTATGTCAGCTCTATTGCAGCTTTAGATTACACCAGTTTACCTGCAAAGGAGAGTAATGGCTATAATAACGACCGAAGAGACATGTACTACAATTCAAAGAATGACGGTGAACAACTGGCATTAGAACTAGCCATGCAACTTGGCATTGAATTGGTTGTGGTCATGCCATCAGCAATGATTGGAGGAGTGGCTTCTTTACCTTTAAATGTTTCCTACGGTGTCTTAAAACTAATCTTGAATAAACAGATCCCGGTTGACACTAAAATAACCTTGAACTGGATAGACGTAAAAGATGTAGCCGAGGGATGTTATTTAGCCGCTGTTCGGGGAAGAAATGGAGAGCGTTATATTTTAGCCAATGAGAATTGTATGACCATAACAGATACAACAATACTGGCAAAGAATTTACATCCCCAATTAAATCTGAAAGTACCAGGAGCAGTTCCAAAAGCGGTCTTGTTTACCATTGCCTGGTTAATGGAACTTGTGGGTAAATGGAAAAATCAAGCACCCTTATTAACCAGGAAAGATATTGCCATGTTTTCCGGGTTACAGCAAAATTTCGATATTTCCAAGGCGCGGAATGAACTGGGATTTAATCCGGTTAACCCTGAGCAAGCTGTAGAGGAAGCTATAGCATATTTACTGCAACATAAATTGCTATTGACCAGCTAGTGGAAGGGTAAAGAAAAAGGTTGAGCCTTCGCCGCATTTACTTTCCACCCAGATCTTACCACCATGTCTTTGAACAATCTCTGCACTCAGATACAAACCAATTCCAAAACCAGATATATTCTGGGTTTGGTTACTTTCCACGCGATAAAAACGTTGAAATAATTTATCTACATCTGCTTGTTGTATCCCTATGCCTTCATCCTTTATACTCACCTGTACTTCAGCATCTTTAATTTCACAATTAATTTCAATGCTTTTTCCCGTTGGAGAGTATTTTACTGCATTGCTAAGCAAATTTGAAATTACCGATCCTATTTTATCCCGATCTGCATATATGGTGACGGGCTGGCAATTTGAAAGTGACAAAATATGCCCGTCATCAACATGCATGGTCTCCTCCACGATATCTCTGATCAGCATATCCAGTTGAAAATTATCTTTATGGAGCTGGATTTTCCCAGATTCCAGGCGGGAAATATTCAGAAACCCATTGATCAGTGTGTTCATTTTTTTTACCTGACCAAGTGCCCGCTCCATAGTATTGCTTACGAATGTGTCTTCAATTCCTTTTAGTTTAGCTTTTAACAACTGAACGTAGCCGGTGAGGGAGGTTAGCGGTGTTTTGAGTTCATGGCTAACCATCCCAATAAAATCATTTTTACGAAGCTCATCTAACTTTTGTTCCGTAATCTCTATCAGCAGACCTGAAAAATGAGTTAAATTTCCGTTTGAATCCGGATATAGACGACCAAAAACCCTTAGCCAGCGATTTTTCCCGTCATTACGGCCCAGGACGGGGTATTCGACATTAAAATATTCATTTCTGGTGAGTGTGGCATGAAGCATATCCCTTACTTTTCCCCTATATTCTTCTGCGATATTTGAAATGGCATCTTCGGCAGTCATCGGATCGCTCGAATGATAGCCATACAACTCCTTCATCCTATCTGAGGCAATGAATTGCTTGCTGTTTCTGTCCATATTCCATGTACCAGCGTTCGCAGCCTCAATCGAAAACCTTAACATACTCTCTGCCTTTTCGGTTTTCTTTCTCGAACGTTCCTGTTCTTTTATCGTCTTCTCAATTTTTTGAAAATTAAGTACCTTTTCCGTTGTTTCCGAGCAGATGACCAAAACACCACCAGACCTGCCTGATTCATCGTCAACTTTACTATAACTAAAAGTCCAGTACACATCCTCCAATTGATTATTGCGATAAATAGGTATCAGTTGATCCTCACTCCAGGTAGAGGGACCGCCCTGCATGACCTGATCGATAAGCGGTTTAATTACCGGCCAGATTTCCGGCCAGCATTCGGCCCCATGTTGTCCTAAAGCTTTAGGATGTTTTCCTTCATTACCCAGGCTTGGGCGGTAAGCATCGTTGTAAAACTGGATCAATTCGTCACCCCACCATAAAAACATAGG
>NZ_DATMRL010000701.1:0-10705 GCF_035566355.1 Pedobacter sp.
AGCCTCACCATGTCAAATTGAGCTTCCGGATGTCTTGAAATGCCCGAAGTATTGGAAATATGCTTGATATAATCGTAATCCAGTTCCTGGCTAATTCTTTCTGTAATCTTTTTGAAAAGATTGATCTGGTACCTGGTAAAATCATCATGCCGGGCTTCTTCGCTCCCCACCAGATGAGAAAAAACGGACTTTACTTTGATGCCATGAGCATGCCTCAGGGTCTGCAATAAGTCGTCTACATCTGTTTCATCAAAACCAAGACGGTGCATACCTGTGTCTATCTTGAGGTGCACGGGATAGCCATGCTCGTGGTCTGGCAAAAAGTTCAGGAAACCTTTCAGGATATCCAGGTTATACAATTCAGGTTCTAGTTTATGCTTAACAATAGCTTCAAAAGCTGAAGGTTCGGGGCTCATAACCATAATTGGCATGGTAATTCCACCCCTTCTGAGGGCAATGCCTTCATCAGCATAGGCAACCGCCAGGTAATCAATTTTATGGTACTGGAGCACATTGGCAATCTCAAAACTTCCGCTTCCATAAGAAAAAGCCTTAACCATAACCATGATCTTAACACCTGGTTTCAGCATGGATTTATAGAATTTAAGATTGCCGGCAAGGGCATTCAGGTCTACTTCCAGCACAGTATCATGTATTTTTTGGGTAAGCAGTTTACTGATCCTCTCAAATTCAAATTTTCTTGCGCCTTTAACCAGAATAGTTTCATTGCTGAAATGCAGGCCAGGAAATTTTTCTATAAAATCAGGAGTACTGGCATAAAATTCCTTTTCCAAATCGAAAAGGTCGGTAAAGGCCGAGATATTTGGCCCGATACCGATCAGCCTGTTCAGGTGTTTTTGCCGGATCAGGGAGGAGATCTCCTCGTAAAGCACTTCGTTGCTTTTTCCAGTTTCCGGAAGATCTGACAGGATCAGCGTTTTTCTGAGGTGCTGGTTCTGCAGGTTCAAAAAATCAAGGGCAATGGCGAGTGAAGAAATATCTGCACTGTAGGAATCGTCAATGACCGAACATTGGTTAATGCCATTTTTTAATTCGAGCCGCATTTTGACCAGTGTAAGCTTTTCCAGTCTGGTATCTGCTTCGTCAGGAGTGTAACCTAAGGCAAGCAGAGTAGCCCAACAGATAATGCCATTTTCCACCGATGCGCGGTCACGAAAAGGGATCAGACATTCGATTTCATCTCCTTTATATTTTGCCCGGATATAACTCCGGCCATCGATTGGCTCAATGAACAAGACCCTTAGATCAGCTTCAGCAGAAGTACTCCAGGAAAACTTTCTTTCTCCCGGCAGTTCTTTTGCAGATAAACCCATTGTATATTCTGGTGCATAAATAAAGAGTTCAGCACCAGCAAACAGTTTTAATTTTTCCAGTAATTTTTCTTTCCCTGAAGCGAAACCTTCTGCATGAGCTTCCCCGATATTGGTCAGAATACCTATGGTAGGTTGTATAATTTCAGCAAGGGCTTCCATTTCTCCGCTTTTGGAGATTCCGGCTTCAAAAAGCCCCATTGTATGTTCCTTTCCCATCTGCCAAACAGATAAAGGGACACCGATCTGGGAGTTAAAACTCCTGGGGCTTCTAACGAGATTGTAATCTGTTGCCAGCAACTGGTACAACCATTCTTTGACCACGGTCTTACCGTTACTTCCTGTAATAGCCAGGACAGGAATATCATACAAGTTCCGGTTATAGGCTGCCAATTTCTGGAGCCCCTGGAGTACATTTTCTACCAGCAGGTAATTGGCATCTGAATAGATACCATAGTAGTTCTGATCACTAATGACAAAATTCCGGATCCCATGCCCGTAAGCATCTTTAATATATTCATGCCCGTTTCTTTGTGCAGCTAAGGCAAAAAATAAAGATGACTCAGGATCAATGACCGTTCTGCTGTCTATCAAAAGGTTCTGAATCAGAGTATCTGGCTGAGTTATAGCAGAACTGGCGTGGAGGATTTGGGAAATGTGCTGAATAGTGTAGATGGATTCCATTGTAGTCGTATGATAATGCCTTTTTGAATTGGATTATACACACGAAGGTAGTAAAAAGATGGCCAATGTTTGGAGTGTCAAACATCGGCCATATGTAAATAAAATGGAATTAATAAGCTGCTGTGAAGCGCTGCTGAGGATGTGCATTATTTTCCAGTTCATCTGCAATAACAACCGCTAAGTCTTCTACAGAAAGACTACATCTGTTGTTCGCATCAAATACGGGCTGGTCCTTTCCCAAACGATATTTACCGGTACGTCCGGTTGTAATTCCAGGATGCATTTCAATAGCAGGGCTAAAGAAAGTCCATTGAAGGTCTTTTTCTTTTTTCAGAATGTTCAGGTAATCTCTTGCTGCTGTAGCACCGGCTTTATATTCTGCAGGGAATTCGGGTCCGTCTACCAGTTGCTGACCGTTAATTTCTAAACTTCCAGCACCACCGATTACGATCAATCTTGGTTTAGCGGCATCTTTAACGGCCTTTTGGATGGCCTCTGATCCTGCAAGGAAATCATTGTAAAGGTTCGGGTTGGTCCAGCCCGCATTATAGGCGCTAATTACCGCATCTTCATTTTTAACAGCGCTGGTTAAGGCATTCGTATCCAATACATCAATACCTTTAACAGTTAATTTCTCATTTTCCAATGTAATTTTCTCTGGCTGACGAACCAGGGCCAGGACCTCATGTCCGCGGCTCAACAATTCTTTAAGGATACTGGTTCCTACAAAACCGCTTGCTCCTATTAATGCTACTTTCATAATCTTACTTTTATATGTAATTTAATTTGTTACAGTTATAAATAAAAAAAATCAATCGAACTTACGGCTAAAATCTGCCAGTGTCTGCGCAGACAATTGTCTGATCAGCGCGTTCTCCGTATCAACATATAAGTTATCCAAATGTTTGTTGATTTGCTTACCTACCGGACATTGGGGATTTGGAGTGTTTTTAAGGTTACCCAATAAGGAATTTTGCCTTACCGAATTGTAAATCTCACCCAATGTAATGTTCTGCGCAGATTTCGCTAAGTAACTTCCTCCATTTTTACCTTCTTTACTTAATACCATTCCGTGATTTCGAAGATTACTAAGTTCTTTTCTCACCAATACCGGATTAATATTAATACTTCCTGCGATGTAATCGGAAGACAGAACTTCTCCATTGGCTTTATCCAGCAAGGTAAGGATATGTAGGGAAATGGCAAATCTTCCGTTGTTCATTCTGTAATTTTATTTATTACAGTACAAATGTAAGCCAATTATCCTGAAAACAAAAAATATCATGAAAAATTTACCGGATCTGACCTTCTCCTCTGACAATCCATTTATAACTGCACAGTTCTTCCAGCCCCATCGGACCTCTGGCATGCAGTTTCTGCGTGGAGATACCAATCTCTGCGCCCAGACCAAATTGCCCGCCATCTGTAAATGCAGTGGAAGCATTCGCATATACCGCAGCGGCGTCTACCTGTTTCAGAAACAACTCTGTATTTACCGGATCATCTGAAACAATAGCTTCACTATGTTTAGAACTATTGATACTGATGTGGTCAAGGGCTTCGTCTATATTTCTTACAGTTTTCACAGCCATTTTATACGAAAGAAACTCTGTACCAAAATGTGTTTCTTCTGCCAGCTTAAGGAGTTGTTCCGGATAATGACCTTTTAAACTTTCATAAGCCCTTTCGTCGGCAAATATTTCTACCTGCTCCTTTTGTAAAGGCTCCACGAGTTTAGCCAGGTCCTTTAACCGGTCCTGGTGGATCAGCAAACAATCGAGGGCATTACAAACACTTACCCGTCGAGTTTTTGAATTGAAAACAATTCCCTTTCCTTTGTTCAGATCTCCATGTAGGTCAAAATAAACATGTACAATACCAGCGCCAGTCTCAATAACCGGTATTTTACTGTTTTCACGAACGTAGTTGATCAACTGCTGGCTTCCCCTCGGAATCAATACATCCACATATCCTGTGGCGTGGAGTAAGGCATGTGTTGCAGCTCTTTCCGCTGGCAAAAGACTGACCACATGAATATTGATCCCGTTTGCCTCCAGCACATTATGAATAACCTCCATAATGGCTTTATTGGAGTGTTCAGCATCGCTTCCTCCTTTAAGGATACAAACATTGCCTGTTTTAAAGCATAAAGCAAATACATCCAGCGTTACATTTGGGCGGGCTTCATAGATCACACCAATAACGCCAAGAGGCACTCTGACTTTAGATATCAGCAATCCGTTTGGCCGTGACTTTTCTTCCAGAACCTCTCCCAGCGGGCTGTTTAACGCAGAAACATTCCGTATATCACCCGCAATATCAGCAATCCTTTCCGGGCTCAGTTTAAGCCTGTCATATTTAGGATCCTCAGGATCCATCTTGTCCAGATCCTGTTGATTGGCCTGCAGGATAAAATCTGTTTTGAGTTCAACAGCATCGGCCAGATGAAGCAGCAAATTATTAATCTGAGTATTGTTGAGACGGGATAAATCTCTGGTGGCTTTTAAACTGTTCTGAAAGTAAATTGTATAATCCATAAATCTGGTGTATGTTCCTTAGATCAATAGCTAAAGAACGGCGTAAAAATAATTGTAATGAACCAATGGCCGCTGACCTTTTTCACCCAGTCTTTCTCTGGCTTTATCAGATCCATATTCGGCAATACCCAAACCGATCAAGACATCGTGTTCATCAACCAGTTTAATGATATCTCCTTTCTGAAACTCTGACTGCACATTTACAATGCCTACCGGCAGCAGGCTGCTTGCCTTTCCTGAGATCAGTGCTTGTTTGGCACCTTCGTTCAATTTAACAACCCCGGTTGCCGAATTCTCGGAATGCGCAATCCATTTCTTTTTACCTGAAGTAATTTTCTCTGGCAGGAACTGCGTATGCACTGCCTGACCTGCAAATACATCCAGAATGATATTTTCTTTCTTTCCGTTGGCGATATGTACAGGTATGCCCAACTTTGCAATCTTCTGTGCCATGGAAAGTTTGGTGACCATCCCTCCTCTTCCAAACCCAGACTTGGAAGTGGTAATAAAGGAAGATAGGTGGTTAGAACCTGGCTCTACCCTTTCTATTACTTTGGTACCGGCCGCCTTTGGGTCGCCGTCATAAATGCCATCTACATTGGAAAGAATGAGCAAGGCATCTGCATTCAGCATTGACGCCACCAGGCCGGCAAGTTCATCGTTATCTGTGAACATCAGCTCCGTAACAGAGACTACATCATTCTCATTCACAATGGGGACAACATGGTGCTGCAATAAAATCTCTAAACAGTTTTTGATATTGAGGTAATGCATCCGGTCTCTAAAATCTTCTTTAGTGACCAATACCTGGGAACACAATAAGTCGTGCCGTTCAAACAGCCGCATATAGGTATTGATCAATTTGATCTGACCTATGGAAGCCAGAAGCTGGCGGGCAGCTACTGTATTCTGTTTTTCCTGAACTTTAATAAGACTTCTTCCGGAAGCGACTGCTCCCGAGGAAATGACAATAACTTCTACGCCTTTCTTTTTCAGGCAGGACAATTGCGAAACTAAATGTTCGATCCTTTCCAAATCTGGAAGGCCATTATCTCGCGTTAATACATTGGATCCGATTTTAATAACAACCTTCCGATAGCTGGTTTTCATGAAGGCTAATGTAGCAAATTTTGATAAAATGACAGCGCAAGGATACGGTCATTTCAAATAAAACGCAGTTAACCGGGGAATAGAAAGCGTTGAGAGCGCCGGCTGATTTCTTATAAGATCAGCAACCTTGGGTTTATCTTCTTGGTAGAACGTACCGTTGCCTGTATCTTTTCTTTAATCTTTCCACCTAAATCTTTTGATTTTTCCAGATCTTCTTCGTTTTTCTCTACAGGCTGAATTTTATGTAAGCTTTTCATAGGGTATAATATTGTAGTTTTTTTATACCCAGACAACAGCTGCTGCTGTTAAAAGTTTTAATCGCTTGTTTTCCTTACATTCTTTTTACAGAACCATACAGAGATTCTGCAATTAATGAAAAATCGTCGTTAAAATGATGATTCCCGGGGAGAGAAACGACCTTTATTCCCAATGCAGAAAATTTACGCTGAACCTCCTGGTCTTCTTCTGCTCCGAAGAAACAAACCGGATTAAGATTTTTGATCTTTTTCACTTCTGCAAGTACATTATAAGTATCCTCGTCAGAGCTCATGCTAAGCATATCACTGATATGGATTTCAAAATCGGCTGTCACATCTGGCGAAAGCACCGTAATTCCGGCAAGACTTCCTTTGAGTCCCTGGGGCAAACGGGCAGCAATAAAAGGAACAACAGAAGCACCGAAAGAATAGCCTGCCAACATAAAGGTCTTCTTATCAAACAATTGCATATAATGGATCAGGACCCTGGAAATATCTGAAGTTACGCCATCGGGTGTTTTTGCATTCCAAAAGTATTTTTGTGCATCAAGTCCGATCACTGTGATTCCTTTTCTGGCTATAGATTCTGCAAGGGACTGATCAAAGCTCGTCCAGCCCCCATCCCCTGAAATCATCATCATCAAAGGCAGGTTATTTTTTTGAGGCGCAGACTCTACTGTTAGCGCCATATCAGAAGGTAAGGCCATCATGGTTTTTACTTCTGAAATCTGCAGTCCTGACTTTGAGGCTTTGAGTTCATTAAAAGAAGGGGCGTTTAATATCTTTTTATATGCCGCATTCAATTGCGTAAACCAGCCAGTTGAAGCCAGAAAGCCATGTCCTACTTTAGGAAGGGCGACCAGTTCTGTCATGGGCATATCTTTCAAAAAAGCCTCAGTAATCGCGTAGGGACAGCTTTTATCTTTCAATCCGTTTAATACGATGAAGGGCGCCGTTAGATTTTTGGTTCTTTCCAGGTAAATAGAGACACCGGGTTTTAATACATGCTAATTCAAACCACTTCCTTTGCAAAGTGGTTTTCTGCTATCCATATCCGGAGAGAAACCAATGCCAATGGCACCTTTAAAAGTATTGGCCGGCGCCTGTGCGAGAATACCATATACATAGGTAGCTCCATAGGAGTAGCCAATCAGCACCGGTTTAAAATAGGTCCTGAACTTATATTTCTTCTGGATCATGAGACTTAACTGTTCAAAATCAGCTGCCGGATAATAGCATTTGGAACCTGATCTGGCCAGTGCCATATTATAGGTTTTGGCATCTATACCCAATACCAGTGCTCCCTGACGGGCTATGTTTTTGGCCATATTGATCACTCCGTGCTGCCATCCGCCATCACCGGATACAAAAAGCGCCACAGAGGTGGGCTCCTTAGCTGGATGATACAGCATGACCTTTCCGAATTTTCCGTAATGAATAGAATCCACTGTAATGGCAGACGCCCCCAATCTACAAAGGAACAGAAAGATAAATAGCATTAAGAAATTCTTCATCAATGGTTTCATAAAAAATGTTTGGCTGATTTTTTTTTCACAAGGATACTAAATAATATAGGAACTGAGAAGATTTCGTACTATTGCATCTGTGGAAACAAATAAGAATAAACCTGTTGTTTTGGATAAGAAAGCTGCTTTGGCCAAAGCCGAGCATTACTGTGCTTATCAGGAACGTTCTCAATATGAAATCAGGAACAAACTTTACGAATGGGGTTTAAAAACAGCCGAGGTTGAAGAGCTGATTTCTGAGTTGATCGTTACCAACTTTCTGAACGAGGAGCGTTTTGCCAAAGTATATGTATCTGGCAAATTTAACATCAAAAAATGGGGCAAGATCAAAATTAAGCAGTCACTTAAAATAAAGCAGGTTCCCGACAAAATGATCACCAAAGCACTAAATACAATAGATTCTGGTGATTATCTGCAAACTTTGCTTGAACTGGCGGAGAAAAAAGCAAAGCTGATCACAGAGACCGATGCCTATAAAAAGAAATATAAGCTGATTACCTATCTGATGGGGAAAGGTTTTGAAAATAATTTGATCTCAGAAGTATTGAAAGACAATAACTTACCATAAATATTAAAATTTTATGAAAAAATAACTTGCAGGAAATATAATTGTAGCTATATTTGCAAACCCAAACGGAGAAACGGTCATTAAAAAAACGATTTGAAGAATGGAAAAACGCATCGGAGGATGCATTAAAATGCGAAAGTAGCTCAGTTGGTAGAGCACGACCTTGCCAAGGTCGGGGTCGCGAGTTCGAATCTCGTCTTTCGCTCTAAGAGCCTTCTTCAATGGAGGCTTTTAATTTTAAAAGGTTTAACACCTGCTCAGATGGTGGAACTGGTAGACACGCAGGACTTAAAATCCTGTGACCTTAAAAGTCGTGCGGGTTCGATTCCCGCTCTGAGTACTGACTAAAACCTCTGATAAAAATCAGAGGTTTTTTTATACCCTACCTTTAGTCTTACTCCCGCCCTTTCGAAAAAACAGCCTTTAAAAGTCAAAGAATAGAATAATGTTCTTCCATTGCCCCCTATGCAAGAAAAATAAATTTACTGAAATTTTTTCTTGCTGAACCTCAGCGGATTTAAGGATATCTTCAAAATATAGTTAGTAAAAATAAAAACAATGTCTATCTTCGCAGAACATAACAGCGAAAGTAGCTCAGTTGGTAGAGCACGACCTTGCCAAGGTCGGGGTCGCGAGTTCGAATCTCGTCTTTCGCTCAGAAGCCTTCTCATCGGAAGGCTTTTGTTTTTAAAAGGTTTAACACCTGCTCAGATGGTGGAACTGGTAGACACGCAGGACTTAAAATCCTGTGACCTTAAAAGTCGTGCGGGTTCGATTCCCGCTCTGAGTACTGTAAAAGAATCGAAAAAAAAGCCTGACACTTTCGTATCAGGCTTTTTTTTATTGCTTTGGGTTTGAGCCCAGCATTTATCCACCAATCCCCTCCTTAAAAAACTATTCCCAGCGACCACGGACAACAACTTGTTTTATATTTTGATTTATTTACACAGTTTACATTTTTATTTACAATCCAAATTCCCTGCCCAGAAAGGAATCAAAGTAATTTTGCTGTATCAACTTTATAGGATATGGAAAATAAAAAAATGAAAAAACTACTTGTGTTTGTTCCGGCCACCTTCCTGGTATTATTTCTATCAAATTCCTTTATACCAAAAGAAAAGGAAAAGAAAGCAATAGAAGAGCCTAAATCAAGACCTGTAAACATTGTTTTACGATCTGCTGACGGCGGACAAACATGGCAGGACATTAGCGAGGGGCTGCCTGAAAATTTGCAGAGAGAAGGTGTGTGGAGTCATGGTTTATTTGCAAATGAGCGTGGGCTTTATTTACGTGCTGGAAATGGGGTTTATCATAGTGAACCAAATTCCACAAATCGTTTTTGGACAAAAGAGATTTTCGCTGGTAAACAGCGTGAGATTACCCCTGGCAAGGATGGAATATTTGCCTATAATTTCAGGGGACAATTTTTACAAAAAATAAACGGAACGAGTAACTGGTCGCCCATGTACGCTAATTTTCAGAAGCAGGCCATACGCTTGAACAGAACGACAGATTGGATGTACAAGAATTATAAAGAGAAACAAGTATCCAGCGTTTTTGAAACTACGGGAGGCACAATTTTCATCGGCTCCAACAACGCGCTTTTTAAATCCACTAACAGTGGAAAAACTTGGAAATATGTGCGTGTTGGAGGCTGGGTAATGAAAATGGCAGAGTCGAACGGTGTACTAATGGCTGCCAGCACACAGGGGATATTAAGATCGACCGATGATGGTGAAAACTGGGATCGTGTAATTAATGAAGGGGGCACTGGCGTAGCTGTGGAACGTATCGATGGAGGATTTGCTGCTATAGCCTACAACACCATAACCCAAACAAACAGAATACAAATTTCACTGGATAGAGGAAAAACCTGGAATACCATAGACGAAACACTTCAGCCTTCCTGGAATAGGTCATTAATCAACAAAATATTCGGACTTCAATCTTCATTGTATATCTCATCAATTAAACAAGCGGGCAAATATTTAATATGTGGTCGCTCAGATGGTATATTCAGGTCATCTGACATGGGCAAAACCTGGAAACTGTTACTTCCTTCTATAGAAAACAGGGGCTTCAATCTATCTGTGTCAGGCAACGTGATTTATGCCATGCCAAATAGAGGGTGTTAAAAAATTGAGTACAGACTAAAGAGTATGATCTTAAATAGGATCATACTCTTTTTGTTTTCAGTTCCTTTCGTTTAAACGGGGTCTGTAAGTTTTGCCGGTGAATCCCACTGTTAGCTTGATGGATAAAGCTTGTGGTAGTAAATATACGAGATCAACAACAACGCAAAAGGGACCAATGGCATAAAAGACTCTCCGATCATCCCGTCTACTGATAAATGCGCAATCAGGGCAGAAAGATAAATAATACCCAGAGCCACATAATTCCATTCCTTAAGACGGGAGGGCAAACCAGGAATAATCAGGATAAGTCCACCGATAAAACTGCCGATACCAACTTCCATACTAAACCAATGTGGAAAGCCAAGATGTTTGGTTCCTTCCTGAGCCATTGGGCTGTTTAGAAAAAAGATACCTGGTAAAATGAACAGTGCCAGTAATCCGGTAGTTACCCAGTAGATAATTTTAATGCTTTTCGGTTTCATAATAGTTCTTTTTATTTAACAGGATAAAATTGCGTAATTCATCAATTAAAGAAGGTGTCGGTTGACGACAATCTG
>NZ_DATMRL010000702.1:0-6820 GCF_035566355.1 Pedobacter sp.
ATGGCATTTTCCATTTTTTGTTTCAGTGCATTGCTGCCCTGATCTGTTTTTGCCGCGGTTTGTTGTGCCGTCGGGACCAGAAGTGTTTTTATGGTAGATTTGCTCGACTTAGGCCCATTTACACCATCATTATCCAATACCTCAAAATAGTACTCAAGGGTTTGTCCGGGTTGAAAAGCAGCCTCTTTTAAAGACCAGAAATAGAAGAAGCTGGATTGCGCCTGATTTTTCTGGAAAGGGATGGATTTGGATATGGTTTTCTTTATTTTTCCATTTTCGAGGATGTGGTAATGGAAATTAAGTGCACTGAAGCCATGGTCATCCGAAATCTTACCCGTAAAATATAGGCTCTTATTGCTGGCTGAATCGGGGCTTTCTGTTACAGAAATCTCCGGAAAGAGGTCTTTAATTACGGTGATACTATAACCTATGGCATCAGTACCTTTGTTTTGGGTGTTTTCAGGGCTAACCTGGTAAGTTGTATGGTTTCTGACCTGGGCCTTGAAGAGGCTTTGGTTACCAGAAACAGCTAGCCTGAAGCTTTTGGTATCCAGTTTAAATTGAACATGATCCGTATGTTCGGTACCGATGGTCCAGGAAATCAAAGTGCCTTCGGGAACAATCAAGTCACCTGCATTTGTGTGTTTTTCTTCTTTTTTACCCAGGTAGGCTGGATAATGGAGGCTGGCACTGAGTTTCAGAAGTGATGCCCTTGGCTTCACCAGGATGGTATAATTCCTGGAATTAAAGCCTCCCGCGGAAAAATGGAATTCCAGGTTCTTTTGCAGATTTTTAAAGGTGTATTGAAAATGGCTGATGTTTTGTTTTTCAAGTTTATAGGTATTTAGACCACTCACCATATAGACTTCCTGCGGTAACAGGTCTCCCTGAAGGCTCAGGTCCAGCGTATAATCTTCCCCCTGGGCGGACTGAAGTTCTCTTTGAAGTAAAACAAAACTAAAAGGGGCTTGGGGAAGGATTTCCTGATTGTATCTGACAAAACTGCTGGTGCCTTCGCGGAGAATGGAGGGGGCTATAAATGCAATTAAAAGAATAATGGCCAGGGGAATAACCAGGTATTTCAGGTATTTTTTATTATCGGCCAGGTGTATCGCACTGGAAAAAGGGACAGGCTTAAGTTCCTGGATTTTTTGGTCTATTCCGGCGAGGATGAGCTGATTGTCGCCGGGGTGCTGATCGGCAAGTGCTTTCAGCTGAAGTGTGTTCAGAAGCTTGTCTTTTACATGAAAGAAATGCTGGCCAATAAGCGTTGCAGCTTCTTCCAGGCTTTGAGTTTTTCTCAGCTTCAGCAGGGTAAGAACTGGCGTTAAGATCCAGTAAACTATAGCAATAGCGGCAATTCCCCAAAAGGAAAAAAATAAAAGAGTTTTGATCAGTACGGCTGGGTGGAGGTAATAGACAGAAAGGAAGAGGATGACATACAAGGCCAAGAGCAATGCCGCGGTGTATAGCGTGCCCCGCAAGAGCTGGTTCAGGTAAAACTTCCTGCTGAACTCGTTGATCTTGGATATAAGAAGTCCGTAGTTACCCTCCATAGGCCTAAATTAATTAAAAACTGCTATTTTAGCAGCTAAATATAGTTAAGATGAGATTATCCCTGTCAATTTTATTGTGTTTAAGTATGTTATCTGCTGTAGTAAAGGCTCAAAAGATGAAATGGAACCAAAATAAGGTCATTGCCCACCGGGGCGCATGGAAAAAAAACAATCTGCCGGAAAATTCAATTGCCTCTTTAAAAGCGGCCATTGACTTGAAATGCTATGGTTCAGAATTTGATGTGCATATGACCTCAGATGGGGTGCTGGTGATCAACCATGACGACGATTACCAGGGCCTGGTGATCACGACTTCGACCTTTGCTCAGTTGAAAGAAAAGAAATTGTCGAACGGGGAAGACGTACCAACCTTAGAAGAATACCTTAAAGAAGGCCGGAAACAGCAGGGAACGCGGATGATCCTCGAAATTAAGGATGTGAAGGGGGAAGGACAGCGTATGTTGGAAATCACAGATGCCGTCGTTGCCACGGTGAAGAGATTAAAGATGCAGGCCTGGATGGAATACATCAGTTTTAATTATGATGTGCTCAAGCGGGTATTGGTGCTGGATCCTCTGGCCAAAGTGGCTTATTTAAATGGGGAGGTCTCTGCTGAACAGTTGAAGAAAGATGGGTTTGTTGGAGCAGATTACCATTTCAGTGTATACAAAAAAGATCCGGAATGGTTTTCAAAAGCCCATAACCTGGGTTTAACATTGAACGGTTGGACCGTGAATAAGGAAGAGGATATGAAATGGCTGCTGGAACAGCATATTGACCTGATCACGACCAATGAGCCGGAGTTGCTTTTTGAAGTCCTGAAGGGGAAATAAGGGACGAAGGCGCATAAAAAAAGCTTCCTGAAGAACAGGAAGCTCGTACGAATTATGGTTATAATAATCTAGATTACTTTAACATTGATCGCATTCAAACCTTTTTTTCCGCTTTCTACGTCGTACTCAACTTTATCGTTTTCACGAATTTCGTCGATAAGGCCTGTTGAATGTACAAAAATTTCGCTATCTCCATTTGCAGGGATGATAAAACCGAAACCTTTAGTTACATTAAAAAATTTTACTGTTCCTTCTTGCATTGTATTATTTATTAAAAATTAAGTCTGCAAGTTAGTAATTATTTTGAGATAATCTACTAAAGCGATTTTTTTTGATAATTTCAAGATAATGAGCAGATTATTGTTAGTCTTTGATGCCTTTAATGGTCACTGTGATCTCACTGGCGTGGGCTATTCCAAGGGTGGTTCCGGGTTTAACTGTAAATAAATTCTGCAGGTAAACAGAGATGATTCCTTCCAGTACTTTTTTACGAACTTCATGGTATTCAGGTATTTCTCCACTGAAAGTACCAAGGCTCATTTTACCCTTGCTGTCAACCAGTACGGTGAAGGTATAGCCAAAATCTTTATAGGCCTTGTGCATAACCACTCGATAGCTTGGATAAAGATAATCGTAAGCTTCTGTTTTTCCATTCAGTACGTCTACGGAGCTGAGTCTTTCTATAGAGACAAGGTTGCTTTTCGGGACCATCTGAACGGGTTGCCTTGCTGCAAAAACACTATCCCGGTTGTTGGGGTGGGCATTGGCTGTTTGGGCGCGTTTTTGTATAAAAGCGGTGTCTCGTGGGCTTGGTCTTTGTAAAATATCTGCACTTGTTTTTAGTACATTCTTGATGTAATTTTCGGCATAAAAGGTCAGGTTGACATCTGAGCGGATATCGTTGGCAATTTCCCGTTTGTTGACCTGCAACCGCTGCATCAGTACGCTGTCTTTGGAGATGCTTTTGATCCGGAACCATTCTTTAGCAAAATTATAGACATCGCCATGATCATACAGGAGATGAAAGCCCAGCATCCGTTTCTTTTCCGGGCTATAGGCCAGGATAGAGTCATTGGATTCAAACTGAATGATCCAGCTGGGTTCCTGTTGAAAGCCCAGGGAGTCAAAGGAAAGGCCGTTGGAAAACCTTCTTTTCACTTCATGGTACCGGACGCCTTTAAAAGGAAGGAAAGAAAGGCGGGTTTTAGGGCTGGTCTTTTTCTGGGTATGTGTAGAGGTATCTGTATGGCAGGCGCTTAGTGCCAGGCACAGGCCAAGCAGGATTCGCAGTGAAATGGTCTTCATCATATGGGAACAAAGATATTAAAATGGGCTATTCGGCGGAACCGATTTTAATTTTAAACTCTTCTTCGGAGAATGACCAGCTTGTACAACCTTTCTTTTCCCCGCCCAATTTCTATGATGAGACGGCGGCCATTGCCTGATTTAAGGAGCAGGTCGATATCGTCCAGACTGTATTCGTGGATAAGTTTGAAATTGATGGAAAGCAGTTCATCCTGGGCATGAAAATCGGCTTCTTCGGCAGGTGAGCCGGGTTCTATACGACCCACCAGGTAGTGACTGGGCTTTCCCTCTTCAATATAGACCTCCATGCCGGCCATATCGTGTTCGAAAGTTCTTTTATAGTATTTGTTGGGTTTAAGATAGACGCAGAAATCGGCATAGTCAAAGGTGATGTCAAAGTGTTTCATCACATTGCTGCCGAGGTTTCCGTTGCGTTCTTTGAGCATAGTTTTGGCAGCAGCTTCTTCATAATCGGGGAAAGAGGATAACACATTGTCGAATTGCGTGCTACCGATCTTTAAACTGCTGATACGGCCAATATGTCCGCTGATGAGCCCGGTAAATCCAACGCCAAGATTGGCGGTGATGGTTTTTGCTGGAAGAGGAAAAGGCTTGTCCTGGTAAGATTCCATAGAGATGGCGTGACTGGCGCCAATATCCAGGATCAGTTTAGCTTCAAAAGGCTCCAGCCCTGCAGGATTGACTGTGGCTTTGATATAGGGTTTATTGCTGATCATTTCCAGGGGAATTCTTTCGCCTTTCTTTTTTACGCGGGTTTCCGGGAGTGAAAAAAACAGGCGTTTGGCCGGGTATTTAATTTTGACGACGAAGCTGTTGAAAAAATAATAACCGATCAGTCCGTAAATACGGGTGCCCAGATAGCTGGACAGGTTAAACAGATCCTCCTTCAAGATGGCCGTAGGGATATTACTGATCGTAGAATGACCAATTCTGACATATATCTGATCGGTTAAATAAGCTTCTACATCGTTGCCGGCCCCAAGGCCGGATAACTTGGTTACCCGGAGCGGGCCAAGACTCAAACTGTCTATAATGGTGGGATCGGAGATGATCATCGGGCTAACGCCGGTATCGAGAACAAAATTATAAGGGCCTTTTCCGTTGATATACAGAGGAATGACAATCAGGTTTTTGATCAGTTGGAAATCCATGACGTCTTTTTCGCGGTCTCCATCAAAATTGAAGGTCTGGGCTCGAAGTGGACTTTGAAGAAACAGGCAAATGACAGATAATAGTAATATGATTCTTGCAGAAAATATTTTTATTAACCGTAAAATGGATTTCATAAACTAATTTAATAATTTAGGCATAGATTCCTATAACATAATTCATATTATGTGGTTTAAACCGAAATTTGCTGTTACCTCATTTTTTCTGCTTTTCTTTTGCTGTGTTTTTGCGGGTTGTTCTCTGGATAGGGATATAGCAGTTAAAGTAAAGAAAGCTTTTCAGGAATCTGCACTTCTTCATCAGTATCCAGTTGGTTTTGAGTTGTTTGACCTGGATAAGGGAAAGGTGATTTATGGGCAGAATAACCATCAGTATTTTGTTCCGGCATCCAATACCAAATTATATACTTTTTATGCAGCGCTGATGGCATTGCCAGATACCATTCCAGCTTTAAGATATATAGAAAAGGGTGATTCTCTGATCTTCTGGGGAACAGGGGATCCGTCCTTTCTGCACCGGGAGTTGCAGGGAAACAAGGCATTGGGCTTTCTTCAGAAACACCAGGGAAAGCTTTTTTATGCACCAGGACGCTATACTGGCGAGGCATATGGGGCTGGATGGGCCTGGGATGACTATAATGAGGATTTCCAGGCAGAGATCACGGAATTGCCTCTGTATGGTAATTTGGTGGAGGTGCAAATGGCCGGCGGGATGAAAATCTCACCTGGGTTATTTCAACAAGCTTTTCTAAGAGATGGTCTTTCCGATCAGCGACATGGCTATATAAAAAGAGAGTTTTTAACCAACCGTTTTCATGTTCCTTCAGGAAATTTAACTTTTAAAACGCAATTCCTCCCTTTTAAAACAAGTACAGCATTAACACTTGCCTTGCTTTCGGACACCTTACACCGGGAAGTTGAGGAGATTGCCTTAAAAATGCCAGATAGTGCCAGGACTTTATATGACTTACCGAGGGATTCTGTTTTAAAACAGATGCTGTTACCCAGTGATAACTTTATCGCAGAGCAATTGCTGTTGCTTTGTGGAAATCAGGCGTCTGCAAAACTGGAAACTGCAGAGACGATAGTTGCAACAGAACAGAAATTTTTGATTTCCCTGCCAGACAAACCGGTATGGGTAGACGGTTCCGGACTTTCCCGTTATAATTTATTTACACCTGCGGACATGGTACGTGTGCTGGAACTGATCTACAAAAGGGTAAACGATCGGAAAAAATTGTTTGCTATGCTACCGGCTGGTGGAAAAAGCGGAACTTTAAAACGGGCTTATCCAACCACAGATCAGCCCTTTGTATTTGCAAAAACAGGAACTTTATCCGGTGTTCACAATCAGAGCGGTTATGTAGTGACCCGCAGAGGTAAAACGTATATTTTCAGTTTTATGAATAATAATTTTGTGCTGCCTGTTGCTCAGGTTAGAAAGGAGATGGTTAAAATGATGATGTATATTCATGAAAACTTTTGACTTTAGGGCAATTAAGGGCGCTTTAGGGCGATCAATTGCTGTGGGTGGAAGATCTGTCCTTTACTTTGGGGGAACGGCTTATCTGGGCATACCCAGACAGCGGGAATTTTTAAACCATTACCTGGAGGGCTTGCATCTTTTTGGCCTCAATAACGGTACGAGCCGCAGCAATAATGTGCAGCTGGGGATTTATAAGGATGCGGAGGAGGTTGCAGCGCTGAGGTTTGATGCAGAAAGTGCGCTGGTAACTTCAAGTGGATTCCTTGCAGCACAGATGACGGTAAGACATTTTGCAGGTTGGGGACAACTGGAATATGCGCCGGGTACACATCCTGCTTTATGGATTGGGGGAAATCCGGATGTGGGTGGGTCTTTTAAGCAATGGGGCCAGGATCTGGTAACCAGAATCAATAGCAGCTCTCAGAAGCGATGGGTAGTGGTGAGCAATTC
>NZ_DATMRL010000703.1:0-5946 GCF_035566355.1 Pedobacter sp.
AAAGCCTTCAATCTTTGAATATATAAATTCTCCGGTCTTTTTTTATAAGTTTAACAATCATTTCACCTTCTTTCTTCTGTCCAACCAAGATAACATGCTTATTAGAGAACAATACGCAAGTTTCTTTATTCAAATCTTTAAAACTTTCATATAAATAACAAGGCCAGGATCTTTGGATCACTGGCTTTGTTATTTATAGATCTAAAAATAGAAATAAACCCCTGTACTGCTGGCTATTGCCATATTGAATAAATCTTTAATATCATCGATTACCTGATGCAGTTCCTGATCATATGATTTCTTATCAAATAAGTTACTATCTAATACTTTCATTAATTGATGTTTTGCGGTTATGCTTTCATCCTCGAAATTGTCAATATTAGAGTGCGTTAGTTTATTTATTGAATCAAAAAAGCCAAGCATCAAAAGCTGATTAACGGTTTCGTCTTCCATGCTTAACTCTATTAATTCGCCGGGTTGGCTTTCATCAAAATCTAAATGAGTTTGAGCTATTGAATCCTTGGGAACACATATTGTTTTCATTTAAAAGAATTTTTGAATTGATTTGGTGTATTTCAGGTAACCTTGTCTAACGAATTTATCTTTCTCTGCCTTACTTGGGCGAAGCCTCTTTCCTCCTGATTTAAAAAAAGTATTCATAACACCTAGATTTTGTTTATTCAAACCTTGGATTTCACTGAATGACTGCATTTTTGTTGTTAAACTAGATGCAGCAGCAGAAGTTCCTGAAGCACCAGTAATAAAATCATTGACCCTAATCACCGGGTCACAGGGCCTTGATCCAAATTTAATAAATTGACTAATAACTACTGGCTCCCGTACATATTTAAGATCTTTCTAAGATACCCTTTTGCAAGATTACTATTGGCAAAAGGGTATTTTGTATAGGCTTTAGTAACAGGATCATATGCCTGCAATTCAGACGGATCAAGAATGAAGAAATATGTAGGCTTTGTAGCAATCAAGTGTCCATTTAAAAACAACGATGTTGTCTCTGTTTTCTTATTAATTTGTAGCGAGTCTATTTCAGAACCTTTATCTTCTGAATGGCTATTTTGCACCTCATAATTATAATGAATAGAATACTTACCGATGTGGATCGGATTGAATTTATTTGTTTTAAACCAAGGCAAAAATGTTTCAAGATCACTTTGACCAACAAAATAAGTAATTTGTATTGACTCATTTTTCATCGATGTTATCAAGACGATACCCATAGGTGCTATGGTAATTTTTTGTAATTGATGCCCTTTTTTATCAAAAAGTTGAATCGAAGGTGCGCCTTCATCAATCTTGCGCCTAATACGCAGTATGTCAGTTTGACCAGGATAAACCTGATAGAACACATTGGCCCTTTCTATTTCGTCAAAATCGGGGGCCCCACATCCAGCAACAAAGAAACACAGAGATATTATTATGAAGAACTTGTTTATCTTAAATCCCATATTCTTTTGTGGTTTACATTCATTCCTTGACTCGTTCTTACGTTTTCATAACCTAACCGTTGGAAGAAATTTGAACCTGGCGCCTGACGGATTTGAGTATTTTGTAGCAGGACTGCTTATAATGGAAATAGCTTTGCATCAAATTATAACAGTGGTAGTGTAAGAAATATTAAAGTTCTTTTATCGCTTTATTTGCCTTTCAAAGATCGAGTTATTGCAGCATGATAAGTTGATCTACTGATTAGAAATTTCAAGGCTATAAAGCTTATGCTCATTAAGCAACACGACCCAATCATTATCGGGCCGTATTGCCACTATTTTAGAAGCTGTAAAAAGCAGTTTTTTGTTGTGGTGGTATTACAATAGCCTCACTAAGATTTGGAAGTGCCTTTCTCATTGTTATCGCATCTTTATTTGATGTATCTACAAACAACCAGTTTTTCCCATCGTCTTTTGATATAGCAATTAGTGTCGAAGTAGCAACGGCTCTTCCCTTTGCAAGCTTAATCGTGGTGTGCTGCTGTAACGTGCATTGCAACTCACTACCTGTTTTAATAATCTTAGAAGGACTGTCAAATGTGATATTATCAAATGTCATTCCCTGCGTTTTCATTCCATTAGCACTATTTGCAAGCACGGTAGCCATACGGTTTTCTCCACCCATCGCACTAACAATTGCCGGATAAGTGTACTTCGCAAAAGTCTGATAGTCACCCTTTAAAAAGGCATGCCCCATTATATTTGCCTGTTCACGTAGATATATTGTCGATGCCCCACTTTGTATCATTGGCTTATTTTGTCCAAAACTAGATAGTGCATTAATAATTAACAAAACAAATATCCCATTACTTTTTACTCTTTTGTAAATCATATTATTTTTGCCAATCATATTTATCATATATTTCATTATAATCAATTCCTGTAAATCCAGAGGCCTTCAACTTTTCTTTTGTCATTGGTCCAATAATTTCTAAAGGTGCTTTCGTTGCAAAACTGCCAAAGCTAATATCTGTACGAAAGAATCCATCACGTATCTCTTCTTTAACCTTTAAGCATGCCGGAGTTGCACCTATTATTTCTTCATATCCTTCACACTGTTTATTATAATTAATAAACCTTGTTCCATATGCCTCTGCATCAAACTCTATTATGTTATGAATCTTAAACCAATAAAAGCCAGGTGAATTTGGCAATTCAATGAATTCAAGTCCTTCATATCCTTCATTTGTACAAAACGATTTGACTTGTTCGGTAACAATGGTAAGATTATCATATGTACTAGAAAAAGCCCTTTTTGTCTTTATCTTGATTGTAGGGTCTATCCGATTGATAGTATAAGTATCCTTATATTTATCGCATTCATTCAATTCCAGCTTTTTATACATATTACATTTGTTATCATAGATAACAAGCACAAATCCTAATAACATACTTATTTTAAATGTGGGTGTTGATTAAAAAAATCTTTTGCAGCATCTCCGTATTTAGCCCCGGTCTGTTTATAAAAATCGCCTACTGCTTTAAGTCTTTCTTGGCGACTAAAGTTTCTTTGTATAATTGCTCTCGAATTTCCTCTACCTGGTCGCATTGATTTAACATTACCGTTTTTATATGTTTCTCCTTTCCCATTTTTGTAATTATCTAAGTGCTTATTTAAGTCTTTATGGAGTTCCTGATGCTCGCCTCTTTCCATCCTAGTTGTACCCTGATTTGGGTCTCCTCCCATAAATTCAGGATCTGAATGGTGTTCTTCAAACCCTTTCTCAATGTCCTTTAAACTTTTTTCAGCCCCTTCTTTAATCTCATCTTCTGCCGCAATCTTTAAGGCATCCTCAGCTAAAACTTCACCTGCCCTTATTGCTTCTCCTCCTTCTCCACCTGTAAATACATCAATAGCCAACATACCTACACCAAGACCAGCTTCCTTCCAATCCCCATGATAAATACCCATTCCAATCTGCTTAGCACTGCCCACAAATGGTACATAATCGACAGCACTCCATAAAAAATCACCTATATCCGCAGCTGCGCTTTTGTGTACTGGCGTGCCTGAAATAGCTACTTCTTTAAGTGTTCCACCGATGAGAGTTGGATCCTCTGTAGTCATTCCAGTTGGATCAATAAATCTTGCTGGATTATTAAAAGCATAAATATACGGGGATTGTTTACGTGAAAACTCCGCCAGTGGATCAGGAATTGTCCACCTCCCCACTGCTGGATCGTAGAACCTCGCCCCGTAATCATATTGCTCTAAGCCATCTTGCAACTCCTTGCAGTTATAAAGATAATTATTTCTGGTACCTAATGCGTAACTATTAAACGTTTTTCCAAATGGATAATAATCATCCGCTTGGATCTGTGTTCCGGCGCTGTTGAAGGAATACCTTGCATTTCCCAAATGGTCCTTTAAGGTATACTCATAATTATAAACCCCAGAAACTGGCCTGGCTATTCCCTCCTCCGTTTGGATAAAGTCCACGGCTCCTCCATTGTACTGGATCCCATCAATATAATGCGTAGTCACCGATCCTTTTACCCGGGTAAGTTTTTTACCAGTAGCATCATAGGTGTAGGTTGAAGCGTTAGGTCCTGTAACTGTAGCTGGCAAGTTCAACACATTATACGTAAAGGTATTTGTTCCATCGGTCAAGACATTTCCGTTCAGATCATAAGTATAACTCCTAGTTAAGCCTCCTGTTACCGTGCTTAACCTATTGCCGGTATAATTATACACTTGTGGAGATAAAGCATCACGTGTCAGGGTCTGAATATTACCCATCAGATCATAAGTAATCCCCTGTTCATTTTTGTTGTCTGAAGAGATACCAGAGGTTAAGCGGTTCAGCTTGTCGTAGGAATAAATATACATTTTACCTGCTCCACCTGCTGTACTCCACTGTTGATTGGCAATATTCCCATTGTATTGTGGAGTAGTGCCATCTGCATAGTTCAAAGCCATTAAAAAACCTGGTGCCGCACTGGCATTCAACCAGCCTCGTTCATTATAGCCAAGAACAGTGATATTTACCCCATTGTTTAGCTTTTTAGAGGTTACTTGGCCAACTTGGTTATAAACCAGTTCTGAAAGTACCACCTGTGGGCTTGCCAGTGTTCCGATCTTTTCATTGGTTCTGGTCTTTCGGCCCCGATGGTCGTAGTCGTAACCGATATAGACGGTGGTGCCAGTTGAGCCAACAGTATGTGTCCTAGTACTACTGGTCACCTGACCCTGGAAATTATAAGCCAGATCAGTTACATCTGTACCACCCAGGTGGTTAGTACTTTTGGACTGAATCACCCTTCCAAAGCTATCATAGTAGTTCGTGGTCAGCAGCATGGTCGTAGTCCCCAAAATATTCACCTTAGACCCGGTAAGCAGTGATTTAACAGCGATACCCGTACTTTGAGTACCTGTGGGATTAAGGGTATTACCATAAAAGTCATAATCATCGTAATAATTAAAGGTATAGTAAGACTGTACATTTGCATGGGCTGGCAAGGCCACATTGGTATACCCGGTTCCTGTTGTATTGTTATTGGTATTGTCTCTGAGTTCGCAATTTTTACTTGCTGCATTAAACAGGCTTTGCCAGGAAACCCGGGTACCCACACTGCTCATAATCCCAGTAATGATGGTTCTGCCTAGGGTATCGTATTTGCTGAATAACCATTTATTAGCGGCGGCCTGTACAGCGTCTCGGCTCAACACCAGCCGATCCAGTTTATCGTAAACCATTTCTTCCCAGCCTTTACCAGGCATCTTCTTTTCAATTAGACGCTTTCTTCCATCGTAACGGTATTGGTAACAAAAGTTATCCAGGGTAGTCTGTACAGGCACAGCTACCGCATCGGGGCTCGCCCCCGGTGGAAGTACAAAACTCAGGTTACCCAAATCGTCATAGATATAATAGGTAGAAAGAACTTCTATAGCGCCTCCATTCTGGTTAAACGTCCGTTTAAGCACAACATGGTCTTGTTTATCTTTATATTCTTCAACTGTTCCTGCTTTGCCGTCGGCAGAAGTCCAGTTCTCATCTTTACTGATGGTCAGGTATAATTGATTTGCGTCATAATACCCAGTTCCAGACAACACGCGCTCATGTTCATGGCCTGCACCAGTTACCATATCGGCATTATACATCCGTACCGCAAACCCAGTTGTCGGGTAGGTCGTTAAGCTATTATTATTACTATAATCCACGATAACGGTTCTTCCTGCCGTAGCTGTACGACTTGCCGCCGGCTGCCAAACTGTTCCCGGAGCACCTCGCTCAATAATACGGTTTAAGGGAGAAGCTTCGAATACTGTTTTGGAAATAGCAGTGTTATTGGGAATGAGCGTGACTCCTGGCGCATTCCAGCCCGAAACATTAGTCGGGTCGGTATAAAAACTATTCTGTTCAGTGATGGCATTGGCTTTATAGCCGCCGTTACTCGCCGCTACTGTGCCAGAATAAGGCAGGTATTTCTTATCCTCCCG
>NZ_DATMRL010000704.1:0-7686 GCF_035566355.1 Pedobacter sp.
TTCAACCAGACTACTCAGATTTGGCGCATAACGGTCCCAGCGGTAAGTGCTGGTTTCATTTGGAAGCGCAAATCCAGGAAGGTTTGGATTACCTGCCAGCACTTCGCTGATGTATTTATTGACAAAGGTCTTTCCAAAACCGACTGTAGCAGCATAATCAAAAACAGGATTGCGGTATACTCCACCAAGCGTCCCTATGAAAACGGCTGTCAAGCTAAAATCTTTAACTTTGATATTGTTAACCCAGCCCAATGTGTGCGGTGGTGTTGAAGTTCCTTCATATTTAAGGAAAGGTAAACCAAGTCCCCTGTTATATGGCGCCAGGTCATTAAAGGAGATCAGACTTCCGTTTGGTCCGGCAACCTGAGGTACGCCGTCTTTCATACCTCTGTACTCAAAGGAGTAAATGGAATTTACCGGCCGGCCTTCCACAAATGCACCGCCAATCATCTGGAATACATACAGCGACGGATTAAATAAGCTATTGATATTGTTGTAATTATAAGCGTAATTAATCGAGGTCGTGTAATGAATCGGAGTATTTGGAATATCAACGTTTGTACCCAATGTGATCTCAACACCTCTGTTGGTTATCCCTGCATTATTGAATTTTTGACTGGTCGTTCCGGTGGCAGCAGGCAGAGCTACAAGACCAATAATTCCCTCGCCCTTTTTATTATAAACATCTATAGTTCCGAAAAGCCTGTTATTGAACAAAGCGAAATCAACACCTAGATTTGTACTGGTTGTTTTCTCCCAGCGCAAAAATGGATTTCCATTATCCGCAATTGTTGCCGTAATGGTTCCCGTATTTGGGTTCAAGCTGGTACCAACATTTAGCAGGGCTTTTGTTGAGGTAGAGCCTTCAACGTTTCCATTTTTACCATAAGTTAAACGGAGTTCCAGACGATTAACAGACTTCATGTTGTCCATAAAATCTTCGTTTTTCAAATTCCACTTTGCCCCAACAGACCACAGTGGAGACCAACGTAATTTTGGATCATCAGTAATAAAATTAGACGCATCACTACGAACACTTCCGCTTAAAGTGTATTTATTATCATAAGTATAGGAGGCGTTTCCGTAAAATGAAACAAATTTATTCCGTTTCCAGCCAAAAGTTGTATTTCCACCTGGAACAGTTACACCAGAGTTACCTTCGAAGTCTGTGAACTGATCCAGCGGACTTCCATATCCATATGGAGGGACAGCCGCCTGCAGTTTATCTTCTGAATATCCATAGGCATAAGGATTAATCCTGGTATTTAAGGTCGATTGGGAAATTTCCATACCTGCAATAGCCGAAATACTATGCTTCGATCCGATGGTCTTATCAAAATTCAACTGATTACGCACCAGAAAACTTTCTAAATCTGTATTGGGTAAGTCGGTTGTTGATCCATCATCATTGAGTACGGTACGCCCCTTTAAAATGCCCCCTTTTGGGATATAAGATTTCCCTACAGTTTTTGTATTATCATTGTATTCAGTCATGCTATTCACCAGACTTCTTACAAAAAATGTGCTTTCATCGTAATAGTCCTTGTAATCTACTTTTGCTCTTTCATATTGGAACTTAGTGTCAAAAGTTAAGCCCTTTGTGATTTTCAGGTTCAACCCTGTTTGTATTCTCGCACTTAGATTCTGGTTTGTCAGTTTTCTTCCATTGACCTCACGCAACAGGTTATAAGACCAATCAGAATAGGGGAATTTTGAAGCAGGAATCAGGCCGAGTTGTTCCCGGTTATACGTATTTAGGTTGGTTGCATAGCTTCCATCTGGATTGAGCAGCATTTCATATGGAGAAAGGTCCTGAATTTCTGCTATAGTTGCACCACTGCTTTCCATTCTCTTATACTGGAGATTGGCAGAAATATTAAAATTCAAAAAGCTGGCCAGCTGATAACTGTTATTGAAGTTTAAATTGAATCTATCGTATTTATTTTTTACATAATTACCTTTGTTTTTTTCATAAAGTATAGAGGCATAACTCTTTGATTTTTCTGTACCTGACTGCAGGTTCACATTATACTGATCGAGAATTGCATTTTGCAGCAATAAGTCTTTAATCTGCGAACGATTGCTTATCTTACTTAAACGATCAAGCCCGGCATTCATATCAGCGGTGCTTAAGGTTCCATTCTTATTGGCATATAAAAGTTCCTGTGCCAGGGTTAAAGAATTGGAGATGTCCCCAAATGAACCGGAGTAAGGAAAAAATGTCCAGTTGTTGTCAAATGCTTTTCTTTCATAAGCCACCTGATCTGCTGAGTTGGCCTGGGTAAGTACCTGATCCAGATTGAGTTTATTAGAAATACGCGTAAAAACATTTGCTTCTACTTTGAGTTTGCTCGTTCCTTTTAGTTTTTTAGTTACAATTACAATAACCCCATTGGCTGCTCGTGCGCCCCAAATTGAAGCTGCGGCGGCATCCTTCAATACAGTAACAGATTCAACGTCATTTGGATTGATGTCAGAGAAATCACTTGCTGATACCGGAAAACCATCTACCACAACCAAGGGGCTTTTGTCCGCATACAAGGAGGTATTTCCGCGGATCAGAAAATCTACACTACCGTCTGCCCGTTCTTTGGCCTGCATACCGGCGACCATGCCCTGTAAAGCAGTAGATAAGTTTGAAACAGGTCGGCTATTCAAGACATCCCTGCCAATCTGGGTAAATGAACCTGTTGCACGCTCTCTTGATATGGTTTGATATCCGGTAACCATAACCTGCTCCAATTGCGCAGGATTAGGCTCCAATGTAACATTTACCATTTTCCTGTCTTTTACCGGCTGCTCTGTCGAACTGTATCCTACATAAGAAAAAATAAGGATATCATTGTCTTCTACCAGGATCCGGTAATTACCACCTTGATCTGTAATGGCGACTTTTCCGCTCCTTCTTGCTTTAACACTTACACCAGGCATAGGGATTCCCTTTTCATCCAATACTTTACCAATAATTTCATCCGTTTTTATATAGTTCATCACCCGGTTAAAAAGGTTCACTTCCTTTAGCGTAATGAGGATTGTCTTATCAGAAATCAGGTAATCAAAGGGCTGACCTTCTAAGGAGCGTTCCATGACCTCTTCTATTGGGGCTTTATCTATTTTAATATTTACTGGCTTTGCTTTCAGCAGCCAACTGTCATTGAAAAGGATTTGATATTTGCTTTGTTCTCTGATCTTTAACAGTACATCTTTTAAAGACGCATTTTTTTCCGAGAGGGTAACTTGCTGGGAATAGCCAGCTGCAGTGACCTGCAGACAAGCGATGGTTAAAATGATTGCAGTGAGTTTCATAATTAAAATCGTTTTAGATTTTAAAAACCGGAGGCACCGGCCATTCTTCTTTGGGCCATGCAGGTTATTGCATAGAATAATGAATTCCATATCTTTGGAAGGTTAAGGTGGTTGATTGTTTAGTTGAATTTGCGTTTAATTGCTGTCTTACTGCCTTAATAGAACCGGACTGCGTGGCTGCGCAGCCGGTTTATTTTTCTGGAAATTTCTTCTTAAGAGTTTCCGGCATGTCTATAGTATCGCTGTTACATAGGCATCTATTTTTTAATCGAGGTTTTTAAAACATTATTTTGCACTTTAAATTTCACATTTGCAGTAATTTCAAGCATCTGTAAAACACGATATAGAGACTCGTTCCTTGATATATAACCAGTGAGGCGAAGATCTGGAACACCACTATAATCGACACTGATATTATACCAGCGGTTGAGTTGTTTAAGTATATTGGTTAACTCCATGGCATCAAAAAGAAAGTTTCCATTTTTCCAGGCCATCACTTCCTGAAGATTAGCAGGTTTTACCAAAAGTTTTTCCGAATTTAACTCCGATTGCTGGCCAGGCTTCAAGACCACATGCCCGGCATGTGATGCCTTCGAAAAACCGGAAACCTGAACTGAGCCTTCAATCAGTGTAGTTTGTACAAATGTATTGTCACTGTATCCATTGATATTGAAATGCGTACCCAGAACTTTGGTTTCCTGAGCCTCATTCTTAACGAAGAATGGCCTGGTTTTGTCTTTGGCGACTTCGAAATACCCTTCTCCGGTCAATTCAACGCGTCTTTCCTTTTGAGAAAAATGTAAAGGAAATCTCAGCGAAGACGCAGCATTGAGCCATACTTTAGTACCATCCGGTAAATTGATCTGGTAAGTTCCACCTTTTGGAGTTTCTATACTGTTGAATTGATCATTACTTATGCCGGTTGGCTGGTCGGTGATCTGGTAAACAAGATTTCCGTCCTTTGTTTTACTAATAGAAATACCACTTTGTTCCGCGAACCTACCGTTTGCTATACTGTCAAGACTGATCTTTTTCCCATTAGATAATGTGAGCGTAGCCACACTTCTTCCTGGCGAAATATTCGCCGTGGCATAGCGAAGTTCCTCATCGTCTGTTTTCTTTACTATGATAAACCAGATACCAACGGAAATCAGCAACAACACTGCAGCTACAGATGCGTACAACCATTGCTGTTTCGATCTTCCCATTTTCAACACTTTGGGTGCGCTATGTATCCTGCCTTTTACCTTAACCAATGCATTTGTTGCCGGAAAGGTCTTAAGACTGGAAAAATAATGCTCCCGCGCGTCTTCACTATTTAATTTTTTAAACAGGCTTTCATTGGCAGGGTCGTCATTGATCCATTGCATCAGCTCTTGCTGCTGCTCCGGTTCAAGACTCTTATTCATGTATTTTGTAATTAAGCCAGCAATTTTAAAGGAATGCTGAACTTTCTGTTCTTCCATATGAGGTACCTGTTTTGTATATAGAACAGGAACGCCCCTTATTTTATCTAAAGGATTTTAAAATATTTTTATTATTTCCAGAAACCGTGAATAATTACAGTTGCACAAAATAAGAAATCCCGTTGAGTAAGTCTTTCCTTTAACAGGGATAAACCTCTCATTTTTTGATTGTTGACTGTACTCACCGAAATACCAAGTTTAGCCGATATGTCTTTAGGTTTAAGGCCTTCTAAAAAAGTCATTTTTATAATACGCTGACATTGCTCGGGAAGAGTCTCAATAGTCGAAACAATATTATGAAGAACTTCTGCCTCTATAATACCATGAAGAATACTCCTTTCAACACTTAGATCATGTTGAAGTACATAATCCTGATGCTTCTGCTTTACCTTACCCTTTTCCAGAAAATTAAAAGCAGCATTTTTTACCGTGATATAAAGGAAAGAACGTATAGATGGGAAATGATCAAAGTCAGCATGTTTTTCCCAGAGTTTCACAAAAGCTTCCTGTGCTATATCTTCAGCAGCAAAGTGATCATTTACGATTCCTTGGGCAAACACACATAATGGACTGTACAAATGATTGAAGATCACATCAAATGCGCTCTCATTTCCTGCCTTAAAGTTGGATACAATTGAGAGACCATTTTGTTCTGGCAGGGTGTCCATGGATAAATTGAAGTGATTTTATTGTGCTAATATAAAATATAACAGGATATAAACCATCAGAAGTATAATATATTTGTAAATGGGCAAAACCAGCGCAGGAATATTACTATACAAAAAGAATCTGGGTCAGATCCAGGTTTTATTGGTGCACCCAGGTGGGCCTTTCTTTAAAAATAAGGATGCAGGCTGGTGGACCATTCCCAAGGGAGAGCCTGAAAAAGACGAGGATCTGTTGCAGACCGCTTTAAGGGAATTTAAAGAAGAAACAGGCTATACCCCTTCGGGAGACTTTAAGGAACTAAGTCCAATAATTCAAAAAGGTGGCAAAACAGTATATTGCTGGGCGGTATCTGGAGAACTGGATACCTCTAATGTGGTTTGTAATATGTTTGACCTGGAATGGCCTCCTAAATCGGGCAAGGTTCAAACATTTCCTGAAATAGACCGGGCGGAGTGGTTTAATCTTACACAAGCCCGGTTGAAGATCAACGAACGTCAGATCGGTTTTTTAGATGAATTAATAAGCTGGGCTTAAGATTTTTATAGCACAGTTCCCAGGATCCATTTTGCATCTGGCGGAAACGATTCCGTAAATAAACTGGTTAAAACTTGAAAACTGTTCAAATAATCAACTTATGTTTGACTATGGACCCTATAAGTCCTGATACATTCTAACCTAAATATTTACCAAATTCAAAGCCTTATGAAAATAACGAACGGCTCATAGTCTTTGTTGATTACCAACAACACTAACACAAAAAGATTAAAAAACTTATCACCTAAAATCATGAAATCAAGACTTTTACATTCGAAAGTATGTAAGGTTGCGTTTTTACAAATTGTTTTCAGTTTACCCCTGATTGGAAATGCATGGGCCAAGCCGGCTCCTGATCCTGCACGTGGTAAATTGGACAATGGTATCACGTTTAACGCAGCCCGCAATCAGCAAACAATCACTATAACAGGAACAGTTACCGATGAAAACCATCTCCCACTGCCGGGAGCAAGTATCAAAGTAAAAGGTACAAATACAGGGACATCTACTGACGTTAACGGCCGGTATTCCATTGGAGTTCCAGACATTAACTCTGTACTAATTGTTTCTTCTATAGGCTTTAGTCCAAAGGAGGTCACGGTAAGAAATCAGACTAAAATCGATGTACAATTAACTTCAGATTCCAAAAACCTGAACGAACTGGTTGTAGTAGGTTATGGCACTCAGAGAAAGAAAGATGTAACCGGTTCCGTTGCCTCCGTTGGTTTAACCAATGTAGAGAAAACACCTGTTTTTGGAACAGCCCAAATGTTACAGGGTCAGGTTAGTGGTGTACAGGTAACGCAAACCAATTCGCAGCCCGGAGCCTCATTCAGCGTACGTGTAAGAGGAACAAATTCTATCAATTTTAGCAGTGATCCTTTGTACGTTGTCGATGGTTATGCAGGTGCAGATATCACCGCACTGAATTCAAATGATATCGCTTCTATAGACATTTTAAAAGACGCCTCATCTACCGCTATCTATGGCAACCGGGGAGCAAACGGGGTTGTTATTATCACCACAAAGTCTGGATCAGGTGGTAAAAATGTAATCAATACTGATGTCTATTCCGGCTTTCAAAAAGTAGGTAAAACGCTTGACATGATGAATGCCAGTGAGTTTGCTACTTATCTGAATAAGGTAACCGCCTATTTGAATCAAAACAACACAACACAAACACCTATCCCCTATACACAAGACCAGATCAATGCGTTAGGTGAAGGAACCAACTATCAGAAAGCATTATTTAGAACGGCACCCATCACAAATGCAAATATCTCTATGATGGGTGGTTCCGATGGAACAAAGTATCTGTTGAGTTTTAACTATTTCGACCAAAAGGGAATTATCTTAAATTCCGGTTACCAACGGGGAACAATGAGGTACAATTTTAGCAGGGCAATAAGTAAAAAAATTAATTTCGGCTTGAATTCCCAGATCTCTTATGATAAGCAAAATCTGGCTAATGTAAATACAACAGGCGGTGCAGGTGGAGGCACATTGCTTGATGCGTTAAGGATCAATCCAGGTGTTCCAATTTATGACAGTAACGGTGCATTCACCTATCAAAACAGTCCGGCGGGTTATACAAACACATTGGGTAATCCGATAGCAGCGGCTACTTTAAATACAAACTCCATCACTAACCTTCGCTTGTTTGCCAATGCATTTGCAGACTATGAATTTATTAAGAATTTCAAACTTAAAG
>NZ_DATMRL010000705.1:0-10164 GCF_035566355.1 Pedobacter sp.
CGGATAGCTTAGTTTTCATGATCATCTTCTTTGGAAGAGTCAAACAAGTCAGAATGCTGGTCACAGGCCCGGGAGCAAACGCAGGAAGAACCTAAGCATTTTTTGCGCTGCCACTTGTCCAGGTTCAGGATTGTTTCTGCAGCCAGGGCCATAGACAAAGCCTCCTGAGAGTCCTCTTTAAGAATTGAAGCAGGTACATTGGCAATCCGGATGTTCCGGCTTACCGCGGCCTGTTTGTCAATATGTTCAACAGAAGTGGAACGTGTCGCAATATATTTAATGCCCAGATCGGCGAGCCGGTTGATTACCTTTTCCGATACCTCGTCATCCACAAATACGATAACGGCCTCTTTACCTTCTGCGTAAACAACGGTATCTTCACTTAGCGCATTCGAAATTAAGGTAATGTCGTGCTTTTTGCGATTAGCGATCGCAAGAGGTTCTTTTTCAGAAGATTTGATGCTATAGGCTACTGCTCTCATGCTTGATATTTTATGACATCAAAATTAAGCGCAGCAGCCTTTGATTAGAATGAGTTTAATCAACCATTAAAATGATATTCATCAGTTTTTCATTTGACGGAGCCTTTTAAGGTCCAGGATCTGGATCTGACTACCTTTACGTTCTATGATCAGTTCATCTTTAAAATCACTCAGGATACGGCTCACAGTTTCCGTAGCCATTCCTGCAAGTGCAGCCAGATTGTCTCTGGACACCCGCAATAAAAGCGGGTCATCAGACTGTTCCTGTTTGGACAGACGGATCAATACCTCCGACAACCTTTTGCGTACAGAGTGATAAGCCAGTTGCATGAGCTGCTCTTCTTTATCCAATAAATTATTAGATAATATCTTAATAAACTGACGTCCGATATCCGGGTACTGGTTCAAAAGTTCCTCCATCATATCTTTAGGCAACATGCAAATGGTGGTATCTTCCATCGCCTCTGCATTCTCAGCGTAAGGTTCATTCAACAATAAAGAAGGAATTCCAAAATATTGATCTTCCCCGTAAATGCCAGTCATCAGCTGTCTGCCGTCTTCAGTCAATTTAATGGTTTTCACCTTTCCTGTGATCACCAGATAAATTCCCTGAACTGAATCCCCCTCATAATAAATAACCTGTTTCTTTTTTATATGCCTTACCTTTCGCTGGGCAATCAGCTTATTCAATTCTCCCAATCCAGATTTATCACTGATCAGACCACTGATCTGATCAAGAGATTTGCTGTAAAAGGCTTGTTGTTTATTTCTCTTATTCAACCTGCTTTCAATGGCATTGAGCAGCTCTATATCGTCAAAAGGTTTAGTGAGGTAGTCGTCGGCCCCCATTTCCATTCCTTTTCTCATGTCCAGCCGTTCTGCCTTGGCAGTAAGAAAAATAAAAGGTATAGCAGAAGTATTGGGATTCTTACTGAGCATATACAACACACCGTAGCCATCCAGTTCAGGCATCATAATGTCGCAGAGGATCAGGTCGGGAAGATGCTGTACAGCTAAATCGACACCAGTCTTTCCATGGTTGGCTTCCAGTACTTCATAGCCGGCAAGATCTAGGATCTCTCCAACACTTTCCCGTATATCATTATTGTCTTCTATAACCAGAATCTTTGTTTTCCCCATCTATTTATTAAAAGAAAGTATAAATGTTGTCTCTTTATTAATTATACTATTAAACTGTACTTCTCCCCTCATCAAGGTAACATAACGCAGAACAATATTCAATCCCAGTCCGGTTCCAGGAATATTACCTGTATTGTTCGCCCTGAAAAAGGGCTGAAACAGATGAATCTGATCAGATTCAGGAATACCAATACCATTGTCTTTTATCGTTACAATACATTGGTTTTCATTGATCTCTGTATTGAATTCAATAAAGGTATTTTCTCCTGAATATTTTATGGCGTTTCCAATCAGGTTAATCATACAATTCTTCAGCAGGTTCTGGTCCAGCATTACCATGCTTTCCAGTCCGGTATGCTGGTAAATGATATTTTGATCCTGTTTGGCAATCATCTGCATCTCTTCGGTAATCTCTTCGGCCAGTTTAACCAGGTCAAATGAACTGAAGGTAGGTTCTACCCCGCCTGCCTCTAATCTTTCCAAAGACAGAAAATCATTGAGTATGGTGGTCAGGTTACCTACTGCATTTTTGATTTTACTGACATGTTTTTCAATATGTTTATTTTGAAAAGGCTGGGCATACTTTTCGATCAGGGAGGCGGAGAGTTGTACAGAACTGAGCGGTGTACGGAACTCATGAGAAGCCATAGACACAAAGCGGCTCTTCATCTGGTTCAATTCTTTCTCTTTTTCCAGGGAAAGACTCACCTCCTCCTTGGCTTCTCTCAAAGCCACCACCGTCTTCTTTAAAGATTTGGTCCGCTCTTCCACCAGCTCTTCCAGTTCTGCGGCATATTCGCGCAAACGCTCTTCAGCTTCTTTTTCCTTAGAAAGATCATGGATAAAACCCGTATAAATTTTGCGTTCTTTATACTGCACTTCACTTACCGCGAGCCGGAATGGAAAGGTTGAACCGTTTTTCCGGAGTCCCCTTACTTCACGTCCTATTCCAATGATTCTCTTTTCACCAGTATGTTCATAACGGTCCAGGTAACCATCATGCGCCCCCTTATCAGGTTCAGGCATCAACATTTTGATATTGTGGCCAACCACTTCGTCTAAACCGTAACCAAATAATTTTAAGGCCGCAGGATTTAAGCTTTCAATTATTCCATGCTGATCAATTGTAATAATTCCATCAATCGCTGTTTCTATGATCGCATTTAAGAGCCTTGCTTTTTCCATAAACCTTTTTTTACAAATATATCAATTTTTATGCCCCTGATTTTGATTACGATCAAAACTAAAACATGATCCCCATCATATTTTAACCTAAAAATTGTCTGGTACTTTGCCACATCAATCCGATAAATGAATATGACAACACATACTTTCCACATTCCCGTTCTTGGCCTGGGCTATTCTATAGACACCCCTTTAAAAGTAGCTAAATATGGCATATCTTCCGTTGTTTCCATTGTAGATGACGAACTTACAGAACGCATGAGAAAGTACCATTCGGACTGCAATCAATTGCCTTACCACTTTATAGGGCCAAATGAACCAGACTCCAGGGCCAAAAGGATCACCGCCTATCTGAACCTGCTGGAACAATTGGTAACCCAACAATTTGATGAGATCAGACAACAGGATTTTACTGAAGGAACTACATTGTCTACTTATTTTGAGTGGTTACCAGAATATTCACCGCTCAAAATTCAGTATACCTCTTTAAAAAACATGGAAGACGGTATGTTAAAATCCCATCTGGAACAGGAACTTAAACAACAGATCAGACCCGGTTCCATTGATGTGAACATTATGTCTAAAGTAGATAAAGCCAATTACAATGCGCAGCAGGAATATGCGGGTGATGATTTTACCGATGCCATTGCCGCCATGCGTGGTTTTGTAAACAGCCGGCTGCATTCTTCAGTCATTATATCTGCCGGATTAAACCCCCGCCTGTATGCCTATATGGAAAAATGCCTGGACCTTTATCCTGTAAATGGCCAATTCACAAAGAAAATCATCCTTAAGGTAAGTGATTACCGTTCGGCGTACCTACAAGCCAAAATACTAGCAAAAAAAGGTCTTTGGATTGCTGAATTCAGGGTAGAATCTGGTCTCAACTGTGGTGGACATGCCTTTGCCACCGATGGTTTACTGATGGGCCCGATCCTGGAGGAGTTTAAACAGAACCGTACGTCCCTGGCCAATGAACTCTGGGAAATCTATACAGAAGCTCTGCAGAAAAAAAGCATCCCGGTTAATGAGCAGCCACAACAACGGATCACGGTGCAAGGCGGAATAGGAACAGCTGAAGAGCATGAATTCCTGCTCAGCTATTATCAGCTTGATGCTGCCGGCTGGGGAAGCCCTTTCCTCCTCGTACCTGAAGCCACCAATGTAGATCAGGATACCCTGGAAGCACTGGTTACTGCAGAAGAAAAAGACTACTACCTGAGTAATTCCTCCCCTCTGGGTGTATTGTTTAATAATTTCCGCAAAAGCACCGCGGAGGAACTGAGACTTCAGCGTATTGAAAAAGGAAGGCCTGGCAGTCCATGCAAGAAAAAATACCTCTGCACCAATACAGAATTCACTGCGCAGCCCATTTGTACCGCTTCAAGAGAATACCAGCACCTAAAGATTGAACAACTGCAAAGCATGGAACTTGAGGAAAAAGACTACCGCAGGCAATTTGAAACTATTACAGAAAAAGTATGCTTGTGCGAAGGACTCTGTGCTTCTGCTTATATAAAAGACGGATTACTGAAGCCAAGGGAAAGTAAAGCAGTAAGCATTTGCCCGGGTCCTAATCTGGCCTATTTTTCGGGAAAGTACAGCCTTTCAGAAATGATCGGTCATATTTACGGACGCGAAAACCTCCTTGCAACTGCAAAAAGGCCGAACCTGTTCATCAATGAACTTAACCTTTATATTGATTATCTGAAAAAAGACATCTCCTCCCACCTGGAATTATTGAGCGATAAGAAAGCCCGCTATTTCAGCAAATTTTCTGCTCAGTTGCAGGAAGGTATAACTTATTACAGAAACCTGGTTCCCAATTTAAAACTCCAGACCAAGTCTGCAGTACAGGAAATTCAACACCAGCTTGAAGAAGCAGAAAAGGCTTTGCTACAACTTTCTCTTTAATTTTTTAGAAAACACATCCAAAGTTTCACAGTCTATATTTACAAATACTACCAATAAAAGTTTATTTTTACAATAAACATCCTTCCATACTGTGAAAAAATATCCTTTATTAAAAATAGTGTTCCTGTATTTCCTGCTGGGCAGTCTCTGGCTCCTGGCAGGTGCAGTTGTCATCAACTGGATTGACAATCAATACCCTTCCGTTAATCTCCAGGGCTTGCATTTTTTCAAGAATCTCATATTTCTTATTGCAACTTCTGTTGTGGTACTTTTTTCACTCAATTACTATTACGGGAAAAGGTTCATAGCCGAACGCAAACACAAAACCGAACTACTGGCCAATGAAAGAAAACTGAATGACCAGTTAAATCTTTATGAAACCGTAACACGGGCAACCAATGATGTGATCTGGGACTATGATATTGTTCATGATGCCCTGAAGTGGATGAACGGGTATTATGAAACTTTCGGTTATAAAGTAGACAATAGCCCGGTAAAAGCAGAGTGGAGTATGAACAGAATCCATCCAGACGACCGTCCAAGAGTATGGGCCTCCTTCGAGCAGGCACTGGCCAATAAAAGAACAGCCTGGCAGTCAGAATACCGCTATCAATGTTTTGACGGTACATACAAATATGTTTCTGACCGGGGTTACATCCTTTTTGATCAGGATCAAAACCCTTTAAGAATGATTGGAGCGCTCCAGGATATCGATACCACAAAAAAATATGGGGAACGCCTGCTCTTAAAAAACCAGAAACTCAAAGAAATTGCCTGGCTAAACTCCCATGAGATCAGAAGACCTTTGGCCAACCTCACTGCACTGGTTCAACTGATCCGGCCATCCATAAACAATCACGAAAATCTAATTCCTATCCTAGACCACCTCGAAACTTCTGTTTGCGAATTGAATGAAGCTGTAATCAAGATGAACAATCAGACTAAAGAACTCGAAGAATAACTATATTCAAGCTGGGTAGTCAATAAGGAATTTTTCTTCAGATAATGAATTCGTGCAATTATTCTTAGAAAATCATTCATTGCAGTAAAAAGCAGATCAAGTTCATGATCAAAATACGCGGTTCCGGCAAAGTACTTCCAATCCTGTTCCAGGTAACGCTCAAATCTTCCCCTGGTTTTCTCATCAATCTCTTCTTTACACCATTCTTCTGCTAAAATAGTCCGAATTTGTTCTATAAAAAAACGTTCGGACCATTTAAGGTTTTTAAGGCTTTCCCGAATTTCCTCGAAGGGCATACTCACCTGCATAAATGCACTTGTTTTAACCAGATCAGTATAAATTTCCTGCTGCCGAACAAACAAATCCAATGCACGCCGATAGTCCTGGTGCATTTGCCTGAATTCTATTAATTTACCGGCACTGGATGCATTATTATAAAACCTATAGAAGATATCCTGGTCTCTTTGAACAAGCTTTTCATTCAATACTTCCAATTCTTTGTTCAGCTGCTCGATAATCTCAGGGCAATCAGCAGGTGTGTATTTATGACCATCATAATCAAAAGATTTCAATACAAAATCTCCCGAACCAATTTGCTCCAAGGTTGCAAGGTCCGCCTCAATAGACTTTGAAGTATACATCATGTCCAACGTTTCCTCACTAAATAATACGTCCAAAGCCAGATCGCTTTCAACTGTCGGTTTTAAAAACGTAGATTCTGTAGCCGCACCAACTGGGTTTCTCTCATTAAAATACCCCTTATAAACCTCGGGAAATACATGTTGATTGTAGGTCTTTGAATACTCTTCCTGAAAAGCGAAAAAACCCTGTACAACAGGAGGTTTAGAATATTGAACTGCATCAAACAAGCGCGCTGTAAACTGTTTCTGAACCGCTTCAGCGTCCATAAGCAATTCAGATGCAATACCCTGTTCCTGTACCGTTCGTACTTTATTCAATAATTTCAAGGCTTTAATTCTATCCTGGGTACTTGGATGCGAAGACCATTGGTCTTTTAAAACCAGTTTGGATTTATTGAACCTGCTGTAACTATCCGGATTTACTTTGGGAAGGTCATTTTCTATCTCCAGCTGATACTTTGTGGCCATAAAAGTCATCACATAACGTTGCTGTGGATAGAAATTATCGGTTTTCTCGGCCTCTTCGAATTTAGTATTATAATAGTTAAAAACTTCATTAAGAGATTGATCCGCCAACTCCAGCCGTAACAGTGAGTCAATAAGTGCCTGAGAGCCGGCCACCTCTGCCGCCACAGCATCTGCATGAAATTCCATTTCCCTTGATAAACCCAAATAGTTCAAATTGACGACCTCATATACTTTCGTCAGCAAAAACTGAATACCAGTGATCATTTTTACAGCAATCCCTGCAAACAAATTAAAGTAATTACTTGTCCCAGACCATTTGGCCATCATTTCGCTGTAAGAACCATTATCATACAGCATATCATGAAGCACCCGGTTTACATTGTAAACATAGCTTCCAACTTTCATGCTTCTCTGGGAAAAATGACCAAATTCATGAGCAAGAATGGCTTTTAGTTCCTGTTTTGATACCGCATTCATCAATCCCAATCCTATTTGTAAATTCTTTTTTACCGGAAGGAACATACTCCAGAAACTGGAGTCATAAAATACGGAGGCATTCACATCGGCAGAAAGGTATATTCTTTTAGGAAAATCTGTTTTCACATCAGCAACAATCTCTGCAATGAATTCAAATAGCTTTTGTTCATTCGCCTTTGTAATTTCCATTAAATGCGACCGATCTGTTTTATTCTTGTTGAACACAAATTTCACTAGGAAAATCAGCACCAGAATACCTAGGCTAATGAGTCCCAGGCCAAGCATTATGGTAGCAAACATGGCCTTCAAAATTACCAGCATAACCGCCGCATAACCACAAACCAAGGCAAATAGTACAGCAAGACTGACCAGAACAAGATAAGTAACCATAAACAAAAGAATAGCGCCAATGGACCGGACAGCCATTTTCCTGAATTGTTTAGAAATTTTAATTTGAGAAGCTTCCATGAGCGCAATTATTTATAGACGCAAAATAATAATTTTATGCATGATTAGAAAGTCATTGCTTCATCCAAACCTCAGAAAAAAGCTGCAAAATTCTATTACTTGCTAAACTGAGGCATTTCCATCAGTTTTATATCATTGTCTTTGGCATACTGGGTTCCAATCTCATATAACTTATTATACCGGACGGTAAACGCCGTGTATGACCTTTTGTCCAAATCATCCATTGCTTTGGTTATTTCATCTTCAGGCGCTTTCCGGTCAATCATTTTAGCAATAGGCAGATGGTCTTTTTTATAGCTTTCAAGTGTAAACTGGAAAAGATCTTTAGAAGCATCAATCAGGGCCTGGGTATCCTTTGTAGGCAATAGTTCATCAATATTTTTCAGGTATTTCTCCACCCTTTTTATAGCAAATCCAAGCTGTTGCTCATAACTATACTGGTCAACACCAGGACCGGCTGCAAGAGGCTTACCCCGGTATCCCAGCATCTTAGTAAAATATTCACTGCCAAAATAGGATACAGAATTGGCGTTCAGCATTGTCACATCAAAATATTTTTCAGGCGATGCCGGTAAGCGGCAAGCTTCAGCCAGGAATACAATATTGCAGACAAGTAAAATGATAAAGGACCTTGTTAATTTTTTCATAGGGAATTGGGTTTAAGTGATAAATCATACGGAAACAAAACTCCCTGTATGCATGGTCAATTCCAAATATCATCCGCCTACAATATGTCTACAGCTTGAAAAAAAACAACAATCGGTCAATAAACCATTATATATTAATTCTCTATTTTTATCCGGTGGAACATTTGCTTTAATTTCACCACTAGTATTTCAAAACAAGACCGATGAAAAATATACTATATATTCCAATATTAACCTTGCTGCTCTCAGCCTGCATCCACAAAGATTCGAATACCAACAAAAAGCATATAGACACCACGAATACCGTAGTTGCTGACACGAACAAGCCTGCGCCAAAGCCAGTGCTAAAACCAGCACAAAAAAAAGAATTTACGTCCAGGCTTGACAGTATTGAAAAAACGAACAATGCAAGCGTTATTGCATCAGGCGATGACGTCACAAAGGCTTACGTTCATTTGGATGGCAGTGACAGCACCATCAATTTAACTGCTTATATGAGGAAAGATCACCGATTTTTTGGTTATGCAGCTCCCGACGTCACATCTGAACGCCTGATATTATTCTCAATTTTTACAGACGATGTTCAAAATAACCCTTTCGGATGTAAACTTGGTGCTTACTACGATACCAGAATGGACTCCTTAACTTTAAAATACGTATCGACCAAAGGAAATTTCGTACAAGCAAAGGCAGTTAACAAGACTAACCAATCCACAACAGTGTACTTTGAAAAAAAATGGATAGATTTTGAATAAACAGGGAAACCTTGCCAGCCTCCCCTCTTCAGTTTGCTTAGAAAATTGCAATCTCTATTACTATTTCGTAGTCAACTTGATTACAGGTTTACCATTAATGCAATCTATTCTTTCCACCTTTGTTTGAGGCTCAACAGCAGTAGCAGGGCCATCTGCTTGAATAATCCTGGTTTTCAACCCATTGTAAAGGGAAACCTTTTTCTTCAATACTGTATAGTCCTGAGTCCGTAAATAAGTGATATATTCTACATCCATAAGTCTATCTTTAATCAAGGGGGCAGGCATCCAGGAGGACGCATCAGTACAAGTCTGGGCATTTACGATAGCCATAATTTCTAAATAAGTCTTCGCGGCAAGAGGTTTAGCTTCTTCTATGCTCATATTTGCAGAAGTAATGACCTTCACTTTACCGGTGTTACATTCTAATCGAATAGGTTGTTCAGCGATCCAAAGAGATTCGAAACATGGATCAATGATGTAACCTTCTCTAATCATTGCCTTTGTTTGCTCACTTAACAGATCAAAGTATTCCTTTTTTAGCTTTTCAAATTTTGCCTGATCGGATATTTTAACCGGGTAATATGTTGATGAACAACCTGAAGCCATTTCCTGAATGGAAACGTCGGTGAGCTGGCTGCAGGGAATATTGGCAGTAAGCACGGTGATCTCATTCATCTTTGCGGTAGCAAGCTCACCCCACTCCGTAGATGAATGCTCTTTCTTTTTACAGCCCAGGCAAAACAATGCAATTGACAGTACAATAGTTAATGATTTGAAAACGGAATTTAGATTACTTTTCATTTTAGAGGTTCTATTTTGGTTAGTTTCTAAAACTAATACGTATCAAAATGCATAAACGCTACAATAATTTTATTTTTTCTGATTATTCTCAAGCATCTACCAGTTCTGAACCCTACCCGGACCACCTTCCCTCTGCAATTTGCTCAGAAAATTTTGTCTTGTTGATGAGGCGGCCTCAGAGATCTGTGCGCTTCTTCAGCGCGCCTGATATCGTTAGCCCCGAAT
>NZ_DATMRL010000706.1:0-5386 GCF_035566355.1 Pedobacter sp.
GATCTAGATGTAAGGAATCTGCAGCTTCTACATAATTTGTAAACAAATCATATATGATCTGCTGATCATAACTCACTCCATCTTCTCTTGGTCCATGTTCCGGCGACCATCCATCTGGCGCCACCAATACTCCATCTGACCTGCGCTTTAAGCGGTCGTCCCAAAACTCACTAACCTCTTTCAAAATGGGATAAGCAAATTTCTGCAGATAGGTTTTATCCTGGTTAAAGGCATAATGCTCCCAAAGGGCCTGCGCATACCATGCACTGCCTGGCGTATTCCATAAAAAACTCTCTCCGCCAAAAATGTTATTTTCTGTTTTTACGGTCCAGCCCCGCACCCCTGGATATTCTGCTTGTGTATTTTGCTTCTTCACTTCCCTCATGCTATTGATATAATCAAGATAAGGCACAGCGCATTCAGCAAGATTGGTAGGCTCAGCAAGCCAATAATTCATTTGAATATTAATATTGGAATGGTAATCAGAGCGCCATGGCGGATTATTACTGTTGTTCCACAGACCCTGCAAATTGGCAGGCAGTCCACCTTTCCGGGAAGAACTGATCAGCAGGTATCTTCCATATTGTGCCAAAAGGCTTTCCAGGCCCGGATCCGGATGCTGTTTATAATTCATTAGCCTTTGAACCGTTGGAATATTATCCTGCTGCACATTTTTACCGATCTGCAAAGCAAAGCGATTAAACAAAGTTTGATAGTCTTTCAGATGAGCTTGCTTTAGTTCTCCATATTTTTGAGCTGCTGCAGCCAACCGCTGGCGCTGAACAACCTGTTCAGGATCTTCACCCCTCCAATGGGCCGATCTTTGATTAAGGTAACTGGTTGCCGCAGAAAGCACCATATGGAAACTGTTGGCTTTTTGTATCCGGATTTCTTTATTTCCCTCTTTGTCCTGCTCCATACTTAATGTTCCCCCCTCCTGCTTAAGCTGCAGAACAGCTGCATATTTTAACCCATTTTCTAAAACGCCACTGATCTCCAACCGATCCTTTTGTCCGTACGTTTTAGCCGCATGGGTATCTTTCAGTTTGATGGTTACTGTATAAGCATTCTTTTCTTTTGCCGTATAGCTAAAAACCATAGCCTGAGCCGGGTAACTTGCAAAATACTCTCTTGAATAACTGATGTGGCCTTCTTTGTATTCTATTTTGTGGAGCGCATTGCTAAGGTCCAGAACCCTTTTATAATCCTTAACCAAACTGGCCCTACTCTTGTCAAAATCGATGTAGATATCCCCAAAGGCCTGGTATGCGCCCGTCTCTTTCTCATCACCCGTCCACAAGCTATTCTCGTTAAACTGAATATGTTCCTGCTCAGTACCGCCAAAAATCATGGCGCCAAGTTTTCCGTTCCCGATAGGATAAGCCTGTGTCATCCAATCCTTTGCAGGCTGATCATCCCAAATTTTAAGTCCCTTGTTTTCTGTAGTCTTACTCACCTGGGCATTCCCTATGCCAGAGGCAAATACCAGCCCTAATACTACCTTTATACATTTTGTACCGATGTTCATATTTCTTTAATTGATTTGATCTGGTATTCTGTCATTTAATTTAACGCCCCAATTCTTATTGGGCTTATTTCCCATTACAAACTCCATTTGTCCCCCGTTCACAATATCTTTATGCAAAAGATAAGTATAGGGGTAAGCTTTACCATTTAATTTAACAGACTGAATATAAACTGCCTGATCAGAAAGCCCTTTTGCAGTGATCTTGAATGTTTTCTTGTTTTCCATGTGGATCTCTGCGCTTTCAAATGAAGGTGACCCGATGGCATATATCCCATTCGCTGGATTAACGGGATAGAATCCCATTGAACTGAATACATACCAGGACGACATTTGCCCGCAATCTTCATTGCCGGGATAACCTGCGTGACTATTGGTATAAAGCTCATTTACAATTTTCGCTGTATAAAACTGGGTTTTCCAGGGTTGACCAACATAATTGTATAAATAACTTACATGATGACTGGGTTCATTTCCGTGTGCATATTGCCCGATAAAACCAGAAGCATTGTTATTGGTTGCCTCAGGCCCACCCTCAAGCGTGAAAAATTTGTCCAGTTTTTCTGCAAACTTCTGCTTTCCCCCCGTTAACGTGATCAACCCATTTATATCCTGAGGTACGTACCAGAAATATTGCCAGGCATTGCCTTCTGTAAAAGGATTTCCTCCGTTAGATCCATATTTTAGCGGATCAAAGGGTTCTATCCATTTTCCATCAGAATTCTTACCCCTGAAGAACTTGATTTTAGGATCGTATAAGTTTTTATAATAAGAGGAACGGTTCAGGAAATAAGTGTAATCTTCTGTTTTACCCAGCTTTTTAGCCAGCTGAGCTACACACCAATCGTCATAAGCCATTTCAAGGGTTATAGATACAGACTGCGTTTGCAAATCTTCAGGAATATAGTGATACTTTTCCCAGATCCGGAACGGTGAATTGAGATGGGATATCATGGAGGATCTTTTAATCGCTTCATAAGCACGTTCTATATCAATTCCTTCTATTCCTTTTAGTATCGCATCCACCAGTACCGGAATAGAATGATTTCCGATCATACAATAATTCTCCTGCCCCCATAACTGCCAAATGGGAAGATAGCCATAGGTGTCGTATTGCGACAATAAACTGCGAATAAATGCTGTACTTCGTTTCTGCTGAACCAGCGTATACAACGGATGTGCTGCCCTGTACGTATCCCATAAAGAAAAAGTGGAATAGAAAACACCATCTTTGCTATTTCTGGTGACGTCATCCGTACCAATATAGTCGCCATTCACATCAGACATCGTATTAGGTTGCAGGAAGGCATGGTATAAACTGGTATAGAAGATCTCCTTCTTTTTGGCCGAACCCTCGACTATGATCTTACTCAGTTCTTTTTCCCACAACAAATCTGCCTGTGTGACCGTACGATCAAAATTCCAATCGGAAATTTCTGTCTGAAGGTTATTTTTCGCGTTTTCATTGCTCACCGCTGAAATCCCTACTTTGAGGAGTAGTGGTTCTCCATCCCTGGTATCTATATCAAATACGGCTCGTAAATCACTTCCGTTCACTAGGGGTTCATTTTCATATTCTTTATCACCGTTCACAATTAACGTCTTTAAAATAGGTTTTGAAAATTCTGCTCTGAAATAGACCTTACGCAGTTTTGCCCAACCGGTCAATATTCTGAAACCTTCAATGGTATGCTGATCTACCACCCTGATCTGGGATTGAATAATCTTTGTAGACCAGCTGCTTTTGTTCAAGGTATGGTTCAGATCCAGTACCACGTGTCCGTTGCTGTTCTTAGGATAAGTATAGCGGTGAAAACCGGCATGAGTGGTAGCGGTAAGTTCCACATTGACATCATAATCCAGCAGTTTCACCTCGTAATAACCAGGCCTTGCAGACTCCTGATCATGGCTGAAACGAGACCTGTAACCGCTTGCGGTATGCTTCTCGTCACCAGCTGTGGTAAATATCTTTCCAGTAGTAGGCATAAGCAACAAATCAAAAAAATCAGCTGCACCTGTACCGCTTAAATGAGTATGGCTAAACCCTGCAATGGTTTTGTCGTTATAGTCGTAACCAGAAGCAGCATTCCAGTCCGGAACATCTTTTGTATCCGGGCTTAACTGTATCATGCCAAAAGGAACAGCTGCACCCGGAAAGTTATTTCCTGATAAACTGTTCCCATCAACAGGACCTGTTCCGATAAAAGTATTGACATAAGAAGTTACTTTTTTTTCCTGCGCGCTGATAATTAGGGGTAAAATGCAAAAACTAAGGAGGATCTTTCCAAATTTCATTTCTTATTTGAGGATTTGTTAATTATCTGTGTGTATTTAAAAATAAAATTCGCCATGATCTTTAGTCTGCCATGGCGAATTTCTATTCTATTTGTAATTAGGATTTTGGACAAGTACGCCTCCGCTTTTATCAATTTCTGTTTGTGGAAGCGGCCATTTGTAAAACTTATCCTCAAAATGATAAGAAACCGGACTATCCGTAACCTTGTTTAGAACATCCCCGGCAATATGCCATCTGAGCAGGTCATAGTGACGCAGACCTTCAAAGGCAAGTTCAATACGTCTTTCATGACGTATTCTTTGCCGCATCTGTGCTTGATTATAGCCTGCAGGGAATGCGGGCATGCCTACACGTGCCCTTAAATCTCTCATGGCATCGTAAACCGATTGATCCGGTCCGGCTATTTCATTTTGAGCCTCAGCATACATCAACAATACTTCAGCCAACCTCATGATAACCGCATCCTGCTGGCTCAGTGTAGAAAATCCATAAGGGATGTTATTCGGTTCCAAAAATTTAATCACCCCATAACCTGTTGGACGAGGATTTGACGGATGGTGTACTTTACCATTACCAAAATCCACAAAGTCCACAAATACCGTTTTCTTTAATCTTGGATCACGATTGTTAAAAGGATTGCTTGTATCCGTCAATGGAGAGGTACCATAAGGAAGGCCATCTGCACATTCAAAATCATTAACAAAGTTTTTTAAAGGAGAGGAAGCTACCCAGTCACCATAGTACATATCCCATGGCGCCGTATTACTCGGTGCTAAAAAGTTAACAGAAAAAATAATTTCCGTATTGTTCTTTTGTGTCGCATCGCGGAATACGTCTTCAAAATTAGTACTCAGTTTGTATTGTTTCATCACGTCCAGACAAAGATCTCTGGCTTGTGTTAAAACTGTAAGATCAGGAGTTCCTGTTGATCCGTATCCGGAAAACATCAATACCCTGGCCTTTAAAGCTTTTGCAGAGGATGATGCAGCATGTCCTCCATTGGCATAATAAGCATTCGTATTTAGATTCGCTATACCAAAGTCTAAATCAGCAATGATTTGCGTTAAGATCTGTGCAGCAGGAACCTTAGGCTGTTTTTGAGTACTGAGATCCAATGGCTCTAAAACCAATGGAACGTCTCCATAAATGCTGTACAACTGGAAATAGAAATAGGCCCGGATAAAACGAACTTCAGCTTGATAGGCCTTTCTGTCGGCATCGCTAATATCTGAACCTGTATATGCAGCAAGATTTTTAAGAAGGATGTTCACCCTGGTAATTCCGGAATAACTATCGTTATAAATCCCGGTTTCGTATCCACCTGTTGTTGGGTTCAAGTTTCCCTGCAAAAAATCATTTGCACTACCAGAATTAAATTGGTTATAGCCATTATCTGTAAAGCCGTCCCGAAAAGGCATGCCATAAGAAAATGCTTCTCCCTGCATAGAAGAATAGACAGCCGCAAGTGCCCTGTCAAAGTCTTGCTTCGATTTGTAAAAATTTGAGGCTGCGACCTGATCCAGTGGATTCAGTTCCAGTGATTTTTTACATGCACCCAAAGAGAG
>NZ_DATMRL010000707.1:0-9279 GCF_035566355.1 Pedobacter sp.
CCATACCAGCATACCAAGCTTATCTGCCCAATAATACCATCTGGCCGGCTCCACTTTGATGTGCTTGCGAATGGTATTAAAGCCCATTGCTTTGATGGCCTTAATATCAAAAGCAAGGGCTTCATCGGTAGGTGCTGTATACAAGCCATCTGGCCAGAACCCCTGATCAAGGGTACCCAGGTTATAATAAGCTTTGTTGTTCAGAAAGATGCGATCTATACCTTTTGCATCTTTACCAATGCTGATCTTACGCATCCCAAAATAACTCTTCACCTCATCCTTTCCCAGCTTTACCGTTAAGTCATATAGATAAGGATTTGCAGGAGACCAGAGTTTTGCGTTTTTTATGGGAATAGCTATACTAACCCCAATGTCACCCTGAACTAGTTTCAGGATCCCGCTCTCGCTGGTCACTGTCGCTGTAAACTTACCTTTAGTTCCATTAACCGTAAGGTTTAATACCCCCTTGTCAATATCAGGGGTCATTATTAAATCTGCAATCGATACAGCTGGCACTATTTCCAGCCATACCGTTTGCCAGATTCCACTACTAGGGGTGTAGTATATATTCTGAGGATTTAACACCTGTTTTCCATGAGGACCTGTCCCCTGATCAGTTGGATCAAATACTTTTACAGTCAATTCATTAGAACCAGATCGCAGCGCATCCGTTATGTCAAAAGAAAAGGATGCGTACCCACCTTTATGCTCGCCCACTTCTTTTCCGTTAACAAAAACTGTAGCCTGCCAGTCTACAGCACCAAAGTGCAAAAGCACCCTATCCGTCATCCCGGTTTCATTCCGAGATCTCAAAGGGTTTACAAAAACCCTTTTATACCATAGATTCTGTGTTGGCAACAAAGTTCTCTTCACTCCGGACAGTGCAGATTCAAATGGATAAGGGACAAGGATCTGGCCTTCAAACGCAGCGGGCTGGGCTGCATCTTTAGGAGTGATTGCATAATCCCATAGTCCATTCAAATTTGTCCAGCCTATCCGCACCATTTGTGGCCTTGGATATTCTTTCAAGACATTTGTTGGCGATACTTCCTTTGCCCACCTACTTTGAATGGGCACAGGTTGTATTTTATAAACACTTTGCGCATTTGCAATAGCTGAACTGAGCAAGAGAACGATAAGTAATTTTTTTTTGATGTTTAGCATTATATATTGGGTTTGATTGATTTCATCAAGCATATCTCATACTCAAAAAATTAAATAGCTGTAATAACGAAATCAAAACACCCTATAAAGGCTCCACAAAATAATCTATATCTATAAATAACACATAGATTAAAAGTTACACCATCAAAAACGGTATTGTATTTTAATTGTTCACTTTCCCAATGAAGAGAAAAATATTTCAGATTCATTACACTGCTAAGTTTCTATATATTTCGACTCAACAGACAAAAAAGGTAATAAGGGCAGAGAATTTATTTAAGTTGATGACCAAATCCATTCCCACGCTGTAATTTTCCAATTTTTAATCAAAATACCCTCTTTATTTAACCATCTCTTACTTTCGTAATGATTAAAGAAGTCCAAAGCATCATTATCCGAGAAACCCTTTTGAATAAAATAAATAGACACGTGTTGCAACGAAGGAGGAATTTGGCCACCAAACCCTATGTGCTTAGGAGTGTTGTCCATGCTCCTTTAGTGCTAAAGTCTTATTAGCTTCAAACATTTCATTAATATCTTGCACATTATAGTACATATTACCACCTATTTGGGTAAAAGTAATAGTACGGGCATTTCGCATGGCTTGAAGCTTACCTTGTGAAATACCCAATAGTTTACATACTTCAGCCGTCTTGAGCCATGTTTTCTGAAATTCACCATTGCTTCGCCTATTCAATAAATCCTCAATTGCTTTGATAAATACTGTTTTAAAATTCTCAAGGCAATCCTTTGTAACTAAATGATCTTCATTCATTTTAATCTCCTTTTATATGAATAATTAATTAAATTTAATTCAATAGCAGGTATACACTACTCGCGTCATTCTTCTTAAAAGAAGGCACATATTTGATATAGCCAAAACTATCTAATTCCTTTAAACATCGATGATAAGTACTACAGGCTTCAATTTTTGCAATTCGCATAATCTGGTGGCTAAATACCTTCATAGGAATGGGATAGTCATTCATTTGCCAGTACTGAAGTAACGAGCTATAAATTGCGATATGTGTTTTACTAATTCTAAAATCACTTTGTATAGCACTAAAGAATTCTGCTAGGGGTTTAAATAATTCCATAATCAAACTTTAATGACGTACTTGGGCTTTCTTTGCGTAACGTTTACCTTCTTTCTTCTGATTTACTTTCTCGCTAACCTTTTTAGAAGGATTCATAATCTTTCTCACATCAGAATATTGCATAGACTTATTATTAATGTCTGAATATTTCATTAAACCAGGAACAGTTCCAACTTTCATATAAACATTTGTTTTGGTACCATTTTCTTGTAATGGAACCAAGGGTTTCTCTCCAGATGTTAAAGAGTCAATCAATTTCTCTTTATATTCCCGAGTAGTTCCAGGAGGATGAGGGAGCGCTTCAACAACTCTTCTGACATGTTCTGGATCTGCAGTATAAGAATCAATCCTAACATTTTTGGGATCATGTTTCATATCGAACTCATTTAGGCTATATAGGTTCTTAACCAATTCTCCATTTTTGTTCAGTTCGTGCCGACATATGGTTTCCCCAGCTAAAAGTTTGATTGATTCAGTACTAGATGGTGTTCTAGCCCCGTTCACATGAACTTTAAGCTCTTTAAATTCCCCAGGACGATCTTCATTTTTAATTTTCGTTACTATTGAATTAAATTGAATTTTTCCATCTCTGTTTTTTGAAAAATTCAAATCATGACTTGTAGAAGAGTCTCCTTGTCCCGGGCACTGAAGCTGAAAGCTCTCCTGCCCATTAGTAATGGCCCTATGCAACCCTGGAATTGCTTCTCCATAGCCTTTTTGAGTAAGAAAGTTTTTAAGTTGATCATAGCTAAAAGTTTGCCATGAAGCTCTTTTTTGAGACTGCGCTCTTTCAGCAATTCTCTCCACCATCTTGTTTAATAAGGATGGCTTTGAGTCAGATGGAGGGTAAATCGCGACCTGACCCCGGATCTGTTTCCCCTCTTGAGGCACATTGCTATAATTCATATTGTTGAAGGCTCGTTCTAAGAAATCAAAAACCTTAGCTCCCCCCGCAACTAAAGCATTTTTAATTTTATCTAAATGATTAGGGATAGAATTTCTCAACCCAGAAATCGCATTAGAGGCTCCTTCCCTTGCCTTTTCACCAACGGTAGATAAAGATTGAATTCCATTTTTCACCTTATCTTTAACTGTATCTCTTAGATTGCCAGCCCATTTAGTAACATTAGACCAAAGTTTAGAGCTGACGCTTTTTGGAAAAAGCTTACCGTAGAACCTGCCTATCTTTTTTAAAGGCGTATTATATACATCTTTTATCGTCGCATCTCTATTAATTTTAACGTGGTCCAACCAACGCTTCTCACCAAGTTGCAGGTTACCTTCATATTTAGCTGTTATGCTATTTAGATAATTAATTCTCTCTAACTTTAACTTTGTCTCGTTCTCTGGTGAATCCAAATTGGACTTCAGTGCATTATCCTCACTATTTCTTTGTTCCAAACTTTGTCTAATTCTATTTTGAACGCCCAGATCTAATTCTTTCTTTGCCATCTTTACTAGATTAAATAATAAATTTTATTACCGCTTATTGAACTTTCATGGTTTTGCGTTGGCTATTATTCTTTTTATCATTCCCCTCAGCATCCAGATACAACGTGCTTTTTTCTCTTTTTCCTTCTTCATCAATACCTTTTGAATGTTCTGAAACCAAATCCTTAGTTTCGAATTCACTTTTATGATAAGGCCTATTCTTAACAACTTGTTGCAACTCCCTATGCTGCTCATTGGAAAGAACTTTTCCCTTATCATCAAAAACATTGAAAGTTTTATTCCGGGCATCAGCCTCAATATGATAAAGTTTTTCTTCCCCACTTATAACCATAATTACCGCTTGCTGATTCCCACGTTTTAAAGAATCATACAAATGGTCCCTGGAAACGTCCAGCTCTAAATCCTTGATTGGATACTTCGATAACTCCTTTTCAAACTGAAAATCATAACTTTTACCAGGATATAGCTTGGTAATTTCAAGATCACCATGCTTATTAACCTTATTAAAATTCGCCACCATCCATACATCGTATGCCCCACCTTTCTCATCAAGAAACTGTTTGCATATAGACCTACCTGCAAGAAGATTATAAGATTCTTTATGTGTAATATTTCTATTCTTCTTCGGCTTTTCTTGTCCTGGAATTTCTTTAAATGTCCGGAGATCGAACTTTTGAGTAAATACTTTCTCTTTATTGTTCAGTTCAGCATGCAGATGGAAAGAGTTAAAAAAATAAAAATCACTGTTTTTAGATTTATTAAACCCTAATAAAGTAGTGGTATCATCAAGGCCATAAGAAGCTTTATGCTCTGCAGTAAATGATTCCACACCAGACATCATTTTCGTTTTTATCTCATCCACCATCTTATTCCACTGCTCTTCCGGCATATTTTGGTTGGGACCAAAACCGGTAAAGACCAATTGATCTATATTATAATTAAAATTTTTCTGATTCATAATTTTAAGATTATAAAGTAAACACTAACAAATCATCCAATACAAATTTTTATAGATGCTTTGAAGCTACCAATTGATTGTTTTTAAGATTAATTAATAAATGCCTCCCCCCCTGAGCTTCTAACAATTGAATAACCAATTCCTTTTGATCTGGAATAGTAAATTTTGGAATCGCAACAACCACGATTTGCTTAGAATTCGCATTAATAACCTTATTATTTCCAACCACTTGTACTGGTGTTAGCTCAATTTCTTGGCTCGCTGTTCTTTTTGACTTTTTCAAATCATGAATAAAAAATCTGAGTTGATCAATAGTGTAATTAATATTAGAATGATTCTCTAGTTCAATCTGAAAATAAAACACATCATTTTCTATATACAACCCTCCAAGCCTTATCGCAATAGAAAATTTGCTATCCTTCCTATTGTTTATCATTCTTTCCTTTGTCGCAACAATATCCGCAGTGCGATTTACCGCTACTTCGTTATCATTTTTTGCAGAAAACAACACAGCTGGTTTTTCTACACGTTTAGCATCAAAACGAATGTTCATTACAGGAGGCTGGTCTGCATATTTTAAGGTAAAAGAGTACAACTGGCCATCAGAAGTAATCACTGTCAAATTTGTCTCTACAAAACCCGGCTTAGCCGCCTTTACTTGGAGTACATTTTCTACATCATTAGCCTTTTGAACCAAAACCTCCTTACTACCTTTATCTACACTCTTGATCGCATAAGGAAAAACAAAATTTGTTGTTTTATTCGTAGAGATCCACATCACCATTGGGGTTTGCTGATCTGTAATCTCAATATTTGTGTTCTGTGCAAATAAATGACCAGTTAACAACATTAAACATACCGTTACTACTACACTAATCTTTTTCATATTTATTTAATTTGTTACTATGTAAATTTTAAGGTTAATTCTAATCTATTTTTGTTTATCATCTTTTAACAATACATTGTAACCTGCTTTAACAGTTACTTTTATAAGTTTTACCTTTTTAGACATTAAGCTTTTAGCAGCTTCAATACCTGCGCCCATCGCCTGAACGCCCAATGAAGGATCTAAACTTCCACTCATTGAAAGCCCTTGTAAAGCTTGATCGGCAGATTGTTTTGCGACATCTCTACTGATTGCCCCTGGAATATAAATCCCATCAAGTCCGTCCAGGTCATATACCCCCAATTTCACAGGAAATAAAGACTTCCCAAAGCGAAGTCCATTTACATCAATCAATAATCGTTCTCCACTGATATTTGCTGTGCCAAACACAAAAGTATTTCTGGGTATCAGCTGACCATTGATATAGATATCATTAATCAATCTAAGTTTTACTATTGAACCACTCGTTACAGTTTGGTTTTCATGTATGACAGCTTCAATTGCATTTTGATCTTTTGTTTCCGATATCGGCTCATTGATTGAAAAGAAGCCATTTTGTGCAATTAAACTATTGCCCGATTTATTATCTAAATTGGAAATAGCATTTTTTTTAGCAGTTGAAGAAACAGCAAATACTTGCCCCTGATTCTTGCGAGATGTTTCTTTAAGCTTCTCCTGCACCCTATCAGGATGCTGTATATCCAGAATCTGATTTAACATGGTACTGATTTGCTGCATTTCTGGATCACCACCAACTCCAGATTGCTGCATGGTATTCATCATACTCTCTAAGCGATCAATATCTCCAGAATTTACACCTGTGCCAACTTTAGCCCGATAAGAATCCTGAGTAGGAGCAATCTCTTTCGGCTTAGCCGCTTCATTTAAAGATGCGTTTAATGCCGCTAATTTTTCCTGCACTCGGCGTTCATTTGGATCATTATAAGCTCCCCCACTATACGTAGACATGTTGAGGTATTTAGACCCAGTATGACTCAAACCATTTCCTGTTGAAAAGTCTCCAACCGTTGAATTTCCTCCGATCGAAGGACCTTTCGTTAGAGAACTATCCATACTAGGGACTAACGACAAGCCAGTTCCGTAGTAGGGATCTCTCTCGTCTTCCCTGTTTTTTTTAAGAGAATCCTTTTGAGCCAGATCGTAAAACGCCATTTTATCTAGGGTACTATCGGCAGATAAATCTGCATTTGGCAAAGCTGAGTTTATACCTTTAACAGGTTCAATTTTTTTCTCTACCTCCCCCTTGCCACCTCCTAATGCCCAAAAACCCATAGTGACAAACGGTACGACCAAGAAAGGAATCACTAAAAGAAATTTACGATGATTCAAATATGCTTTTGAATGAGTTTGTTTTTCGGTAATTTTCATAATTATAGTTTTTTTAAAGGTTCTGTAACTATTGATCTAAAAAATAGATCATTTTCTTTGATAAAATTTCTTTAACGTTTGTAAGCTATCCATCAATCCAGGGTGCGATCGTAAAATATCCGCCCTTTCTATTCTTCCCGCCGGCGTATTTTCTAAATTTTTCATATATGTTTCAAATTGAGTTAATCGATCAAGTATATTTGAATCTGGAGCCATCTGCTTTTCTTGAAAAAAAGGCTTTTTAAATTCTCTTTCTTTTGAAACAGCAAACTTTAATGGCATACTCGTTGGCATAAAAAAACTTGAAAACACTAAAAATGAACAGTACAAACCAACAACCAGCCCAACTGAACAGAATATCATTTTCTTTTCCAACAGAGATAATTTTTCGAAATTTCGATTCATCCATTTAGCCATGGCCATTTGATATTCGATAATCTTAGCAGCAATTAAACCTGCAATCCGATCTTCCCTAGCAGACTTGTCTTCAGTCTCAGTTTCCCTACTTTTCTTAAATAAATTTGACATCGCTATCTCTTTTTCACAGACAAATCTTTGTTATCTATCGTTTCCCATTTCTCTATTAAAAAGCCGTGGGAATTGTTCTCCGATCTTGTTACATTTCGTAAACGGCCTTGCGTAACCAAGTTACGTATCACTACAGAGGTAGGCCTAGTGAGTTGTTGTGTGGCATAACATCTAAACAAATAAGGATACTGGTTTATGTCGATATAAACACTATCCACGTTAATGGTTTGATTTACATTTCCGCTAATAATATTGCTGTAATAATTACCTTCTTTTAAATTATCATAGGCAATTTTAGCAGATGCGTCGGCTAAATAAAGGCTTCTTCCAATGCTTGAATTAATTGCCTTTTCATCAGGAGCAAGGGTAAAAAATAATTGATGAAAGGTCTTAACATGATCCTTCGCTTCCGCTGGTATATTATCTTTTCTATCAGAAGCATAGGCTTCTAAAGCCTTACCATTAGCCAATACATAAATCTTGGCTTGGGTCGCTCCCACCAAAGAATAACTTTTATAGACGACAAAACAACAAAGAATAAAGCTTCCACAAATACAAATGACACTAAATGTCCGTATGTTACGGAATGCAGTATCCAGATTTTTCATTTTATTAAAAATCATAATTCTTTACTTTTACATTTAATTATTATAAACCGTTAAGAGTTACTTATCAGAGTTGCCAGCTATTTTTTTCTTTTGATGTTCACTCTCTGATTGGCCTCCTAACGCTCTACCTAAGCCACCTGAAAGTCCAGTACCCCATCCATGATTTTTCCCATCATCAAAACTTTTCTTCGCATCAACGGCACTACGCAACCCACCTACAGCCGAACCCGGAGACATCATACTTAACATACTAGTCATTTTTTGTACCAATGGACCTGCACCCCCAGCATTCACAATATATCCTGCCACAGTTGGTACAGTAGTATACCCAACAATTCCAATGATCAGGAAAATCATATATGCTAAATCTGTGGAAGTATAAAAAGTATCTCCTCTAACAGCTAACTGGCTAAGATCAAGTTTTAACATTTCTTCCTGAATCATGCCTAAAATGGTACTAAAGATATTGCAGACCGGTAACCACAAAAAAATATTGATAAATTTTGCCAGCCAAGCCGTAAGTGTATGTTGAAGACCGTCAAATGTGGCTAAACCAAATACCAACGGACCTAAAATTGTTAGAACAACCATTTGGAATGTTCGAATTGTATTTACGCAAAGTCCTGCGGCTTCATAGAGTATTTGAAGAATTTGACTTATCCAAGCTTTAACATTGTTCTGAAATTGATAACTAAGTCTTGAAAATTGAAAACTCATCTCAGAAGTAAACCCATTAATAAACCCCTCTTTTATATCTGGATCCTTATCTGTCTTTCCATGGGTGTATTTCAACCACTTTTGTTTATCCCCCTGATCATTATTTCCGACGTACATTTTCCATATATCTGTGGTTTTTATAGCATCCTCCTTTTGTTTTAATAGCTTCTCTACAGCCTCATTTGAAGTTTGAACCATTGATTCGGTTGCGTCTACAGTCGGCTGTAATACACCATTAATTACTAACATCACTGTAGGAAAAAAAGTGATACAAAGTCCAATTGCAAAAGGTCTGAGTAAAGGATAAAAATCAATAGGCTCTGCATTAGCAATTGACTTCCACACCCTAGATCCTATCCACCAAGTCGCCGCAAAACCGGCTATTCCTCTTCCAACATCGACTAATTGACTACAACGCGGCATCATAGTTTTATAAAGTTTAGTCAGTATCGATTGTAAACCATGTAAATTATCCGCAAC
>NZ_DATMRL010000708.1:0-3554 GCF_035566355.1 Pedobacter sp.
TAACAGATAGGATGTGTCGCTGAGTTTTATTTTTGCATAGGCATTGGTTTAACTTTGATTATGTTGTTAGTTAAATTGACTTTTTTCTACCAGTAAACTTGCTGCAGCGAGCAATTCTGCCTGTTCCCCGAGTTTTGACAAGGCGATCTGCGTTTGTTCAGAAATTCTTGGAATACAAAACTCATTAATAGCTTGCTGTATAGAGGGTAAAAGCATTTTCCCCGCCCGGGCCCCTCTTCCGCTTAAAACAATCTGTTCCGGGTTCATAATATGGATCAGTACGGCCAATCCTTTTCCAATCTGGAAAGCAGCACCCGACAATATGGATACAGCCAATGGATCCTGTTTGACTACTGCATCCAGGAAATGTTCGGCCGCCTCTTTCGCATTGTCATTAAACAATTGCTTCATACTGGATGCGGCTCCACCGGATATCTCTTTTTTTGCTTTATCTACCATCACCAGAAGAGAAGTATCTACTTCCAGACAGCCCCTTTTACCGCAGGCACACAAGTTGTTGGAATTTGACAATGGGATATGGCTAAATTCGCCAGCATATCCTGTACTACCCCTATAGAGTTTTCCATCAACAATAATCCCAAGGCCAGTACCCCATCCGATATTAACCACCATAACGTCTTTTTTACCAACAGAAGCCCCAAAGCGCAGTTCAGCCATTGCTATTAAACTGGAATCATTGTCTAGGTAAACAGGTAATTTTAATCTTTGAGTAAGCAGATCCCGAAGATTGGAGCCTTCCGCAATTAAATAAGATTCATTTACGCCCTCAGCTTCATTAACGAATCCTGGCATACCAATTCCAACACCTAAGATATCTTTATAATCCAGTCCAGACTGCTGTAGGTTCTTTTCTATAAAATCTGTTAAAATATTTGTCGCTTCTGGCGACGATATATCCAGATTAATCTGTTGTACACCATAAACGGACTGTCCGGAAAGGTCATAGATTGCCATTTGGCTGATCATCTGATCCATGGCTACAGCCGCCAGGAATTTTTGTTTTTGATGATTTAATAAGAATAGATGTGGTCTTCGTCCTCCTGTGGAGGGCGCTAACCCTTGCTCTATAATGTACTCTTCTTCGATGAGGCTATTCACCACAGAGGTAACCAGTGGTAAACTTTTCTTAGTAAGTTCACTTAATTCTTTTAGAGAGAGCACTTTTTTATGGTAGAGTTCTTTAATGATCTCTGCTCTCAGTTGTTGACTTTTTTCAGTAGGCGCAGGCATATCTAATCAACTATATTTGGTTATGTTGATTAAACTTAATAAAAAAATAAAAAAGAAACAAATTCTTATTTATTTTTTTATTAAGATTTACTTTTGATAAAGTACAAAAGACAAGGTAACTTAAATAAATCGGTGTTTTCTCTTTTTTTAACTGGAATACAGTTAAATACGTGTTTTTTCTTTTGCGGTGTTTATTTTCCTTATGATTAATTTTAAAGTAAATAAACAAATATATATCATCATCTTTCATAAAATATAATGGATTGTAATTATAAATCCGTTGAGGATGCGATTTCTCCTGAGCTGGTCAAGGCTTTCAGGTTTATCCTTTTAGCTTCGACCTTTTTGGTTAACTTTGCAGTATAATTTTTTGAAGAATGGCTAAAGTACAAGTTGGATTGGTGCAGATGAGCTGTACCAGTAATAAACAGGAAAATTTAGATAAAGCGGTTGTTAAAATCCGGGAGATAGCAGCACAAGGTGCACAAGTAGTTTGTTTACAGGAACTATTTACTTCTCTTTATTTTTGTGACGAAGAGAACTACGAGAACTTTAAACTTGCAGAAGCGATTCCGGGCCCGTCAACAGATGTGCTTTCTAAAGTAGCAGCTGAACTGAATGTGGTCATTGTGGCCTCTCTGTTTGAAAAAAGAGCTGAAGGATTGTATCACAATACAACTGCAGTTTTAGATGCTGATGGAACTTATTTGGGTAAGTATCGTAAAATGCATATTCCGGACGATCCTGGCTTTTATGAAAAGTTCTATTTCACGCCGGGTGATTTAGGCTACAAAGTATTCAAAACAAAATTCGCGAAGATCGGAGTTTTAATATGCTGGGATCAGTGGTATCCCGAAGCGGCCCGCTTAACTGCATTAATGGGGGCAGACTTCCTGGTTTATCCAACCGCAATAGGCTGGGCAACAACACAGGACAGTGAAACCAATAAGGAACAATACAATGCCTGGCAAACTATACAGCGCTCCCATGCAATTGCTAATGGTGTCCCGGTGGTTAGCATTAATCGTGTTGGTGAAGAGGCTGGAGTGGAGTTCTGGGGTGGATCTTTCGTATCCAATCCATTTGGAACCCTCTTATACCAGGCTTCCCACAATGCAGAAGAATTAAAAGTAGTAGAACTGGATCTGTCCAAGTCAGACAGCTACAGAACGCACTGGCCTTTTTTAAGAGACAGACGAATTGATAGTTATTCACAAATTACAAAAAGATATATAGATGACGAATCTATTTAAGGATACCCCAAAGCAAGCAGGGTTTGCTTTTCCTGCAGAATGGGCACCGCATGAAGCGACCTGGCTAAGCTGGCCGCATAAAGAAGCGTCATGGCCAGGAAAGATAGAAACAATTTATGCACCTTATTGCGCATTTATAAAAATCGTAGCAGAAGGAGAGAAAGTACGGATTAATATTAATGATGAAGCCACGAAAGCTTTTGCTGTTGCTGAACTGGAAAAGGCTGGAGCAGACTTATCTAATATTGAATTCTATTTTCATCCTACAAATGATGCCTGGTGCCGGGACCACGGACCTGCTTTTTTGTTGAATGCTGAGGCTAGACAGAAAGCCGTTGTAGACTGGGGTTATAATGCCTGGGGTGGTAAATATCCGCCATTTGATCTTGACGATGTGATTCCGACCAAGATCGCAGAACATTTCAACCTGTCTTTATACACCCCCGATATTGTGATGGAAGGTGGTTCTGTAGAATTCAATGGTGCAGGCACTATTTTAACAACAACCGCATGTTTATTAAATGAAAACCGTAATCCTCATTTAAATAAAGAACAAATAGAAGACTATTTAAAGTCTTTTTATGGCGCCGAACAAATATTATGGCTCGGAGATGGGATCGTTGGAGATGACACCGATGGACATATTGACGATATCACCAGATTTGTGAACGAGAATACGGTATTAACTGTTGTAGAAAGTAATCCGCTGGACGAAAACTACCTTCTGTTACAGGAAAATCTGGAAGCGCTGAAGGAAATGCGTTTGCTCAATGGCGAGCCACTGAACATTATCGAGCTGCCCATGCCTTCACCTGTAATTTATGAGGATACACGTTTACCAGCCTCTTATGCTAATTTTTATATTGCGAATAAATCTGTTGTAGTACCTACTTTCAGAGATGTGAATGATCCGATAGCTTTGGATATTATTCAAAAAGCATTTCCAGACAGAAAAGTAGTCGGTATAGATTCAACAGATATTATCTGGGGTCTGGGAAGTTTTCATTGTTTAAGTCAGCAAGAACCAGCCATATAATCAAATAAGAACTA